>SLPX01000080.1 GCA_007131745.1 Myxococcales bacterium
ATATGAGCAACACCACTCCCGCCAGGACGAACGCCTTGAGCGCTGTGTCGATTACGTTTCCGAGGGATATTTTTATTATCTCGGCCTGGTCGAACATGACCTGGAGGTCGTAACCTTCCGGAAGAGATCGTTTTATGGATTCTATCTGACCCAGCACGCGATCCACCACCTGGACCGTGTTGGCGTCCGACTGCTTGCGGACCATTACCATCACCGCGGTTTCTCCTCCAACGGTGACATGCTGGGTGCGTTCTTTGAACCAATCCCTGACCCTGGCCACGTCCTTTACCCGGATTTCTCTCTGGGGACGTTTCATGATGATTACTTCGTTTATTTCATCTACGCTTACGAAGCGTCCCTTGGTGTCAATTGAAAGGAGTTGTCCTCCCTGTCTGATGGCCCCGCCGGGCAACTGAAGATTCGCGGTTCGAATGGCGTTAACCACCTGTTCGGGCGGTACGCTCAGCGCGCGCAAACGTTCCGGAACGAGTTCAACGATGATCTCTCTTTGGTCTCCGCCCGCGGAATTCACCGATGCCACGCCTTCGACTCTTTCCAGCCTCGGTTCTACAATGTCTTCTGCAGCTTTTCGAACCGCAGCCGGTCCGTCCGGGCCGCTCAGCATCATGAACGCTACCGGTTGCAAGGATGGATCGAATGCAAACGTGATGGGTTCCTGCACATCATCTGGAAGAAAGCTCCTGGCAAACAGATCGATGTTTTTGCGGATGTCGGTCTCCGCCTTGGCCATGTTTGTTCCCCATGAAAACTCGATGTTTACGAGTGAAAGTCCGTACCTGGACGTGGACCGCACTTCTTTTACACCTTCGACGGACGCTACTGCGCCTTCTATCGGGCGGGTGACAAGCTGTTCAACGTCTTCGGGGCCGGCCCCGGCATACTGTGTTATGACAATCACCACCGGAAAGGTGAGATCCGGGAAAAGATCCCTGGGCAACCGAACATAGGAAAAAATGCCGAAACCCAAGACTCCGATGTAAACCATGGATATCAAGACAGCTCGTCTTACGCTGAATCGGCTCAGACTCATTACTTCATTCCCTCGATGTTACTCTTCCCTGCCGGATTCATCGTCCGCCGGTATGGTTGAAGTTTCGTCACTGTCTTGAATTTCCGTGTCTTGCTGCCGGGATGATTCTGAAGAGAGGTTTGTTTCCGGGCCGTCATCCGGCGAATGTTCCGAGGCATCCGAAGATGGAGTTTGTGTCATGCTTTTCGCCAGGGGATTGTCTCCGATCTTGATCTTTGTGCCGTCTTTCAGCCGGTGGTTTCCGAGCACGATTACCTTGTCACCCGGGTTCAGTCCTTCGCGGATTTCGATCCGGTCATCTTTGCGAATACCAAGTTCCACTCTCTTCATGCGTGCGGTGTTCTGATCCGCAATGAAGACACTGTGTTCCACTTTTCCATCGGCCAAGACCCTCCTGCTCACCGCGCGCGCGGGCACGGTGACCACGTTTTTCCGGACACCGGTTTGCACCACAACATCGGCGAACATGCCGGGTCGCATCAGGTGATCCTTGTTGTCGACCAGGACAGTGGCCAGAGCGCTGCGGGTCGCCCTGTCCAAGACAGGAGAAAGGTAGTCCACGGTCCCGGTCCATCTTCTCTCCGGGTACGCGGGCAAAGTGATGACGGCCGACTGCCCTTTTTCCAGTTTTACCAAGTCGAACTCGGTTACGGTCGCCCTGATGCGCACCGGGTCGAGTTGCACGATTGTGGCTAACGGCACCGAAGGCCCGGCCACATCGCCTTCGTTTAAAAACTTCTGCCCGATTATCCCCGAGACCGGAGCGCGTATGCTCACGTTCGAGACATTGGAATAGGATTGACTCAGCATGGCTTCCGCCTGTGCGAGTTGTGCCCGTGCAGAATTGTACTGTGCCTCCGCTCTCTGTACGTTTGCAATGGAAACGGTGCCGGTTTTCCTCAGTTTTTCGGTTCTTTCGAACTCGATCTTGGATATTTTGACCTGTGTCTGTGCAGCTCTCAACCCTGCTCTTGCGCCTCTTACAGCGGCATATAGAGGTCCGGCTTTCACCGTGGCGAGGAGTTGTCCTTTTTTTACCTGGTCTCCTTCCTCGAATTCCAACTTCAATATCCTCTCCGGCACCAGGCTCAAAACCCTGACTTCAACATCGGCATGAACATCGCCCGCGAGGTAAACCTCCTCATTGATAGTGGTGGGAACCGCGCTTTCCACGGCCACCGGAACTGCCTGGTTTTCTTCGTTCTTGCTCTTGCCCTCGACTTTTTTGGAACACCCAGCCACTGATGTGGCGAGCAAAAAAGCCAGTGTTATGTATGCACATAAAGTACGCACTTTGAATTCTTTCCGGCATTCCTTATCGTTCTGCCAGTTTTGGAAAAATACATCACTGCTTAACTTGTCTCACATAGTAATATTTTTCATCAAAAGCTCAATAGTCAAGGAACAAAGCGGTTTCTTAATACAATTTAATAAACACCGGTTTATGGAAAATCGATGCATTCGTGTTTGGGGCCGATCGGTTTCTTTTCCAGTGGTTCGGCTATTCTCTTCCCGGTTTCCCATCATCTTGCAGCGGTTATTCTCGATCGCCAAGCCATCCTTTCCTTTTAAAAAAGACTGTGAATGCAACGGCCACCGCGGCCATCAAGCCCAGGGCTAAAGGATAACCGAAATACCAGTCTAATTCAGGCATGTTGTAGGGAGAGATGTCTCCCTTGAAGTTCATCCCGTAGATTCCCGCGATAAAAGTGAGTGGAAGGAATACCGTTGCTATCATGGTAAGAATTTTCATTATTTCATTCATGCGGTTTCCGTTCGACGAAAGGTAGACTTCCAGGAGCCCCGAACCCAATTCACGGTAAAATTCCAGCATATTTATCACCCAGAGGACATGATCGGCAACGTCGCGCAGGTACACCTTTGTTTCGTCTTTGAACCTGCTTCCTCCAACTGTGAGCAGCCTGCCGAACACATCTCTCAATGGCCAAATGCTTCTTCTGAGCGCCATAAGCTTTCTTTTGGCCGAGTAGATTTCTTTCACCGCGGATTTTTGTGGTCCGCTCACCACCATCTCTTCCATGGCCTCAATTTCTTCACTCAGAGCGTCAAGAACCGGATAGTACTGGTCTACGACCACGTCCATGACCGCGTAGGCAAGGTAGTCGGCTTCACTTTCACGAATCCGCCCCCCCGCGTTTCTGAGCCTGTCCCTGATGATTTCGTGCACTTCATTGGGTTCTTCACTGAACGTTAGAACGAATCCATCTCCCAGGTAGACTGCGACCTGCAGAAATTCCACGTCGCCCGGCAGGTTCGATCCTGCCGGGCCGCGCTTGACCAACCGGGGCAAACGAGCAACCCAAAGAACGTCTTGTCCGTATTCATCCAGTTTCGGACGTTGGTGGGTGTTTGCAATATCTTCGAGCGCCAGGGGGTGCAAGCCGAAATACTTTGCTATATTTGTAAGGATTTCGTGGTCTTTGAGGCCCGATACATTTACCCACAACACAGGATACTCATTGCGAAGTGTATTTACCTGTTTTTCGTTTTTCCAGCTTGTCTCCGTCAGTTCGTTTTTCCTGTATGCAATGACTGAAACTTCAGTCGGGCGTGCTGATGGATCCTGTACAAGAACGCCGGGGGGACGTCCCGCGCGTGACGCATGTTTACGAGTAGCTTTTTTGGTCATTGTTTTTCTGCCCTTTCGTTTGCTGATAGCTAATCCGGGGGATAGTATAACCATTTTCCATTTCTTTGGCATTCTACTGCTGCGTGAATTCCGAAAATTGGTATACTGTCCCCGGAATTCACGCTACGATGTGTCGGCTTTTGGATAAACGAGTTCCGGGTCGAAAGCTTAAGGAGGAGGTTTATGGAAGTCAGAATCTGGGGTTGCCGCGGTTCCCTGCCCACGCCGGGGCCGGAGTCGGTCCGCTACGGAGGCAACACCACATGTCTGGAAATACGTCTTCGGGACGGGACGGTGATCATTATTGATGCAGGTTCCGGAATTCGACTTCTGGGTGAGCGAATCGCCGAAGCCAAGGATCAAAAGGATATTTGTCTTCTCTTGACTCACGGCCACTGGGACCATTTGCATGGTTTTCCCTTTTTCAGACCGGCATATATGCCGGGTTTTCGGATCAAGGTAATCGCAGGAGCGACCGAAGAAGTCGACGGATTAAAATACTTGTCTCATCAGATGAAACCTCCTTTTTTTCCCGTGCGATTCGAGGATTTGAACGCGGATTTTGTTTTTGAAGACTGGAGCCGGGGGAAATTGAAATTGGCGTCGGCTGAAATTATTCCCATTCCGCTCAATCATCCTGACGGTGGATTCGGCTACAAATTGGTGGAGGAGGGAAAGAGTTTTGTATTTCTGACAGACAATGAATTGTTTTTCGAACATTCCGGCGGGTTGAAGAGGCAACGGTACGTGGAGTGGTGCAAGGGTGCGGATCTTTTGCTGCACGATGCACAGTATGGAGAAAAGGAATACGAATCCAGGACAAGAGGCTGGGGCCATACGACTTATTTGCAGGCTACGCAACTGGCGATTGATTCAGGCGTGAAATCATTCGGCCTGTTTCATCACGACCCGTCCAGGAGTGATGACATGATTGATGGGTTGGTGGAAGAATGCAGTGGATTGATTAGAAAATCAGGTTTAGCCATAGAGTGTTTCGGGGCGAGGGACGGAATGAAACTTGTAGTCTAAATAAACATGCTCCCATTGACCGCCGATCAATCTCGCCATGCTGCGCTGACTGCGGCGCGCCTAACGGCACGTCCTCGTCGTCGCGCCTGTAAAAATCCAGCAAGCTGGATTTTGTACAGGAACGCGATGTCTCACTGCGCTGCCTGCTCACGTACCTCAAGTACGCTGCGCCGGCTGCTCGCTCGCGCCTTGCCTGACGAGCCCCTCGGCGGCCCTGTGAACATGTTTGTCCGGAACTCAATGAGATCCTGTTTGTCTTGTGTTGTCGCGGGATGGATGAAAGGTGTGTCAATACGTGGAGGGCTTTTTGAACTCTTCGCTTTCTTCACATTCCGTGATGTACCGGTGGACGGAGTCGATGGCCGTGGCGAGACCATCCCGGATGAGCCGCGCCAGAGGCGTGGGAGTCGCCGCCCTTAAAACCTCGTAGTACTTTTGCCTGTCGACTGCGTGAATTATGGCCGGTACGTATCCATCCCGAATCAGAAGCATGTTCATCACGAGACGAGCCACTTTTCCGGAGTCTTTTGCCCATGGATAAATGTTTATCAGCGTCTGGTGGATGTACGCAGCCCTGCGGATGGGATGCCCTTTTTTGAATTCGTCGCTTTTTATCCATTCTACGAGACGGCGCAGGCGGTATGATATCTTTTCCGGCGGAGCGATCTCGTGGAAATAGACGCGATGCAAGGGGTTTTCTTTCCTGTAATGAAGCAGGGATGGATCTTCATCCCCAACCAAAATGGCGTGAATCTTTTTTATGGTCGACATTCCTATGGCTAAGCGTTGCTTGCCGGCCTGTGAGCGGATGTGATCGATTGCTTGTTTGTGAGCCCTGATTTCGTCGTACAGAGGTATGAGAGAGCTGTCGCTTATCAACCTTTCGTCGACCGCTGTTTTTAGTTCATGGAAAGATAAAACCACTCCTTCCAGTGCATTGTCATGATAAATCCAGGAAACCAGGAGTTTTTCGTCGAAATCCTCGAGAATTCTTTTCGGGACCTTTTTCAGCCTTGTCTGCAGCGCTTTCGACCTGGCATCGATTTCGTAGAAGTTGTCCGTTTGTTGCATAATGTTTTTCGGTGGGTTTTTAACTTAACCTCTTTTTTACATTGGGAAAAACTGTCGAAGTATGGTAATCGTGATTTCGTTTGTCAAGCAAAAAACCCCAGGGAAACCAAAGTTGGGAAGGGGTGGTGCAGGGTGAGATCTCTTCTCGAAGAATTTAGGAAAAAACTTTTAGACATGTTTCCTTGCGATTGTTTGTTTCGGGATCTTTCGCTCCATGAACGAGTGCGGGATGAAGATTCATAATGCGTTGGTTTTTACGCGCGCCGTTGTTTTGTTAACTCTTTCAATGACTGATGGATTATTCCGCAAAATGATTACCGTTCTTTTGGGAACCAGCCTTGGGTTGGAACCGGACGAAGCATTTGCACCGAACACGGTCGTTACTTAATTAACGGCCGAAAACCCGGTCGCGCCACAGCGAAAACCCCCAAAAAATGCGGCTAAACGCCATGGCAGTAGGAAAGGAATAAATGCCTTGACGCGGCTTGCAGGGTTGGCCTAAATCTTGTAACCCATGTATAACTGCGAAGAACGAAAAATATTTCTCCGAAGGAGTTCAAAAGTGTTTCGTATTTCTTTTTTTCTGGTGGCAGCGAGTTGTCTTCTGGCGGCGCCTGTTGCAAGGGCAGGTGAATCCGAACAGCAGGTAGAAGATGCCGAAGTTACGGTGGAGGAGGAGGATCAACCATTTCAAACGTACGGACTCGAGTTGAGACTGGATCTGGGTTCGATCAATTCGATCAACGTGGCCGGTGATGGAGCAGCTTGGTTTCTGAGGTATGAATTCGGGTTGGACTGGAATTTCGGACGCCATTACTGGCCGAAAAACAGGGTGGCGAATACTTTTCGCGCTCAGTTTGCTTTCAGGTTGCAGAATGAATTGGTCGGAGTAGATCCGAGGTTCAGAGGCACGAGCTTTTCCAATCCAAACTACGGAACATCCCAGCAGGAATATCTTCCGATCTCCGATACCGGTGGATATGTTGAGAGATCGGATACTTCGAGCACGCAAAGGGCGGTGGATGGAGCTTACCGGAGGGTGGACTATTCGGACATTTTCGTTTCTTTGATGAACACGTCTCTTTTCGAGATTCCGAAGACAGGAATCAATGTAGACGCGGCATTCAGATTCGCGCTTCCGGTTTCGCTTCAGAGCCGGAACAAGGGAATGCATACCTACACAATGCTTTATGCCGGGTTGACCCGAGCGTTTTCTTTGCCTTCAAACGTTAACCTGTTCTTGGGATACGGGTTTTACTGGGTGCATTATTTCTGGAAATACGATGTACCCTCCATAAGAGATAATTACAGTTCTTGGGAGGCGGAAAACGCGGGCGTTTCCGGAAGCGACGATCTCGATTACGTGGCATCGTCTTACAATCCGCGTGACGCCGTGTACAACAGCCTTTGGGTGAATCTGAATTTTCTTAGGGATTTCAACCTTATGTTGAACTACACCCATATTTGGGTCGCTCCCTACCAGCCGGACAAATACTGCGAGTTTGATTTGGGCAATGGCACGACCACTAATGTGTGTGACAACACGGCCGATGTCAGGGGTTACGAACGTCCCATGCCGTGGGAATTCAGGGCGGCCCAGTCGTTTACGGCCAGCCTGTCATACAATCCAACGACTTATTTGAGGTTGTCCATGGGTCTGTCTACGAGCGCGCCCGAGCGAAAACCGGACAGCAGCACCAGGCAGCAGCCCTTCCTTGTGACCAATTACAATCGTTACACCATGTTCATGCTGAACATGACCTTTTATACCGCCAGGATGCTGGAGCGGTTCTTCAAGAAGGAACCGGTAAAGAAGAGAAAAGCGAAAAGCTACGAAGATATAGTCAGTTGATAGATTAAAGGAATGAATTTGGAAAACAAGAAACACTGTATCTTTATTTACAGGAGGAGATAGTCAATGTCGCGCTTTGCAAGAGTTTCGGCTGTTTTTTGTCTCGCCGCGATCATCGCGTCCGGTTGCGCCAAGGAACGCCCACCCCGTAGTTATGTTCAACCCAATATCATCGCGAAGGCGGATCTGACCGGCGAATGGTATTACGTTCCAACGGTGATCGACTTGAACATGGGTCATTCGGTTACTTTCGTCGGAGAGGCCGGGTGGAACGTGTCGATCATCAAATGGGACATCCAGGAGAGAGTGCTTTATGCACGGTTGGCCTACGAAAGAATCGACAACACCGACGCTGTGTACAACGATCCGAATTTCAAGGGCGAAGTCATCGGCGCCTGGGCGATTGAGAGCCAGTTTGATATCATCCGGGATTACAATGCCACCACGGGTGAAGAGACGAACGTGATCAGGGAGACGACTGAACGGCCTTGGTACGAGCGGGAGTTTATCCGGGTTAATTGGGCCGAAAACCTGGTTTCAAACTGGGAGGGGCTTTTGTGGCAAAGGGCGGTCACGACCGATCCAATCAGCTATGTGATAACCGATCCCAAGCATCCGCATGCTCCCAGGATGGAGAGAAATGAAGATGGGGATGCCGAATTCATCAACATCGTAAACAAGGTGCTCGTGACTCCTCAAATGAGGTCGATTGACTTTGATTTCATGGGGCTTACCCGCATTCCCGATTGTTTCTTCTACGGATCCTTGAGTTCCTGTACTTCCACCGAAGTCACGATCAGACATGCCTTTTGGAGGAAGAATCCGGACCACGAATACGAGAAACTGGAATGGACTCAGCGGGAGCAGGATGATTTCGGGTATTTTCTTGCACAGCGTCTCTATTACGATGACGACTACGGGGTGACCATACAGGGTATCCGCTGGTACATCAACCGGTTCAACCTGTGGAAGGAAAGCTTTGAAAAAGCCTACACGGTACAGGAAGCCGAAATATTCAAAGGACAGTGCGATGTACCGGTCGACAGGCATGGAGAGCCGATTGAAGGAGCGACTGTGTATTATTGTCCCGGAGACGGAGATCCCTGCCGCTGCATAGTCGATAACAAGAAAATATTCATACAATCTGAAAAGGCTTACCGGTACAGTGATTTGGAAAGGGCTACTCCCGAGGAGGCCGCGGTGTATGCGCGCGCTCAATGTAGGGGAGGTAATTATAGCTGCGCCGCGGATGGATGTTTTTGCTCAGAAGGCAACCAACCCGTATACAAGTTGGCTCACAGGCTTTATGACATGCCGCAAGAACATCTGGGACGCGATGGAATCGTTTGTCCCTGCGATAATCCCCAGACTTCGCAGTGGGACTGCGGTAAGGAAGAAGAATTCCTGCATGTTCCGTTGCCCGCGTGTTTTTACAAAATCGACGGGGCCGAAGTTCACTTTGCTACTTCGCAGGGCAAGCAGAAGTACCCGTTGCGCTACCATCAGAGGGAACTCAGGACGATTCCTTATTACTTGAACAAGGAGATGCCCGAGGATATCAAGGTGCGTTCGCACGCGGTGGTCCGCCAGTGGGCCGACGTGTTCGACGACATGGTGTGGAGAATGTCAGGTTGTGAAGCAGCGGGACTCGTAAGAGGAGAAGATCGCTGCGAAGCGCGGCCGGAATACGATCCCCAAGCAGCGGAATCATTCCATACATTCATAACCTGTCACAACAACCCGGTTCAGGAAGGCGACCCCGAAGCTTGCGGGCCCGCGGGCCGCGAAGTTCTGCCGGGAGACATCAGGTACAGTTACATCCAGTGGTGGAAGCCCCCCCAATTGTGGGCGCCCCTGGGATACGGTCCTCCCCTCGCGGATCCGCTCACCGGCGAAACCATTTCCGCGATATCCAATCTCTACGGCGCGGCCATGGACAGCTACACGGTCTATGCACGGGATTTGGTTCGGATGATGACCGACGAGGATTTCCAGTGGATCGATTACATGCACGGGTACTACCAGGGCGAGTTCGTCAGGAAGATGCAATACGAACTGGGCCTCCGGGAATCATCGAAGAGCGTTGCACCCCCGCGAAAGCGCTCCTGGGAAAAGAAGAGATGGTCGGCCGATGATGTGAAGGCGCTTTACCAGAACATGGACATGGGCTGGACGAAGGCGATTCAAAGCAGGGTGAAACCTGATTTCAGCACGCCTGCCAAGATAAGACAATACATGGCCGCTCAGGCCAGGGTCATCACTGATTCGGGCGTGTTTGGAAACCGGACACGTCCCGACAGGGCGCGAATGAACCTTTTGAGGAATTCGTATGTCGAAGACATGATGATGACCAACGATATGCTGCTTAACCGCACACCGACCCTGGTGGCCGCGGGATACAGCCCACAGCACATACTGAACATGACCGGCGCGGATATCGGCGGCGCCGAGTTGAGACACAAGGTATCTCCCCTGACCTGGATGAACGTCAACTACATCCGGGCCATGGAGGAGATCAAGTTCTCGCACTTCGCAAACACTCATATGTATGCGGAGTTCGTGCCGTTCAGTGAACCATCCACCTTAGGTTTGGCTCAGGAATTGGTCAGGTACCACTGTGGGTGCGCGATCACCGAAACCAATCCCAATTGCGAAGACGTGGACATGGATCTTACTGAAAGGTGGGCGTCGGACCCGATGTGCGGTGAGAAGATCAAAAAAGATCTCAGGCTCAGAATATACGACCCGGTGGCGGTGCACGAGATGGGTCACAACATCGGACTGCGCCACAACTTCAGGGGGTCGTTCGATGCTATGAACTACAAAGACGAGTACTGGGATCTGCGCGTCGAATCCGCCAAGATGCAGGGTGAGCCCATTCTGGAGCGATACCAGCAACCCAGGACCGAATGGGAAAACATGAACAAGATAGCCGACTACCAGTGGGCTTCAATCATGGATTACGGCGCGAAGTTCAACTCGGACTTCGTGGGTCTGGGTAAGTGGGACATCGCGGCCGTTAATTATGGATACGGTAGACAGGTCGAGGTTTTCGATTCTATCAATCCTCATATAGACGACGCCCAGTCAACCCTGGCAACAATCCAGAATTTCAGGTCTTTCTCGTGGCCGACGCCGGTCAGGTTTTACAGGGTGGGGCCGGAAGCGATTTTGTCGAACCGGCTTCATTATGATCCGGAAAATTTTGCTCAGACGCCCGAAGGAGTGGTTGACGTGAGGGATCGAAACCGGCAGTGGCGGCCTAGGTCATGGATTGTTCCGATGAGGCTTGGCGGCAGTTCCCCCACGTTGGTTTCTTATAACAACCTCGAAGAAGACGGACGCGCAAGGATCATGGTTCCCTACAAATTCTGCGCGGACGAGTTCAGAAACTCCGCGCTTGGGTGCAATTATTTTGACGAGGGAGCGGATCTCTTCGAAATCACCGAAAACCAGATCCAGGCCTATGAAAACTACTATGTGTTCAACAACTGGGGGCGCGACAGTTATACATGGGGTTGGAACGAGGACAGTTACCTGAGAAGAATCTGGGGCAGGTACTTCAACATTCTCCAGAACCATATGCAGTACTACGGGCTCTACAGGGCCATCATGGAAAACGACTATTTCGAAGATGATCCCGGTAATATCGACAGGTTCTTCACCGAGGACTGGGCCCATTACACTATTTCGGTGGCCCGGGGCTTTGAAACCTTTGCACGGGTCCTCAACATGCCTGCGCCCGGATATTACGGATGCGGAATCGATGCAGTGGAGCGAACCGCGCCGGACGGAGTTTCGTATTGGAAGCAGGATCTTGAAACACACTGGTGCAACCTTGATGGAGGATGCCTTGGAAATCCGGCCATGGGAATGTGCGCTCTGCACGTCGACATCCTGGATGGAAAATACTGGGAAGACCGGTGGGACTTCGACCTCGGATACCAGTGGTTCTTGAAGCGCCTCCGCTACGGCCAGTTCTATGACAGGCCGCTTGCAATGCAGGCTCTTGCAGAGGCCACGAACTACTTCATGGGTCGGGATACCCAGGAGGATTTCAGGCTCTATACCATCAATTACACCAGGCTCTATCCGACTCAGATCCTGGAACTCATGGGTGCCATACAATCAAACGACCTCACGGTTTCGGCTCCGCGCCTTTGCCGTGACGATCAGACCGGGGAATATCATATTGAGCACGTGAATTTCTCGAGGTTGGATCTTGAACCCTGCGAGGAAATGGCCGAACAAATGGGAAGACCCATGACCTTTGAGGACACATACCTGGATCCGGGACACACGTTCACCACGCAGCTCTACACCGCTGTGTTCGGCATGACCATGTTCCCGATGACTTACAGCCAGGAGTTCATTGATGCCTGGCGTGTATTCGTTAAGGGTTCGGTAGAAGGTCATGATTTCGACCATTGTATTGATGTTGAAACAGACGGGTGCGAATTGGTTACCTTCACGGATCCCATTTCACACAAATCATTCCAGTCGGTCAGGTATCCGGACAGGGAAAGGGTCGAAAGGGTCTACGATGTTTCCATCGGTGCCCGGATAATCGAGTATGCCAATCTCCTGAAAGACAACTATGAAGAAGCTCTCAGCCAGTGCGGCGACCCGTGTGAACCCGCCAACCCGGCATACAATCGCTTTTTCAGGACCAGGCAGCAACTCAAGGACTACGTGATCAACCTCGAGATGATCCGTACATTGACCTACACCTTTGATCATCCTGAGTATGCGGGCGGCGTCGTAAGGGGAACGGGTTACTGATCGAGGTCCGCCGAGTTTTCACGTTCTCATCATCGAATCGGCGAAAGTCGCCGATTCGATGATGGATCGCAGAGTCTACTTCCTTGCACAAAATCCATTCCGGAATAAAGTATGACACGATTCGTTGTGTAAGAGTTTCTTAGGAAATTCTTTAGTCTTTATTTACCGGCAGGTGAATTGATTTCCATGTTACCCGTCTTCAAGCGAGTCGCCCTCTTTCTTTTCTTCATCGCGGTTTCGATTGCAATGACGCAAAATTCCGCTTATGCGAGAAGAAGCAGGTACCGGTTTACTCCGACTCATCACAAGCCCGCGCCGGATGATTTTCAGGACAAAAAATGTCTACAGGCGCTGAGGAACATGAAGGTCAATTTCCGACCCTTGCCCAAGAATCGTTACAAGGGAGTGGCCACTCCGGTGGAAGTCCTGGGCGGCACACTTGGTGGGGTTCGTTACAGGGGGCGCAATGTCCGCAGGAGAATGATAATGGATTGCAGGTTGGCGTTGGCTCTCCAGATGGCCGGGCCGCTTTTCAGCGCCAACGGAATTACCACCGTCATTCACGGCGATTTCTATAGATGGCGACGGGTGGACGGTTCGGGCCGATTGAGCCGGCATGCTCTTGGGCTTGCTGTGGACATGTATTATTTCGTAAACGCGAAGGGGAGGAAAATTTCAGTGGTCCGGGATTACGAGAGAAATCTTGCAACACGCAAAAGCTGTGAAGGTTTTGCATCCACTTGGCAGGCAAGGCTGCTAAGGGGGTTGGTTTGCGACTTGGATTATTCCGGGCTCTTCGAAACAGTGTTGACTCCGGATTACGACACCGGCCATAGGGATCATTTCCACGTTTCCGTGTTTCATCCATTGGACAGAAAGCGCTATCGACGGCATCGAACCTCGTTGTTGGGATCGATCAACCCGGCATACCGCTGGATCGGAACGATTCCACACAGGGGGGATTACAACCGCCAAAGAGTGAGGCGGGTTCATCAGCAGCGTCAAAGAGCCACCCGGGCCTGGTACCGAAAAATGCAAAAGGAAGAAGCCCGTAAAAAGCGGGAGGAGCATAAAAGAAGGCTAAAAAAAAGACGCGGGAAATAGAAGAATCAATTGAGTTTGAATCATTCTTCGGTTTTCGACATTTTCTTCACATCTTACAGACTTTCCACACCTTGCCCACCGTAAAGGCCGGTGGTAGTATGTGCCGCTGAATATTTCCGGGAACAATGATGACTATACCGAATTTTTTAATTCGTCGTCTAGTGCATGAAGAAAGGTCTGCATAGGATCCATGCGGAGGACAGCTGTTCTTGTCGTTTCGGCTTTGTTTCTGCTCCAGGGTAACAGCGCTTGGGCGGATGATGGTTTCGGGCTGAATGCTCCGGAATTAGAACCTGTTTCGCGTTTTAAGATGTGCAGGAATGACGAGCTGAAAAACGAGGGCGCGCTTAGCATGAGAAGGAAAAAGGGGAAAAAAGCGCGCAGTGGGGAGGTTGTGGGTGGAGAGGCCGGCCGAGGAGATAAGCAGGCAAAGGGAGACGTCACGAATTCCCGCAAGAATGAAATTGGTGGACTCGATGGTGAAGAGATTTCGCAGGACGCAACGAGAATCGGCACCCGTACGATCCACAACCTGACGTTTGGTATAAGGGACACATACGTTGATCCATGGGCGCCGCCGATCACGTTTTCTTGGATTTCGGCTCATCCCACTAATCCGGATGTCGCGTATGCTGCCACGGCCAACGGATTCCTTTACAGAACAACGGACGGGGGCAGGTATTGGCAGGAAACAAGGTTGATTGCGAGCCAATCCAACTTTTTCGGCGCAATCAGGCAGGACGGCGCGGTGCTGGGAGTCGGCATCAAGGGGGCGGCGAGAAGGCTCCAGGCGCAGACGCGTGCCTATTGGGGGCGTCAGACAAAAGCATGGCAAGATTATCCCTATGCTTATCCATACGCGACGCGGGGAACCTCCATTGGTGTGGTGAGATCCCCTTTGGACATTACACCGGGGTCCATCAACATGAAGCAGTTCTTGGTCATGCGCAGCGGATCCCGAAGCCGCATACCTACCCGCATAAATCACATTGCGTTTGATCCCAACGACGAGAAAGTTGCTTTTGCGGCGACTGCCTACGGCGTGTTCAAGACCGAAGACAGCGGGCTTAGTTGGCACGAGGTCTTTTTCGGCGGGAACGAAAACGAAACAGACACTATTTGGGTGGCGGTGCATCCGAAAGACGGAAACAGAGTTTTCCTGGGAACCTTGGGAGGGCTCTTTGTCTCGAATGACGGAGGGATGAGCTGGGACAAGGATTTCCGCACTCCGCTTGGGGGTGCCCGAGTTTTAAAGATTGAATTTTTTAAAAGGGATCCCGACATCATGTACGCGGGAACCAGCACGGGACTTTGGAAGTCGACCGACGGAGGTCGAAACTGGACCTGGATATATGGCCTGAGGGAATCGGGTTTTCGGGAAGCTTTTGTAATCGAAAGGCTTGCGGTATCAAGTGTTAACCCGGACTTGGTCTACATCGGGACTCAGGACGGTCTTTTCAGGACAACCGACGGCGGGGATACATGGGAGACCATTCAAGAAGGACTCTTTGGGAGACGTTTTGTCCGCGGTCTGGTTGTTTCGCCTCTGAGCGACAACCATATTTACATGGCGGTTGAAGAGGATCTTTACGAAAGCATCGACAGCGGTAAAACATGGAACAAGCTTTTTGTGCCTACCGGTCAGTGGTGGATAAACGAGATCGCTCTGAGTGAAAAGAGTCCCGAAGACCTGTGGATTCTTACCGACAGGGTCATAATGCGGATGTCGCCCTTCAGGGAGAGTGGTTCGACCGATCAAACGGGCGGATCTGAAGCGGGTTTGGATGCGAAAGAAATACCCCCTTTGCCCCCGGTCGGAAGAGTCTTGGACAAGGCATTCAGGCACGCTAATGTTCACCAGGCCCAGTTAAGCAGGAAGCGTAGAAAAGCTCGTTTGAGAAATTTCCTTCCGTTGGTGGATATAAGCTATTCATACAAGACAGACAATTATGCGAGGAACGCCCGGTTGGCAAAGTGGCGGTACACCGGAATGGATCCTTGGCTTTATGAAATTTTCATGAATCAAAATCATGTTTTTTCCGTGATGTTCAGATGGGATTTGGCGAAGATTCTTCATGACCCTGATACTCTCCAGTTCGGCCGGGTGGCGGTTCAGGCAAGGTGGGTGCGCCGGAACATACAGGACAAGGTCTTGATGCTGTATGATGAAGGATCCCGTCTTCGCGAGTTGATGATCAATTCACCTCCCGATGATGAATTGTTGCGTATTACATATGAGAATCGATTGAGGGAGATTTATTCTCTATTGAGTATTCAGACTGGAAATTTTGTCAGTGATTGGCAGGATGATGGATGAAAAAGGAGGCAGAAATGAAGTACTTGGTTTTTTTATTGGTTGTGTTTTTGTATCCCATGCGGGTTGAAGCCTCGGGTTGGACGCCCGCAAGGCTCAAAAGGTATTTTGCGAGCGAACCGTCTTTGAGGGATCTACAGAACGCTGCACTCAAGTTTTTCATGGTGAATCCGGAGCGGTTGCGTTCGCTTAGACGAAAAGCGGCAAACAAGGCGTGGATGCCTGTTGTCAGCGCTGGGTTCACGGGTAACATGGGCCAGGATCGCCGTGAAATGGAATTGGCGCAATATCGCACGGCGTATCCGGATGTAGCCTGGGAAGAGGAAACCCAGATCAATGTCGGATATCAGTTCAGCGTGCGAGCCACCTGGAATCTGCCTCAACTCGTGTTCAACCCTGAAGAACTTGATGTAGCGTCCATGGTGGGTATCCAGGACGGTGTGCTGAAAGAGATCACGCGACTTTATTTCATTCGAAGGCGGTTGCAAGTCAACCTTCTGATGAGTCCGCCCGCGGATGCGGCGACTGCTGTAATGCTTGATCTTAGACTGCAGGAATTGACAGGTCTGCTGGATGCAATGACAAACGGATACCTCTCCAGGGAGCTTGAGAAGGCTGAAAAGGCTGAAAGAGAGAGAGCCGCTAAAAAGAATGAAGCGCGCATGCGGGAAATTGCCAAGGAAAGAGAAGTGACGCCATCCGACAAGACAGAGGGCGGTGTGGGGGAGCCTGAACGCGAGGTCACGCATCCATCGGAGCGCACGGAAGAGCAACCACCGAAGGAGAGACGGGAAGAGGAGAAGGTTGTGACATCGGAGCGATGAAAAAGGGGGACAAATGTTTGTCTGGTATGAATACCTGATTATCGCCGTCTACATCTTGTTCATTCTCTTTATCGGGGCTTATTTTACGAAGAAAGGCTCCGAGAACGTAGACGAGTACTTTCTGGGTGGGAAATCGCTGCCCTGGTGGGTGTTGGGTATTTCGTTCATGACTTCCAATTTGGATCTCACGGGGACGATGCTGATAGCTTCCTTTTTCGCAATGGCAGGGTTGCAGGGTTTTTTAGTGGAGATGAGAGGCGGTACGGCCTTGGCGCTTGCGTTTTTCATGGTCTTCATGGCGAAGTGGCATCGAAGAGCCGGGGTTATGACCGTTGCGGAATGGATGGAAGTGCGTTTCGGCAAGGATCGGGGCGCGGATGCGGCCCGCCTGGTGAGCGCGGTCGCTGTGGTGGTTTTAGTCCTCGGCATGATGGTGTATTTCTGCGTGGGTTTTGGAAAATTTCTTTCTCTTTATCTGCCATGGGGGCCAACCACTTGTACGATTGTTTTTACAAGTGTCGCAACGGTGCACATACTGTTTTCCGGGTTGTACGGCGTTGCTTTCACAGATGTCTTCCAGGGATTCATGATTCTTTTTGTGGTTGTGTATCTTTCGGTGCTTGCTTTCATGCACGGCATAGATACGTCTACTTTTCAGGAGGCATGGCAGGCGGCGGGCAATACTTCTATGACCTGGGACAAGTGGGTGGACTTGACTCCGGTGTGGCGCGCCCATTTTCCTTCGGGATATGAGCAGTACAACGCTCTTGGTTTCTTGATGATTTTCTGGGCGCTCAGGATGGTGATGGAAGGATTCGGCGGACCCCTGATTCCTTATGCGAGCCAGAGGTTTTTCGCTGCCAAGAACGACAGAGAGGCGTCTCTTGTCACCGGGTCCTCAATGGCCATGTTTGTGGTTCGCTGGCCGCTTATTATCGGAGTCGCGGTTCTGGGTCTCGGGTTGGGTTCGGCCATTCCCAAGGATCCTGAAATGGTTTTTCCAGCAGTGCTTGGGCACTATTTTCCCGCCGGGATCCGTGCTGTGGTGGTGTCTTGCATGGTGGCAGCCGCAATGTCCACGTTCGATTCAACGGTGAACGCAGGCGGAGCTTATCTTATCAACGATATCTACAAGAGGTTCATCAATCCTGAAGCTTCATCAAAGAAGCTGATCCGGTTGAGTTGGGCCGCAACAGTCGGATTGACCGCAATTGCCATTATTTTGGCCAGTTTGCTGACTTCCATAAACGAGATTTGGAGCTGGATTTCCATGGGGCTTTTCGGCGGAATGGCCATACCGTTCATTTTGAGGTGGTACTGGGAACGTTACAACGGCTGGGGGTATGCAGCAGGCACCTTGTGCGGTGTGCTCACAGCCGTGGCCCAGAAATTTTTTGCCCCCCAATTGTCGGAAGCTTTCCAGCTTGTGATCGTAGGTTCTGTATCGCTTGTTGTCGGCGTTGCGGCTACTTACCTTACAGCTGCTACACCGAAGGATGTGATCACGGATTTTTATCGTCGCACCAGGCCCTTCGGGTGGTGGCCGAGGGCAAGAGCCGATCTGTCTCAGGAAGAGAAGAAACTGATTCGCCGGGAAAACAAGATGGATTTCATTTCCATACCCTTTGCAGTCGGTTTCTTTTTCTTCTTGTTTGTATGTCCCATGTATTTGATTATTCACAGATGGGATAAGGTCTTTTTGACCTTGGCCGTTGCCGTGATGTGTGGTGTGGTCCTGTATTTTACATGGTACAAAAATCTCGGTTGCCCGCAGTCTGAAGGGAACAAAGAAGGTGAATCGCCGAATGGAGGCCATGTAAAAGAATCATAGTGATTGTGCAGCAGAGACGAGTTTTGAACCGCGAAGGAAGGGAACCGTGGAGCAGGAAAACGGCTCAAAAAAACAAAAGGAATGGGAAGGTCTCGTAATCGCCGGCAAGTACGTGGTTAAGAAACTGATCGGTGAGGGAGGGATGGGGGTTGTGTTGGAAGCCGAAAACACGGTGATACAGTTGCCGGTTGCCATTAAGTTGCTTCACAACGTTTTGGCCCAAAACGAAAACGCGATGAAGCGGTTTCAACAGGAAGCCCGCACCGCTACCGCTACGGGGCATGCTCATATCGTGGAAATATATGACATGGGAGAAACCGAGGATGGTTCACCCTTTATCGTAATGGAGCTGCTGAAAGGAGGCAATCTGCAACAGTTGTTGAGGCAGGAGAAAGCCCTGGATCCTTTTCGGGCGGCCAGGATCTGCATACAGCTTCTTTCAGCGTTGTCGGTTGTTCATGCCAGGGAGATATTGCATCGGGATTTGAAGCCGGCCAACGTGATACTGATTTCAGGAAAGGGGAAAAAGGATTTTGTCAAACTCGTGGATTTCGGCATTTCCAAGATTCATGAGCACCGAATGGAACAAAAACACTTGACTGCTACTGGTGTTGTCATGGGGACTCCGCATTACATGAGTCCTGAACAGGCGAGGGGGGAAAAGGAAATTGATCATCGTGCAGATTTGTATGCAGTGGGGGCGATATTGTATCGATGCGTAAGCGGCAGGGTGCCTTATCCGGGGAAGAACTATAACCAAATACTGGCCAGGATTCTTGCCGAACCACCGCCCCCGGTTAAAGAAATCCGGCCGGAGACGCCGTTGGTGTTGAGCGAGATAATTTCAAAAGCAATGGCCCGTCGCACGGACGATCGTTACAAAACAGCCGCGGCTTTCGCCTCCGACCTGGCGGAGTTTTGTAATATCAACATATCAGTTTCATCTTCAGACTTGAAAAGGGTATCCTACGCGGAAGCGGCCGCCGTCCGGGCTATCGACGAAGACGAAACCGCAACAGCCGAGACGATTGCAGCAAAACAATCATCAAAGGAATTGGAAACGACGAGGCCGATTGCGCGCATTTCCCGCTCAAAGACCCCGGTTTCTTCCGGTAGTTGGAAAGAGGAGGGATCAGCAGACGTGGATGAATCCGGAGCCGTGGGCGGGAAAGACGTTTCAGGCGACATTGTTTCCAGGACAGAGAAGCTGAAACCGGGTGGAACCGGACGGAATATAAACGCCGAGACCATGGATGAAAAAAAAGACGGAAAAGAAGTTTCTTCCAAGAGCCCGGTTTCGATTAGCAGGGAGCAGAGGAGACATCGTTTCAGGTGGTGGATGATCCTGGGCGGTGGAGCTTTCGCTCTGGCGGCAACCGCGGTCTTCATGTTTGTCGGGGGGCGCTTTTCCAAGGATGAGGGGGCATCTTGTCCGCTGATTGAATTTGCGATTCATAAGCGGCCGGTGGTGTTTGTATTGGGGCAACACATGTCGGCTGAGGATAGGAAAAGGATTTATAGTGATGCGACGGAGTTTTTGAAAAAACGACTCCGCAGGCCCATTAAAATAGAGACTCCGGAGAAGATGTGGACATCAGAAGATTTGGATCTGTTGGGTCGAAAACTCCTGGAAGGGAAGTTCGATTTGCTTGCGATTTCTCCGATGCTCTACGTTGAGTTGAAGGAAATGCATCCTGAAATCGAAGTCTTGGCGATGCCGAGGTTTCAGCAGGCGGAGAGTTTTCAGGGACTCATTTTAGCCAGGGAAGAAGACAAAATCACCGGGCTTCAAGATTTCAAGGGCAGGACTTTTTGCTGGGTTTCGAAAAATTCCACTTCCGGGTATCTTTTTCCCAGAATGAAGATTCGATCCGAGGGGCTGGATCCCGACAATTTGTTTTCCGAAACGATCATGGCAGGCAGTCATAAAAAGGCATTGAACATGTTGCAGGAAGGAAAATGCGACGGAGCTGCTGTTTATGGAATGAGTTTTCAGGAACACAGGTTGAGGAGAGAGATTTATACACCTCTTAGAACGGTAACAACCACGGATCCGATTCCCAGTGATGCAATATGCGTGGGCCCGGGGATGGACAAGGAATGGAGATCGAAAATCCTGGAAACACTTTTGGAATTTGACCGCAAAAAACACGGCGCGGATAGGGGTAGCGAACTGGAATCCGTGGTAAGCAGTTTCATAAAAGCGGACGATTCAGTTTACGACACTATTAGAAGAGCGATCAAAGAGGAATCCGCGCCGGTCGATGAAGATACCCAACTCTGAGATGGGAAGAATGTATAAGTAGAGGGAGATGAAAATGGATATTGTTTTGGCTCAAACCGGCACGTATCTCTCCGGCGTGGATACAACCATCATCATAGGTTTTCTGATTCTTGTAGTCATCGTGGGATACATGATGGCTAAAACCGCATCCAAGGGGCTGGATGATTATTTTCTGGGAGGTAAAAAGATTCCCTGGTGGATTCTGGGAGCTTCCACAGCCACGTCTAACTTTGACATGGCCGGCACCATGATCATAGTTGCGGTTGTTTTTGCACTCGGCTACAAGGGTTTTTTGGTGGAAATGCGCGGAGGGGTCGGGTTTTCTCTCGCGTTTTTGATGATTTTTCTGGGCAAGTGGCTGCGTCGCAGCAGGGTGATGACTTCAGCCGAATGGATGAAACTTCGCTTCGGAACCGATAAACAGGGAAAGGTGGCACACATTCTGAGCGCTGGTGCCAATGTCCTGTTTTCACTCATGATGATCGTTTATTTTTCAAAGGGTGCGGGAAAGTTTCTTACCCAATTTGTTCCGTTGCCCGAGTTAGTGTGCACATCTGCCATGGTTGGCATTGGGCTTGCGTACACGCTTATGTCAGGGCTGTACGGTGTGGTTTTTACCGATGTCGTGCAGATGGTAATCCTGATATTTACGGCTGTGTACATAACAGTGTTCGGATTTGCCCTGCGTCCCGGCGTGGATATTCCCAGTGACCTGATGGCTTTTAACCTGGAAATACCCGGAGGAGGGGGTGGGTCTCTTCTTGCAAACGATCCTTCCACCTGGGAGCCGATTTTTTCCATGTTCGGGCTCTGTGTATTGATGTGGATGTTTCGCTCGATGCTGGAAGGGATGGGCGGCGTGGGAGGATACACGGATCAACGTTTCTTTTCAGCCCGCAATGAAAGGGAGGCGGGGCTGTTGTCGTTGGAGGCGGTGATCATTGCGTTGTTCAGGTGGGCTATGGTGGCCGGCCTGGTCGTAATGGGGTATCACATAGTCCAACAGGGAGGTCCGTCCGCGGATGTAATCCAAGGAGACGCTGAAAACGTTCTTCCCGTGGTTCTGGGCACTATGCTGCCCGTGGGGGTCAGGGGATTCGTGCTCGCCGGTCTGGTGGCCGCTGCCATGTCCACATTTGATTCCACCTTGAACGCTGGTGCATCGTACCTGGTGAAAGATATATACCAGTCTTATATGAAACCGGATGCAACTCAAAAACAGCTTGTATCCGTATCAAGGTACGCCACAATAGCGCTTTGTGTTGTGGGGGTGCTTATCGCAGCGATTGTTCCTTCGATAAACATGATCTGGGGATTGGTAACCATGGGGCTTACTTCAGGACTTTTCGTGCCGCTGGTTCTAAGGTGGTATTGGCCTCGTTTCAATGGATACGGTTTTGCATCCGGAACAGCGGCCGGTATTTTGGCAGCCTTGATTTTCAATGCATGGTTGAGTTGGCCGCTTTATCACTCTTTTCCCGCTGTTTTATCCAGCGCGCTTGTCGCATCGATCGTGGGAACTTACGTGTCTCAACCGGTTGAGGATTGGATTCTTCTCAGGTTTTTCGTACAGATAAATCCATGGGGAACATGGGGCCGTTATGAAGACATGGCAACAGAGTCTAAATACCTGGACAAGACGGACAATGAAAGGCGGACTTCCGAAAAGATAAGTGATGTGTTGGCCTTGTGTTTCTCTATACCCTTTCAGACCTGTATTCTTCTCTTGGCCATGAGCTTTGTGTTCCATGCGTGGACAAAATTTACTTTTTTCTTGTTGATCACCATCTTGAGTGGTGTGGGTCTATACTTTTTTTGGTATAGGAATCTGAAAAACCAACAGGTTTGCGCTGCTGAAGATAAGCTCTATGATATTCCGGCAGGCAGGCCGCTTCCGGATCCTGAAACATGGGCGGCGATGACGGCTGAAATCGTCCCACCCGAAAAGGATTAATGATTAAGCAAGATCTCATTGAGATCCGGACAAACATGTTCACAGGGCGGTCAATGTGAGCGCGTTTAGTTGCTCAGAGGGCGGTCAATGTGAGCGCGTTTAGTTGCTCAGGTAGACGTGGACATATGCATCCCAAAAGTGGGTTTTGTCGGCCCAGCCGGCGCGAAGCTTGAACTGGATAAAACACTTTGCATAATTTCCGGTCGTGCAATACATGTAGGGAAGCGGATTGTGCGCGGAGTTCTGGTACCAGCCTTCCTGTGAGCCGACCCTTTCATCCGGCAAAACATCGTATTTTGCATTATTCCAATCGTATAAATGCATCTGCGCTCCCCCACCGAACCATGATTCGTCATAACCCCAGACTCTGACTCTTATTTCTGTTACGCACGGCAGGAGATCCTTTGCAAACGATACTTGGAATTCGGATTCGCCGGAGGAATTGCCCGGGCTGAGCAATACCCAGGGTGCTCCCTTGGCTGGTGATGGGTTGGTGTAACCGCCCGAAAGAGAGGTTTCATCTGCGTTTCTCATTCCCACCAGCATGTATCTGGGGCGGCAAGGGTCCACTCCGCAATCAGGGTCAACGCCTTCCGGACACCAAGGATCGCAGTATCCATCGTCGGAACATGCATTCATGTGAAGATCACAGTCCACGTCGCAAGGGCAGTTTTCAGTGCTGTCGGGTGCCTGGGCTTCACAATAAGGAGTGAAATCGCAATTGCATCCGCAGTCGGGATCTTCACCAGGTGTGCACCAAGGATCGCAGTATCCATCTGCTATACACGGCATCTTGGTTACGCAGTCAGGATCGCATGCACAAGGTTCTGTGCTATGAGGCGTCGCTACTTCGCAGACACCTTCCATTTTGTCACAAGCACAATAATCGCCACAGCTTCCATCGTGACAGGTTTCCCCGGGCGGGCAATCGATCTCTGCTCCCCATTCAAGGCATCCGTTTTGATTGTGGTCGTCGCACACTACGTAGCTTGTTCCGTAAGGAGTGCAGTCGGTAAGACCCGGAGCATCGCATTCGTCCTGGCATGAAGCGCTGCACACCCCATGGGAGCATGTTTGGCCCAGTGGGCATGGTTTGGGAGGACCCCATTCAAGACAAGGATCCGAGTCGTAATTTCCGCATATTTGCACCATGGTGCCGGCGCATGTGCAGCGCACCGAATCGACGGTGCATTCATTTGAGCATTGACTTGAACAAAAACCGTTTGAACAGGTTTGGCCATCCGGGCAAGGATTGACGGGACCCCATTTCATGCAATCGTCGGAATCGTGATTTCCGCAGATTTGATAGCCGTTTCCGAAACAACGCGGGGTTCCCTCGGCGCATTCATCCAGGCAATTTCGCCGGCATCTGCCGCACGAGCATGTTTCATCAACTTCGCAAAGTTTTACGTCACCCCAAACCCAGATTCCTGGATTTGGTAGGTGTTGACACTCCCGGATTCCGGCACCGTCCGCGGTGCACATTACCGAACCTTCCACGCATTCGTTTACGAATTCAATCGGCTTGCATGCTCCGTCGACACATTCCTCTCCTTCGTTGCATGGCACAACAGGACCCCACTCGTAACAAGGGTCATCGTCAAAATCGCCGCATGGCCGGTAGCCGCCTGTTACACAGATGGTTTCACCCGGTTGACACTCGTCTTCGCAAGCGCCCGAATCAATAGGTATGTTTTCGTTGTTGCCGGATGATGAGTCCAGGCAGGCCGGTAAAAAGGCGAAAAACGACAAGATAGCAATAACCCAATATGGACCTGAGCATACTTTGGACTGATTCTTGACGAAATAATGTTCAAAAATTTTTTTCATGGTGGGTCCTCATGCTCCGCTCTGAATCGCTCCATCGAGTGATGAAATTGATTCTGTTAAGTTAATGATAATGATAATGAAACATGGATACATTTTATCACCGCCGTTTCGGACAAGCAACAGGCACCCTGATGTTTTTCGGATGTGGGGTTTTCAGCATCCGATCCGAACACTTTGCCCCTATTCTCAATGTAAATTGATCGCCTCGATTGCGTCGATTTCTATGCCGTTGCCGATCGATCCGTCTATTATCCGCAGAAATAGAATTCTGGTCAATCCTCCCCTGGCGATATCTATGGTCATTTCTTCTTCGGTGACATCGCCGATTATTTGGAAGTCGGCCCCGTCTTCCGATCCATATACAAAACCTTTTTCCCCCGGATCAAAGGTTCCGTGAATCCTGATATCAACACCCGGTTCATCGTAAACGTATCGGTCGCCGAAGGTCACATCCACCAATCCCCCGGTACCCAAGTGGAGCATATCTCCGTTGGGAGGTCCGAACAATTTTTCTATGTCATGCGCTGTGTGAGGGGTTCCAATTCCCGGAGCGAAGACTCCCCAAGTTGCATATCCGCCGATGCCTCCATCCATAGGAACCGGTTTGACGGGGTCTATGGAATCAAAACATCCTGTTATTGAGCAAAATATCAAGATGACGAAAACATTCAGGATTTTCATGGCATATCCAGAGCGGGCGGCCGAGCGAAAGATCAATCACAGGGTGCGATCAGGCATCTGGCTTCGGATAAATTAGATTTCGGAAAAGGCGGGCAGGAATCGCCCATGGCTAAATCCGGCGCGAAAACGTACATGCTCAAATTTAAATCCCCCACATGCGTCCAGTTTCCACAGAGATCGTATGCCACGATTTCAACCCGCTGGATCAACCTGGTCGTCTGGCGGTAGAAGACACCGTATTTTCTGGGAAGGAGATCGGCTTTGAAATTCAAACTCTCGCTTTGGGAAGATCTTACCTTGAATATTTCGGTACCGGATTGCTGTACTGACTGAGACGCGGATTGGCTTTGGCTGAGGGCCTGATTCCAATCCCAGGATGCCGAAACCGTGTGATCGCCGCTTGCCGTCTGCGTGCGGCTTTCTTCAAAAGAAACACCCATGCCCACCGCCACGCCTACTTTTGCGAGCCCTTTGACTCCTACTTCGCCTGACACTTGGGTGCTCGTGTTCCAGCCGAATTTTACTCCATCGGTCGTTGCAAAGCCGATGCGGTTAGCTTCGGAGCCTCCTTCTCCGTAGGATTGGGTATGCGATTCGGTATAGGTTTGCTGCCATCCCGATGTAAACGTGGTCCCGACTTCACGCTCGCGTACTTCCTCATGGGTTTCGGAATACTGCACGGTTCTGCCTGTTTCATCGCCGTACATGCATCCCGAAACGGGCACAGGGTCGTATATCTGCGCAACTTCCACCTTTCCCGAATAGCGCGCTACAAGTGGATGGCGCACGGTAAGGGCAAGGAGGTAGCTGTATTCTTCCCCGGTGGCGGATCGGGATTCCACCTTGATCCAGGAATTGTACCCGTAAATGCCTTCCGGAACCGGGGCGAAATTCAGGTGTTCACTGATGCCCAGCCTCCCGACTTTAGATGTCGCTGTGCGGACAATTTCAAACGGTTCCTCAAACGGCAGATCGTTGGGATCCGGCGACATGAGAGCTCCAGGGGAGAGGGTGTATTTGTATTCAACCGGTGTAAATCCCACGGCAACGACTTCCAGCCTATAAGGTATGTGGTCCAGCACTACGCTGGAGCGTACCAGGCAGTCTGCTTCGGTCGGCTGAAAGGAGCGTACAATGATGGACGGTAAAACCTGTATTTCCACTGCAAGAGAACCGGCTTGCACCAATTCTTCTTCAGAGTCTGCTAACACGTTGACTGCTTGTATTTTACCCCAGAAGGTTCCGGTCTGGTCCCCTGTGCGGGAAAAAGGAACGTCGTATGGTCCGAAACTTCTCCAAATAGCTTGGGTTTGGTTCATGACATCCGGCCGAACCATGAAATCAACGTGTTCTTCCTGTCCGTCGCTGCGAAAGTAGGTGCCTGTGAAATGCATCAAGGTAACCGCCCTGAAATCATCTACGAAATTGTCTCCCGTAAACGTCAATGATTCTCCGACCCGGATGGATTGCCTTGAAATCGAAGTCAGATCCGGTGCTTCCACGGGTTCCGGTTCTACGTTGTTGTTGTTTCCCTTGTCATTGCTTTTATCCGGCATTTCGAAACAGCCGGGCAAAAGCACGAACGCAGGAATCAAAACAGCTGATATTATTGTGATAAACCTAGTCTTCATGGGTATAACCCCTTTCCCTTGGCGCAGGCACGAAGTCACGAAATGACAGAAACTTCGGCCATTCTATTTTAAATCCATACACTCATATTTTGAATAATAGCTGCTTTGATGTCAAGCTTGCTGAAAGGTAGATTTGGTGAAACAGCTAATATCTATGTTTCATGGTGTTGACGTAGAAGCCGACCACGCCTAGACTTCCGAAACATGTATATTCTTGGACTTGCAACAATGGGTGAATCAGCCGCCGTGTTGATAAAGGACGGCCGGGTTCTTTTCGCTGCGGAAGAAGAAAGATACAGCCGGCGGAAACATCACATAGGTTTTCCCGAAAATGCTGTAGCGGATGGGCTTCGGCGGGCCTCCATCACCATGCAGGATGTTGATTGCGTAGCTCATTACTGGAAGCCGTGGATACTGGGCCACCGAGTGCTTCACACAGCTTTGTTGGCAACACGGGGCGCAAATCTCTTTTTTGCAAGGGCCGCCAGGGGAGGTCGACAGGTCAGGGGGTACTATCTTCCCATGTTTACCCTTCCCGGCAGGCTCAGAAAACAATACGGAGGAAAATTCAAGTTTCATTTTGTTGAGCACCACGTTGCACATGCGGCTTCAGTTTTTTTTACCTCGCCTTTTGAAGATGCTGCGGTTTTTACCTACGACGGAACCGGAGAATCCACCACGACTTTTTTTGCACGCGGCCGCGGGGAAAAGATATCCGCGCTTAAGAGAATCAAGCTGCCCCATTCAATAGGACAATTTTACAGCGCATTCACGAATTACCTTGGTTTTGACATGTTTGCGGGTGATGAATACAAGGTCATGGGCATGGCCGGTTGGGGAAATCCTCGTTATTATGATTACCTGGGGAGGCACGTTTTGACAAAAACCGATGACGGGGGTTTTCGGCTGGATGTGACTTTTCTTGACCATCACTTGGCAAAGCATCGCCGTTACAGCGAAAGGGCTCGAAAGGTTCTTGGGCCGCCGAGACGGACCGGGGAACCATTTGAGGATCGTCATTTCGATATAGCGGCTTCCGTGCAGAAAGCCGTTGAAGAAGCGGTCTTCCACATGTTGCGCCGTTTGGCTGCGATGACGGGAACCAAAAACCTTTGTCTTGCCGGCGGATGCGCCTTGAACTCGCTTTTGAACGGAAAGATCCGGGATCGGACTCCTTTTGAAAACCTGTATTTTCATCCGGCGGCCATGGATGCAGGTGGTGCTTTGGGAGCCGCCCTGCACGTGTGGCATGAGTTCTGCGGAGGTGGTAGAGGCCCTGCACTGGATCATGCTTACCTCGGACCCGACTATACTCCGTCGGAGTGCCGAGCCGCCGCCCTCGCGGCGGGGTTGAACATCGAAGAGCTTTCTTCCGACCAGGTGCCCCTTCGCGCCGCCGCTCTTTTGGCGGCCGGCGAGATCATTGGTTGGTTCAGGGGACGTTTGGAGTGGGGGCCTCGGGCATTGGGGAACCGGAGTTTTCTTGCGGATCCCAGGAAAGAAGAAATGAAAGAAAAAATCAACCGGAAGATCAAGTTGCGGGAGCCCTTCAGGCCGTTTGCTCCTTCTATGCTTGAAGAAGCGTCGGAGCGATATTTCGGTCGCAGGATCGATGCTCCGTTCATGATTGAGGTTTTTTCGGTTCTTCCGGAGAGGCGGGGTGAGATTCCCGCTGTTGTTCACGTTGATGGAACAGCGAGACCTCAAATAGTGGATAAGAAGACCAACCCGGTATATTGGAGACTGATAAAGGAATTCGAGAGATTGACCGGAGTTCCGGTGGTTCTCAATACGTCTTTCAATGTTCAGGAGCCGATTGTAAACACCCCTGAAAACGCAGTGAATACGTTTTTACGCACTGAGCTGGATTATTTGTTCATGGAAAACCTTTTAATCACCAGGCCCATAGTTGGAAGGCATTGAGCCGTGTGTGGAATCTACGGACGAATCCGCCCGTATTACAACTCCCCTGATGAGGCGTTTGAAGAGATGGCCGCCGCCCGAAGGGGACACATGAGTTTGAAACACAGAGGACCTGATGGATCCGGTTTCTGGCAAAAAGGCGGAACGACCCTGGCCCATAGTCGCCTCAGTATAATCGATTTGTCCGAACGCGCGGCTCAGCCCATGACCAGCGAATCCGGCAAAATAGTCACGGTCTATAACGGAGAAATATACAATTACCCCGAACTGCGACGGGAACTGGAAAATTTCGGCCATAGATTTAAATCTTCGACGGATACGGAAGTTCTTATACATGGCTATGAACAATGGGGTGTGGACCTGCTCGGCAGGTTGGATGGAATGTTTTCGTTCGGGGTTTGGGATGATGACCGTCGCGTCGTGTTTTTGGCTCGGGATCCGACAGGGAAAAAACCCTTGTTTTTACACCTGTCGCAAGGAAAAGAATTAACTTTCGCGTCGGAAATAAAAGCCATTGCGGCTTCCGGTGTAGAGACAAGATTGCGCAAGAGATCCATCGTGGATTTTCTCGTCTACGGCTATGTGCCGTCACCGCACACCTTTTATGAGGATGTGTTTCAACTTCCTCCCGCTCATTTTGTCCGGACAACGATTGCGGATCTTTGTTCGGAAGGAATGAAGTTTCAACGGTACTGGGATGTCTCTTTTTCCGAATCCCCTGAAATGCACAATCTTTCGGTCGAGGAGGCTGCACAAGTTGTTAGAGAACTGGTGGAAACCGCCGTGGAAAAGAGACTTGTTGCAGACGTTCCGGTGGGAGCGTTTCTTTCGGGTGGGTTGGATTCGACAATCATTGCGGGCGTTATGAGCCGCAAAACATCCGGACAAATTCGGACTTTTTCCATGGGATTCGAGACCGGAGACAACTATGATGAAACCCGATATGCGCGACTTGCATCCCGGGCTTTTGCTACCGATCATACCGAGTTTCGGATGACATCCGGAACTTTTGAAACCGTTGAAAAATTAGTTCTCGCGCATGACGGGCCGTTTGCGGATTCGTCGGCGATTCCTACTGCCGTACTCTCTCGATGCGCAAGAGAACATGTTTCAGTTGTGTTGACGGGTGATGGTGGAGACGAGGTTTTCGCCGGTTACGATCGCTTTTTAGCCGCTTGTTGGGCGGAGCGGCTCCCCCATCTGCTGAAACAGGGTTTGTTTTTGATGCGTGGACTGATTCCCGTTTCCGGGCAACGCACTTTGGCGGGCAGGACGGGTAGGTTTTTGGAAGGTCTGCCTTTAGGTTTGCCGGAGAGAGTGCTTCGCTGGTTGCCATACTTTGCGTATGATATCGAATCTTTATGTCGCCCGGAATTGCTGGGCTCGCAGATCGAAAATTTGACTGCAGAGGGTCTTTTGGGAGCAAACGATCTTTTTGCTCATCAATACGATGTTTTCAATTATACAAAAGGGCAAAGCACCCTTGCCCGGCTTCTTGATCACAACTTCCGGACATATCTTCCTCAGGACCTGCTTGTAAAAACCGACAGGTGCACTATGTCGAATTCCCTGGAAGCAAGGAGTCCTTTCCTGGACAAGCAACTCGTGGAAAAGTGTGCAAGTCTGCCGGACCATTACAAGATGTGCTGTGGGATCTCCAAGCTCATTCTCAGGAGGGCTTTCAGGGACATAGTGCCGAAGGCGATCCTCGGCAGGCGCAAGATGGGTTTTGGTATTCCTGTTGATGAATGGTTTCGAACCTGCTGGAAAGAGAATACATCCGATTATCTACTGGACCCCAAAGCCTTGATTAATGATTATCTCAACCATGAAACAGTTGTGCGGTACTTTGAAGAACATACAAATCACAAAGCCCACAGGGGCCATCAGCTTTTTTCACTTCTTACGCTGGAGATTTGGTTGCGAAATCAGTGCGTTCCTTTGCCTGCTTGGATGGATGTTTAAGGTCGAACGAAAAAAATCTTTGATGAAGGTGTGCAATTGGAAGACGTTTATACGAATGGATGGTTTTTATGTGTATCAAGCTTTTGATCGTTTTCGTGGGCATTCCCCTCCTTGAGCTTTTCGTTCTTGTGGAAATAGGCAGGCGCATAGGTTTTTGGAATACCGTGGCGATTCAGGTCATAACCGGCATGGTTGGCGCGGGGTTGGCCAAATATGAAGGACTGACCGTGCTGGCTGAAATCCAGGGGGAAATGGCCGAGGGCCGAATACCCGCGGAAAAAATGGTGGATGGACTTTTAATCCTTGGAGCGGGCCTAGTGCTATTGACTCCGGGTTTGCTTACGGATGCAGCCGGGCTCTTATTATTGTTTCCGCTTACCAGAAAAGGCGTGAGAAACTATCTTACCCGCAGGTTCAAATCGAGGGTGGAAATTCAGCGAAACATCTACACCGTTCATCCCGATG
>SLPX01000381.1 GCA_007131745.1 Myxococcales bacterium
GGAGGATTGGCGGAAAATATTCCGGAAAACAGATTAAAGACAAAAGGAGTTCAAAAATGGCAGTGGAAGAGCCCTGCATAATCGGACAGCGGATCACCATAAGAGGAAACCTCACAGGCAACGAAGACCTTGTAGTGGAGGGACGGGTCGAAGGAACCATCGCCCTTGGGAACCACCTTACAATAGAGAAAACCGGCGTGGTGGAGGCGGATGTTGAGGTACAGGACCTGACCGTCATGGGTGAATTAAAAGGAGACATGACGGCTCACTCAAGCGTATCCATCAACACCGATGCAAAAGTGGCGGGAAATATCAGGGCGCCGAGAATAATCATAGAGGACGGCGCGCGTTTTCGCGGAAACATCGACATGGATTTTGATTTACCCGAAGACTTGACCGCCTCGGGACGTTAAGGAAACAATATCGGCGTATTCAGCCGAAAGGACAAGAGAGAAGGAGGCTTCAAAGATGGCAAACACGGTCATCGGCAGTTCCATTGTAATCGACGGTGAAATCCTGGGTGAGGAAGATCTTACCATTCAAGGAACCGTCAAGGGCAAGATCACCCTTAAAGAAAACCTTTATGTTGAACAATCGGGAGTACTCGAGGCCGATATCGAAACTCAAACCGTCACAATAAGCGGCCAAGTCACCGGCAACATAAATGCCGGGGACAAAGTCGAGATACGCTCGGATGGTCGCATGGTAGGCGACATCAAGGCACCGAGAATCCTGATCGCGGACGGAGCGGTGTTCAAGGGCAACGTGGACATGGACGCTTGATGAAACTGCGCTCCGGTCCGTTCGGTGCGGGCGCGGCCGGGTTCCCGGGTTAAACCCCGAGCGAATCCAGCGGCTTTTGATAAGCGCTCGCAGTCAAGAACGCGGTTGGATTGTACATCAATGCGTGCATGGAGGAACGTGCAAAACATGGAAAGGATCCTAACATGAGCGAGTTTGAAACCATCGTCGGCAAACAGACGATCATTCGAGGCAATCTCGAAGGTGATGAAGACCTGACCGTCCGAGGACGGGTCGAAGGAAACATCACCCTGACAAGCACGCTGATCATAGAACCCAACGGGATCGTCAAGGCCGACATCGACGTCAAAAACGCGGTGGTCAGCGGTATAATGGTCGGCAACATCATCGCATCCGAATACGTTCAAATAAACGAAGACGGAAGGATGGCCGGGGACATATCCGCCCCACGAGTGATTATCGTGGACGGAGCGTCTTTCAGAGGCAACGTGGACATGGGAGACCTGGAAGCGCCGAGGAAAGAGGACGTATCTGCTTCCCGGCCGCCGGTCCGTCCACGGCCTGCATTTCGTTCACCGGCCGCCTCAGGGGGGAGTGCAAGCAAAACCGCCGTGCAAGCTCGAAGGCCTGCACCCCAACCCCGCCCTCCGGCTGAACCCCCTAAAGCAAAAGCAGCGGAGGCGGAAAAACCTACCGCTTCTTCGATCAAACCATCCGTGGAACCCAAAAAAGCGCCGGCAAAAAAAGCCGGAAGGCCCACAACCAAGACAAAGGCCGCGGTCGGCACTAAACAACAGCGAGCCAAGAAAGCTCCTCCAAAGCCGCCTTCCGTCGCCAAAGGGAAAAAAAAGGCCAGGAAGAAAAAGTAGACAACCCCCATGATGGATTCGACGCACATCCGCCTGAAGACGCGACTGCTTGAGCTTTTAAAAGAATACTCTTTTGAAAAAAAGCCCGTTGTCCTCTCATCAGGCAAAAAAAGCGATTTCTATATAGATTGCCGCAAGACCGCCCTTACCTCGGAAGGTCATTTTCTCATCGGCTGGTTGATCAATGATATGCTGAACAAACAATATCCCCGACTGGACGCAGTCGGGGGCATGACAATGGGCGCGGATCCTCTTGTCAGCGCGGTCTCCACGATGAGCTTTATGGGAGGCCGCCGTATAGATGGTTTTTACATAAGAAAAGAACCGAAAAAGCATGGAACGGCTCAATGGATCGAAGCGGCCGCCAACCTGGAGCCGGGTTCCGCCCATGTCGCCGTTCTGGAAGACGTGGTCACTACAGGGGCGTCCACCATCAAGGCTGTTGAAAGGGCGACCGAGTTCGGGTTGAAAGTGGACTGCGTGATCGCACTAGTGGATCGTCTTGAAGGCGGCGGGGATCCCGTAAAAAAAATCGTCCCCTTCCATCCGATGTTTACCCGCCTTGATTTCATGGAAGAGCCGCCGAAGGAAGGTTGAAGTCCATGATCGCGGCGCACGAAAAAAAGAGGCGACTTCAAAGGGCGTTGAAGTCACTGGGATGCATCCTGGTGTTTGTTCTGGTCCCCTCAGCGTGCAAACCTCCCAAGGTGGATCTATCAACAGCGGTCCGGGAGTACGAACCACACCAATATCGGGAAATATGGAGACGATGGACCAGAAGTGACAGGTCTTTCGAAGACATTCTTGTAAACATACGCGCTTTTGCAACATATTGGTCTCATGATTTTTGCTACGCGTACACGGCGAAATATGTCGACACTTTCGGCATGGGACCGAAGCGCGCCGCTGAGTTCCAAAAGGTTTTGCTGACAGAGCGAACTGAATACCATGAATTCAAGGTCAGCGTGGTCACCCAGGATCCCGAATGGAATGACCTTGCCGAGAAGAACTCAATATGGAGGGTTTCGCTTGCCTCGGACAAGGGTACTGAGATCGAACCATTCGATGTACGGCGGATTTCCCGGATCACTTCCACTCACAAAACATTCTTTCCACAAATAGACCTTTTCCACGAGCTTTATCGCATACGTTTTCCACGGACACTGAACGGAAAACCGGTCATCCCCGAAGACACATCCTTTTTTGTGCTTCGAATCTCAGGGCCGAAAGGCAGGTTGTCTCTAAAGTGGGAGATCAAGGGGCAATAGCCATCCGATCCCGATATTGACATCAATAAGCGATCAATGTGAGCTTGTTTAACTCCCTCTACGCAAGTATTCTCTACCATTATCAACTCGATTAACGGAGCAAATGACGGATGAAAGAAACTCCGTTGGAGACAAAAGCCCGCCGGGTGGTCGAGCGTTTACGCGAAGGTGGATACGAAGCCTACTTTGCAGGAGGAGCAGTTCGGGATCGACTCATGGAAATACCCCCTGAAGATGTTGATATCGCGACTTCAGCTCCCCCTGGAGAAGTAATGAACCTTTTTCCTCGAACATTTCCCGTGGGCGTCGCTTTCGGCGTGGTGCTGGTTCGACACGAAGGACACACATTCGAAGTGGCGACTTTTCGGTCCGAGTCCGGTTATTTCGACGGACGTCGGCCGACCAACGTGGTTTTTTCATCGGCCGAAGAGGACGTGAAAAGAAGGGATTTCACCATAAATGGAATGCTCTACGACCCATTGACAAAGGAGGTAGTAGATTTCGTAGGCGGCCGGGAAGATTTGAAAAACAAAATCATCAAAGCCATAGGAAACCCCCGGGATCGTTTCGCCGAAGACCATCTCAGGTTGATCAGGGCGGTTCGGTTTGCATCCCGTCTCGACTTTTCAATTCACAAGGATACATGGGAAGCGCTACGCATGTTGGGACCATCCATATCAAGCGTGAGTCCGGAAAGATTCAAGGATGAATTCCTCAAGATCCTTACGGGACCTCGGTCCCGGACCGCGGTCGAAAGACTCGACGAAACCGGAATGCTTAGACAATGGATTCCGGAAGTGACAAACCTTCAAAATGTGGTCCAGCCGCCCAATTATCATCCGGAAGGTGACGTATGGAACCACACGTTAAAATGCTTGGAAATGATGGAACAGGTGCATGGGGAACAATCTCCTCCTTCCGAAGCTCTTGCGCTTTCAGTCCTTCTTCACGACACGGGCAAAGCCATAGTGACCCGAATCAACGGAAACGGCCGTCCAACGGCCCATGGTCACGTACGTGAAAGCAAGGCTATAGCCGATACAATCTGCGCCAGGCTTAAAACATCCAAAGCATTGAAAACCAAGGTGACCGCAATCGTAGGAGACCATGACAAGCCGGCTCTTGCTCCGCGCATGAAACTTTCCAAGCTCAAGAGGTTGTTGAGAGAACCACATTTCCCGGAATTACTTGAACTGCATCGCATTGATCGGATGGCCGGCTCGAATGACTTGTCCGGCTGGACATTTCTGAAAGATGCAATGGAAAAACACAAAGGGGAATCAATGGAGCCGGAGCCTCTTCTTACGGGAAAAGATTTGGCGGACATGGGCTACAGCCCTGGACCGGAGTTCGGCCGTGTTCTACGCATCATTGAAGACGCTCAACTGGATGAAAAGATAAAAAGCCGCGAGGAAGCCGCTGCTCTTGCGAGGAAGACTTTGGGCGCTCCCGCACACTCCTCCGAAACCGTTTCCCGCAAACCGGACCCGTAGAATTTTGACTCGAATTATCACAACAAAAAACGGGTACAAAAGCGAAACAAGCGCTGATAAAGAGGTTTACGCTCCCCTCTGGTGCAAAAGCAACTATTCCTTTCTCAAAGGAGCAAGCCATCCTGAAGAACTGGTGGAAACCGCTTACTCATCCGGATTGAAGCGCTTGGCGCTTACCGATGAAAACGGGCTTTACGGCGTCGCCCGCGCTCACGTACGCGCCCGGGAACTCGGCATAGAACTCCTGGTGGGGTCGGAACTGGATATTTCGGGTGATTCAACAAACAGCATATCAGGTCAAAGACTGGTCGTCCTGGCTAAGAACATGGAAGGGTATCGAAATATCTGCGAACTAATCACGACCGGAAAAAAGAGAGCGCCCAAACGCGGCTTTTCACTGTCGTTAAATGATGTTGCGGAGCGATCTCAAGGGCTGGTCGCATTGATGAAAGCGCATTGCAAAAACAGCGATGAAGATGAAATATACGCACGAATGTTGCACCAATCTTTCGGGGATTCATTGTACCTTATTCTGGCCAGGCACAGAGAAGCGGGTGATAAGCAGGAAGAGATTCGAATCCGGAATCTTTCCAGACGGCTTTCGATCCCGGTTCTAGCAACATGTGAAGTGCTCTATCACGATCCCTGCAGGCAACCCTTGCAAGATGTATTGTCTTGCATCCGCGAAGATACGCGAATCCATGATGCTTCGGCTTATACTCGTTCAAACCATGAGCATTTCCTGAGAACGCCGAAATCATTTCTTTCCCTTTACGATGGATGCGAAGAAGCAGTGCGAAAAAGCCTGGAAGCAGCCCTCCTCTGTACATTCAGGCTTTCCGAACTTAAATACCGCTATCCTGTCGAGGATCGGCCGGACGGTCATGGTGAAAGCGAGAGCCTGAGAAAACTGGTTTTCTTGGGAGCCAAGCGGCGATACGGCGGAGAACCGCCTCCCCATGTCCTGGAACAGATAGAAAAAGAACTCCGGTTGATCAACGAACTGGATTACGGAGGATATTTTCTTACGATGCACGAACTGGTGGAGTTCTGCAGGAGCCGGGACATTTTGTGCCAGGGAAGAGGTTCGGCTGCAAACTCGGTGGTATGCTACTGCCTTGGAATAACTGCAGTAGACCCGGTACGAATGGGATTGCTCTTTGAGCGGTTTATCTCAAGGGAACGTGCGGAGCCGCCGGACATCGACCTGGACATAGCCCATGAACGTCGTGAAGAAGTGATTCAACACGTGTACGAAAGGTTCGGGCGCACACATGCCGCCATGGTCGCGTCGGTCATACGCTATCGCTCCCGATCAGCGATTCGCGACATAGGCAAGGTTCTGGGGATACCGCTCACCTCGCTGGATCACCTCGCAAAAATAACGGGACGCGGCGAAGACCCAACCTATGCAGAACTCAGCGACGCCGGGTTGGACCCCCTAGCCCCCAAGAACAGAACTTTTTTGAGCTTGGTGCGCGAAATCAAAGGATTTCCGCGTCACTTGTCGACGCACCCGGGGGGATTTCTCATTGGCAGGGAGCCCGTTACCACCCTCGTGCCGGTGGAAAAGAGCGCTACCGAAGGTCGCACAATCATTCAGTGGGACAAGTACGACGTGGAAGCGATGGGACTCTTCAAGATAGACCTGCTCGGGCTGGGAGCCCTGACACTCATCCATCGATGCCTGAAACTGGTACAAAAACACCGGGGCAGAAATCTTTCCCTGGCGACCATTCCTCCTGAAGATCCAAGAACATTCGAAATGATGGAAAAAGCGGATACTGTGGGCGTATTCCAGATCGAAAGCCGGGCTCAGATGGCAATGCTTCCCAGGCTCAGGCCGCGCCGTTTCTACGACCTGGTCATTGAAATCAGCCTCGTCCGGCCGGGGCCGATAGCAGGAGACATGGTCCATCCGTACCTGCGGCGGCGCCAAGGGCTGGAGCCGGTTGTATACCCTCATCCCAGCCTCAAGCCGGTGTTGGAAAAAACCCTGGGTGTTTGTTTGTTCCAGGAACAGGTGATGAAACTGGCCATGGTCGCGGCTGATTACACCCCGGGCGAAGCGGATCAACTCCGCAGAGACATGGCAGCATGGCGACGAGAAGGCCGACTGGAAAAGCATCGAGATAAAATGATCAACCGAATGTCGGCCAAGGGGATCCCTTCTGATTTCGCTGAAAGGGAGTTTCACCAGATCCAAGGATTCGGCGAATATGGTTTTCCGGAAAGCCACGCTGCGTCCTTTGCTCTTATCTCGTATGCAACTGCGTGGTTGAAATGTCATTATCCTGCGGAATTCGCGTGCGCTCTCCTGAACTCACAACCGATGGGTTTTTACTCTCCCGCAACCATCGTTGAAGACGCTCGCCGTCACGGTGTCACGGTACTTCCAGTCGATATCAACAAGAGCAAACAGGATTGTGTCATTGAACCTGTTTCCCTGAAAGGATTCGGAATTCGGATGGGCCTGAGATATGTAAAGGGATTGGGTAAAGACGAAACCGATTTGATCATGCAGGCGAAAAACAAAGAGCCGTTCCAGGACATCGATGATTTTCTTCTCCGGCTTAGCCGGGCAACTGACCACATCAAAGCACGAAAACCGAGCAGCCGAAGCTTGGATTCCCTGGTTCAAGCCGGTGCCATGGAATCCTTGGAACCGTGCCGTCGCACTGCCGCCTGGCGGTTGGCCGGCCGCATCAAAGGTGCATCCGATGAACTCAGGACGAATCACGACGAAGAGTTGCCGGCGTTCCCCCCGCTTTCTTCCCTGGAAACCATTACCTGGGATTACTCATCATCCCGTCACAGCGCCCGCGGCCACCCCCTATCAGCGCTCAGGCCGGAACTCACCCGCAAAGGCTTTTACACTGCCGCTGTCATCAACAAGATGAAAAACGGCGAGATTATAGCGGGTGCAGGACTTGTGACAGCAAGGCAAAGACCGCGCAACGCCGGCGGAGTAGTGTTTTTGACCCTGGAAGACGAAACCGGATTCATTAATGTGGTCATCCGGCAGGATATTTATGAAAAACACAGATTCCTGGTAAAAATGTCGCCCTTTATCGCGGTCAAGGGAAGACTTCAATCAGAAGATGATGTTTGTCATCTTATAGCCCGGGAAATATGGGTTCCCCTGACATCCGCTCCGCCCAGGATTGAAAGCCGCGATTTTCATTGAACCCGAAGCTGTTAAGGAAACCGGTGCAACTGCAGCTTCATTCTTCTCCGCGGACACTTTCACAAACTCCATCGATGCCTTCTTCGTATCCGAATCTCCTGACGCGATGTACACGTACTTCCGGAGGAAACTCCTTGGGGTCGAAATCCACGAAACGATTCTCACCTGTATCAAAGATTCGAAACCTCACATTCAATGAAGTATCGGGCAAAACTTCCACCACTACGTATGCATGTCTTTCTCTGAAAGGAGATTCCTCCCAACCCTTAACAAATTCCAGTGAACGATCACCGAGCGAACCCGTGTTGATAAACTGAACTCCATCGCATATTCCATGGTAAAAAGCGTGTGTGTGACCGGAAAATATTGCTTTTATTTTCCTTTTTTTCAACACATCGTGAAGTTTCTCGTATTCCCGGATTCCATCGTCGCGTATAGCGAATCCACAATAGCCTTTCATGCAACAAGCTATTCCGTAGAGGTTCACATGTCGAAAGACTATGTCCCCGCCTCGCACATTGTTTTTCACCCATTTCAATTCCTCTTTTTCGAGACCAAGGCTGTTATAGTATCCTAAAACAGCAAATCCGACACCCTTGTGGCGAAACCTGTAACTCCTCCTGTATCTGCTTCTCCTCACCTGTTTAAGCAGGGTATTCCGGTTCGATTGCCAAAACTCTTCCCATACATCACGAGCGTAATCCTTGTTTTGGCTGCTGCTTGCATCCAGGTCATGGTTTCCTTCCACCACGATGAGAGGAACCTCCAACCTGACCACAAGCTCCGTATACAACTCATGAAGCTGTTCCTCCAGGGAAGCTGAAAAAGACTTCTCTTCATCTGATCCTTTTTTAGCACCAGGATGTTCCAGGCAATCACCTCCGCCGGCCACGAGGTCTCCAAGCGCAACCACGAAATCCAACTCCAACTTGTTAATCTCATCTATGGCTTTTCGGAGCACTGAACCTTGTCCTAGACCACACTTAAAAGCATTGTGCGTATCGGATATAACCGCAAACCGAAACGAACGGATTATCCTACCGGAACGCTTTGCAGCCTTCCGTTTTTTCGCCTGCGCCGGTTCCCGGCCCGGAAGAACCCTAACGTCCAGCAATGCCTTGGAAAAATCAGAATCCCACAGCCACTCTCCCATGCCGCGATAAAGTCGAAAAAAATCGTAATGCGAAGACCAATCAGATATTTTCTGAAAACCAAGCTCAAAGCCGTGAAACCGCTCCAGTTCCACCAATGGTTCATCCGAATTCTGAATATCGGATATTTCTTCTCCCGATGCCATAACATCGCTTCCGTATCGGGCGCATCCAGACAATAAAAAGCCGGTTGTTGTTCCCAACAAAGCCGACTGAATAAACAAGAAAGACAACAAAACAATCTTTTTGAAAAACCTCCCCGCCTGAGCATCGTCTTTTCTACCTACTGATTTTCGTTTATTTGTCGCCATCTTAAACTTTAGTGCTCGGGCATGTTCGGATCCGTGTTCACATCCATGCATAAACAGTGTAGCAAAATAAAACAACATAGCAGAATTCATTAAACACGACAGTGATGCGCAAGCTCAGAAAAATCGATCCGAAACAAATGCATATCTCACTGAATTTACGAAACAATTCTACTCCATCGACCTTTTCCGGCAAAGACTTTGTAAAAATTGTTGTTTTGCCTTGCAATTCATCACTGTTTCGCCTTATCTCCATTGATGACCATAATCGGTTTAGGACTTTATGTTTTCTGAGTGAAACTTGGATCACCTAATACTGCAACAACCGATCATCACTTGAAATGGTCCGATGATAGAGGCATAATAACAGGAATTGTTTATGTGGCTTTCGTTGCTGACAACCCAGGAGACTTAACAGCAGATGATCCTTCCTTGCCCTCTTTGCCAGGCCAGGTTTGCAATCCCTGAGGAAAAAATAAAGGATCCCGGAACAAAGATCCGTTGTCCCAAGTGCCATTTTACCTTCACAATGAAGACGAACGACGATTCCGACGGTGTTGGAGTGTCGACCGACACGGATCCGAATATTTCCAGGGATCTTGCACAGCGGGTAATGGCGGAAGCCGAGGAACACAAGCGGCTCGAAAGTGAAAACCGGCTTGAAGACAAAGAGGATGAAGACCAAAATCTTGGAGCAAGCAGTGAACTGGAACTCGAGGAGGTTGACAAAGTAGTAATCGGGCTTTCACCCGAGGAACTTGCAAACCTGAATCATGATGAAATTGTCGACGCTGACGATCTTGCCCAAGTAGCGGAACAAAGCGGTGAAACCATAGCCAAGAAGAAGATCTCAGCGAAGGCCGAGGCAGAAGCCGCGGGCCAGTGGCCAAGCATCATAGTAGATGAAGAAATCGAAACCGCACAGATCGCAGATGACGGGCTGCAACAAACTCCCTCTGCTGAAGAGTCGAGGGACCTTTCTTCCCATAGATTCAAAACCGTGAAAATACAAGCAGTTGCTATACAGGAACAAGAACCCGCCCCAGACCGAACAGACGCATCGGAATCCGAGGCCGCGGTGCAGGTTGCAGACACAGTGGTGGATGCTTCCGCTGGATACGGAGTTGCAGGCTTGTCCCCCAGCGCAGTTGCTGAAACATATGTAATTCCGGGAAGACAGGACATAAAACCCGGCTTTACAGATGATTTCGATGATGATCTCGATGAAAGCCTGAAGCCCCGCAAGAGTTTCGCCTGGTTGTGGGTATTTTCTGCCGTTCTGATCGGAGGGGGATTGATCGCAGGCGCGTTGTGGATTAAATCCAAGCGTGAAGCCGAAGCAGCCGACATGAAGCAAAAAGCCCGGGAAAAAATGGAGACCGTCAAGGAAGCCGACCCAAGGTGGGACGATCTACAGATCGGCATTCCCTCGAAAAGAGTTATAAAAAGACATGAGGGAGGCAGGCTTCTTGTTGTGGATACAAGCGTGAAAAATGATTCTAGGGTGTACCGGTACGGCAATGTAACTCTTGATGCAAGTTTGTTTTCATCCGCGGACAAGGCCATTGATTCCGGGTGGACCCGTTGTGGTGTCACGATCGGGGACGAAGATATCGTCAAGGCCGTGAGGTATGGAGGAAGAGCCGGGTTCTATTCGCTACTGGAAAAACGCGCACTCGTGCATGAAAAACAACGACAGGAGCTGGGCGACGGTGAAATGCTCCAATGCAGACTCGTTTTTTTCACCTTGCCGAAAGATGAGTCAACCGACAATCTCAGGTATAAAATAGAGGTCGACAGAAACAGGACGAGGATTACAGCCGCCAGATGAGTTAGCGGATGGACCGGAACAGAAAAAAGAACCGAGAC
>SLPX01000078.1 GCA_007131745.1 Myxococcales bacterium
CCATATGTCGTTTGTCGGCACAGAGGTACCGGCTTTTTTGAGATTGTTTATGACTTCTGAATAATAGTCGGATGTCACGAAATCGACCGCGTATAACACCACCCGGGGGGAGTCCAGAAAGAAATCCAGTTCTTCTTCTTCGCGATTTTTGGATTCTCTGGTTCCTCCTTATTTTTTTCATTTCCACAGGTCCATATCAACGGTCCTTTCTTGATCGATTTTTTCCTGGATGGACTTAAATTCCTGGTCTGACCATCTGCCGAACAACGAATCCAGATCATCGTATTCCCGGGTGAATTTTTTTTCTTTTTTTGCGCCGACCCGGATTTCAATAAGATCAAGCAGCAACTGGTTAAGGCTTTTATTCTCCTTTGCAGCGGTTTTTTTTAATTTTTCCGCCACATCCGGATCGATTCCACGGACAGTAATGGTCTTCATGTCAAACACCTCTTTCGTGTGACATTGTTTTTTGACTTCAATATGCAATCAAATATCAGCATCATGAAAATCTGTGTCAATCCATCGGCTGCTTGCTGCTTCCAGGGTGAGAAAACCACGTGTTCATGAATAACCGGCTTCAATGGTCGGAATTTTGGTTTCAGTGGAAAACCCGCCGTGGTCCTGGCGTAGAAAAGCAATTGACGTTGAGGAGCGTTCATTGCTATGAAGCATATTATGAATAAAGCGAATGCGAAAAAAAGGGAGAACAAGTATCTTCCCGCCGTGATGCGGGGATTCTCTTGGAGTTTGCTATGGAGTTTTCTCTGCGCATTCGTTGGCATTGTGGGGTGCGGAAAACTGAAATTAAATGAAGATCATTACCTGTGTGATCCGGATGGAGGCACGGCAGCGTGCCCCACGGGGTGGGTGTGTCGTAGGAGTGAAACAGGCGATACATACCGTTGTTTTCGAAGTGGAGATGACGGCGGATTTTCTGACGCAGCAGTGGATGCCGCTCACATAGACGCAGCGCACGTAGACGCAGCGGACCTAGACGCCGCGCACGTGGATGCCGCGCAAGGAGAATCGTGTCCGGAGGGTTGGGTGTACATCCCTGCCGGGGATTTCGAGATGGGGTGCAACAATGGAGATCCGTGTTGGGAAGGCTTTAGCAATGAATCTCCCAGGCATAAGGTGACGCTATCGGCCTACTGCATACAGCGCACCGAAGTGAGCGTGGCCCAGTACCGGGAGTGCAAGGATTCCGGAGGTTGCACCGGAACACCGACCGAAGGAGGGGGTACATCGTGGTGCAACTGGACCTCCTCCGAAGCGGATCGAGAGGATCATCCCATCAACTGTATTAACTGGTCTGATGCACGCGAATACTGCCAATGGGCAGGTGGAGATCTGCCAACCGAGGCTCAGTGGGAAAAGGCGGCGCGGGGAACGGATCAGCGCACTTATCCGTGGGGCGAAGCACAACCGACCTGTGATCGATGCAACTGGAACCACACAGGTTCAGGTTCACCGTACGGTTGTAATGATGCCGAAGAGGGACCCGGAACATGGCCCGTGGGATACCTGATTACTACGGCGGGGGATTCACCATACGGACTCAAGGATATGGTCGGCAATGTGTGGGAATGGGTCCTGGATTGTTATGATGAGAATTTCTATTCAAGCTGTGAGGACAATTGCGTGGACCCGGTGAACAGCACAAGTGGTTGTGATAGCTACCGGGTGATCCGCGGCGGCGGTTTCTACTACGGCCTTATCGTGCACATCCGAGTGGTTTACCGCGAATACTACACCCCGACGGCTGATTACTACGACAACGGGTTCCGGTGTGCCAGGACCCCTGAATAGACAACCCGTTTGCTTTCCTCGTCGCCCTGATTCTTTCTTTATACTTGTTTTCTTCTTGTGAAGCGCCTTGGAAATTCCTAGATTTTTCAGGTGGGTTGCAACACCTGTGATGAACTCCGGCACCCTGAAGCAACCCCAAACGCGGTGGAAAAATGACAAGGCCCGGCTACCACACCTATGCTTCGGAATTCTACCTGGCACCGGGGCTTTGGATTATCCAGGAGACGTTTCTTTACACGGAAAGCGGCGCCTACTGGGGAATGGCCGACTGTGTCGGATTGTCGCTCGACAAAAATGGGGCATGGGTCAGTTACATCGACGATCCATGAACAGCGCAGGACCAATAGCCCTGCGATGAGAGTGCGGATGCGGCTTTTTTTGCAGCGGTATTTGTTTGAAATGCTCCGAACAAGGTGGGTCCGCTGCGGGTCATGGAGACGTGATACGCGCCCAGGTCATGCAATGAGGAAGACAGTTCTCGAAGTATGGGGTGGGTTTTCATGGCTGAATGTTGGAATGGATTGACGGACATTTCGAATTGCCTCGAAGTCTTTTGAGTTCCGGATTGCGACAATTGTCTTGACAGACCGCACAGAGCTATACGGAATGGTCTGGTGGTGACCTGGACAGTGAGAGATTGAATGAAAAAGGATAAGGATAAGGGCAAAGACAGACGGAAGACTTATAAGAAAGACACTGCCATTGTTCGTAGCTCTGCGGCGGAATATCTGACCTTTGTCGCGGCCGGTGGAGCATCGGAAGCCAGTGTGGAAATGCGCTACGAGGACGAGAATATCTGGTTGACCCAAAAGGTAATGGCGACCCTCTACGATGTCTCGGTGCCTGCCATCAACCAGCATCTGAAGCGCATTTTCTCGGACAATGAACTCGAAGAAGCGGCAGTTATTAAGCAGTACTTAACAACTGCCGCGGACGGTAAAAACTACCGGGTTAAGCACTACAACCTGCAGGCCATCATCGCTGTAGGCTTTAAAATCGAAAACGAGCGGGCGGTGCAGTTCCGCAAATGGGCCAACCAGATCGTTAAGGATTACACTATTCAGGGCTGGACCATGGATGTGGAGCGCCTGAAACACGGCGGCAACTTTACGGACGAGTTTTTTGAGCGCCAACTGGAAAAGATCCGGGAGATCCGGCTTTCCGAGCGCAAGTTCTACCAGAAGATCACCGATATCTACGCCACCGCGTTGGACTACGACCCGACCGCCACCGCCACCAAGCGCTTTTTCGCTGCTGTGCAGAACAAGATGCACTACGCCATCCACGGTCGAACAGCGGCTGAGGTCATTGTGGATCGCGCCGATCACAGGAAGGAAAACATGGGGCTGACCCATTGGGAAGGCTCGCCCCACGGGAAAATCCATCGATACGATGTATACATCGCCAAGAACTATCTCTCAGAGTTTGAGTTGGCGCAGATGCAGCGTATCGTCTCCGCCTACCTCGACATGGCCGAACTTCAGGCCATGCGCAAGATTCCTATGACGATGGAAGATTGGGAAAAACGTTTGGCGGGCTTCCTGAAACTCTGGGACCGGGATATTCTGCAGGACGCTGGAAGAGTGACCGCAGAGCTGGCCAAGACCCATGCAGAAAGCGAATATGAAAAATTCCGCATCGTGCAGGACCGATTGTTTGAAAGCGACTTCGACCGGATGGTTAAGCAGATCGAATCGGCCGGGTATGATAAAGCCGGGGAGGGCAGGGCCAAGAAAACTGAGACAAAGGTTAAGACAGAGGTGACGGACACCGGAGTTTTTGGCAGTCCTTTTGATTGATTGATGGGCGTTTCAAATCGGGTGTTTTAGGTCGGACGCGAAACGATTGTTTCCTTGACAAGGAAAGGGGAAACCGAGCAGGACCAATAGCCCTGCGATGAGAGTGCGGATGCGGCTTTTTTTGCAGCGGTCTTTGTCGGAAATGCTCCGAACAAGCTAGGTCCGCTGCCGGTCATGGAGACGTGATGCGCGCCCAGATCGTACAATGAAGCAGCCAGGTTTCGTAGTGTGGGGTGGTTTTTCATGGCTGAATGTTGGAATGGATTGACGGACATTTCGAAGAGTTGTTTGCAGGATATTGCTTTGTCGCTGCGGACAAGGGAAGGATTGGGCGGGGGTTGGAATTTCTTCAGGTTTTGGTAAGCGTCTTTTGTTGAGATCATGGAATCGGGTGTTGCAAGGCAGAGTTCGGGTGTTTCGTCGAGTTCGGCAGGGATTATGATTTCACCCCGACCGCAAATCCACGCCGGTTTGCGGTGAAGACAAAAGGCCATGTCCGAACCGAGTGATTCGACGAAGTCGCCTGAAGGAGGGTCCATTGAGAAGATTTCACTCAGAGTGCGGAGGAATGCTGCGCCGTCCGTGGTTCCGCCCGCAAGTCCCGCTCCCATGGGGATGTTTTTGATTACTTCCACTTTCCAAGTTGTCGTTAGTTTACAGCGATTTTGAATCCACCAGTTAAATGCTTTTTGTATGGAGTTATCCTTGCTTTGAAAAACTTTTTCCGCTGCGGATCGTTGGTTTGTTGGAAACATGCGACCCGGAGTGAAAAAGGTTTGCAGGGTCGGAGGGCCGGGGTGACTGGTGATAATAAGCTTGTCGAAAAGAGTTACGGGGATGGCAAAGGAAACCAGTTCATGGTAGCCGTCGGCTCTCTTAGCTGTGACTGCAAGGCTGAGATTGACCTTGGCCGGGGCCGGGATTTCGAGTGTTTCGGGTGGCTTTTCCATGTGCGAATCGACAGAGGTGGTTCCGCTTCAGGCCTTTGGTTACTATCCCTCGCCGGAAATGAATTCGTTTCCTCTTCTATCAGGCGCAGGATCTTTTTGTGCAGGCGGCCCGGATACGGGAAGATAGACACTGAAACATGTTTTTCCCGGTTTGGATTCAGCGGTTATCTTTCCACCATGTTTCTCTACAATGCGCTGTACTATTCCCAATCCAAGGCCGGTTCCCTGTCCTTTTGCCTTGGTTGTGAAAAACGGTTTGAAAATCTTTGTGAGATTGTCTTTGGGTATTCCGGGACCCGTGTCGATGATTCTTACGACGACTTCCGAACCGCATTGTTCGGTTTTAATGACGACTTTTTTGTCGAGTTCTTCCTGCTGGGAAACAGCGTCTATCGCGTTTACGATGAGATTGGTCCAGACCTGGTTGAGTTCGTCTACGTAAACCGGTACGGACGGTAGATCTCCGTAGTGACGCGTCACTTCGACATCGTATTTAAGGAGATTGTTTAAAATGACCAGTGTTGTCTCAATGCCGTCATGGATGTTTACTCTTTCAATGTGGGTTTGATCCAAATGGCTGTAAGCCCTCAGGGCGGTCACAATTCTATTGATGGTTCTTATCGCTGCATCCACCGCGCTTGTATTGCGTTTGAGCAAAACCGTTTCCAAAAGAATAGCGGTCAGAGCTTCGGCGTTGTCCGGACCGCCGATTCTTACGACCTCTATGATGTCGTCTCCCGCTCCCAGATCGGTCATACGGTGGGCATACAGCGCGGCGTTTTCAAAACCGTACCCTGCCAACTCTCTTTCCAAGTTTTCGGAACGTTTTTTTGCCTCCAAAGAAGGAACGATTTCATTTTCAGGAGGTGAGGAAATCTTGTTGTTTATCAATTCAAGGAAATCTTTCCATGCCGCTTTACCGATTGAAAGGCTGGTGGTCTTAAAAGCGAGGGAAGCGATATTGTTGATATTACGAACGAGATTGGCTGCCGCTCCCTGAATCGCCGCGGCCGGCGTGTTTACTTCGTGAGCGATGCCGGCCACGAGGGAGCCGAGTCCTGCAAGACGCTCGGAAAGGAGGAGTTGAGACTGTGTTTCTTGGAGATCGTGAAGGGTATCCGCCAATTCCTTGTTAGCTTGCCTCAGTTCAGCGGTTCTTTCCTCAACCATTTGTTCGAGACGCTCATTGAAAGCGGTTACTTCTTCGTACAAACGCGCGTTTTCAATAGCAGTGCCGGCCTGGCCCGCAAGAGTGCTTAGCAATCTCAATTCCTCAACTCTGAACGGCGACGCGGGCGGTTTTCGCACCAATAACATGACGCCGATGCACTGTTCCTTCTGGGCAAGCGGAACCAGCATGACTGATCCGGTGATACCGAGAGATCGTCCGATTTCTCTAATTTTCTGTTCCGCCACCTTTTGCTCGCTGTAATCTTCTTCGCTGCAACCGTCGTCAATGGCCTGTTTGTCTTCAATATGAATGGATTCTTCAGGTCCTGCTTCAATGCTTTCGATGCAAAAAGGTTCGTCCATTTGGAGGGCAGGCCTTGCAAGAGGGGCATCACCCCCGCTCTCCCAATCATCCAGCACATCTTCAGTCAAACCAGCGGTTGCATTCAACCAAAGTTTCCCTTCGTCATCGGAGAGAAAAAGCGCAGTTATATCGGTTCCAAGAGCATTGCGGATCTCTTCCACGACGGTTTTCAGCACTTCGTCAAGTCCCATGACTGAACCGACGGCTCTTCCGATCGTGTGCAGGGTTATGATTTCCGATATTCTTGCAGCCAGCCTTTCCTGGTTTTCTTTGAGGGATGCAGTCATGAAATTGAAGGCTTCCGCCAACTCGCCGATTTCATCACCTGAAGCAGTGTCGATCTTGAGTTCGAGATCTCCTCGGGCAACGGCAATTGCTCCGGAATGTAGTTTTCTAAGAGGCGCTGACAAACTTTTGGCGGCTATAAAGCCTAGAAGCAAGGCTACCGCTATCCCAAAAAATGAAATCACGAACATGGCTTTTATGCCGTCATTGCGGCTTTGAATCAGGGGTCGGCGGTCGACGGCGACAGCGAGGAATCCGATTTCGGGTGAATCTTCATCTGACTTGTCTGAATCGAGCAGGGGAATGATTCCCACTGAAAAGGATCGATTCATCGCTTCCGCGACCGTAATGTTGGACCTCTTGGCCCGGGTTTCTTCGTAAACCCGGGCCGGCAGCTTGAAACCGGGGTATTGATCACCGTCCGGTTTCACCAATGAAGAGGCAGTCGGTTTGAAGCGGTTGTCATCAGTCGCCATGTAGAAAGCTACATCCACCCGGAGTGTCGCCAAGAGGGACTTTGCCATGTAATGATCCAACGGGAGGCTCAGGATGATGGCGCCCAGCAATTCAAATCTGGAACTCATGACCGGTGATATTGCTCTTATAACTACGTAATCGCTGCCCCTGACGAAATTGATATCGTGCTCGTAATTCAGGCCCTTCTTGATTATTGTGGCATTGTCTTGTGTAGCCAGTGTTTCTTCCATGTGCGGAGATCCGAAACTGTACCTTGCAAAGACCCGGCCTTCAGTGTCGCAGAGTTCTACCAGGCCCGACGAGACTTCTCCGCGATAACGCTCCATCAATTTATTTATGTCGCCGATATTCTGGGGACGGGGGTCGGGGAGTTTAGCCAGCTCCTTGTACTTTCGAAACATGGCCTGGATGTCGGCTGCATTGGCCAGTCTGGTTACATCGGCCGCAGTTTGTTGCGCCTGCCGCAACAGGAGATTCATCCCTATGCGCAAACTTCTGAGCGTGTCTTCGTGTATTGTTTCCTGCAGACGCCGGGTTATGCTGTAAAGCCCGAACGCGGACATGGCGAACAGAGGAAGCAGCCCCGCAAGGCTGAACCATAACAGGAGGCGGGTGCGGATGCTGAGGCGAAGGGTTTTCATCTCTCGATAACCTCTTGGAGGCCCAAGCAACTTGTAATCAATGATTCAAGACTCACTGTATTCGGACTCCCTTGAGTCTGAGAATGGATGAAGGTCCCAGGTTGAATCCATGAACACTCCTTTTCAGTGCCACCACCATTTTGGTGTGGGCGAGAGGGATCCAAGGCGCTTGATCCGCTACAATTTTCTGCGCCTCCTTGTAGTATTCGGCTCTTGAATTATTCTCCTGCGTTTCCCTTGCTGCCTGAACACGTCTCGAGAATTCTGCATGGCGCCAGAACGATATGTTCAAAGGGCTTGTTGAACCCAGTAGGGTCGAAAAGAAATTGTCCGGATCATTGTTGTCTCCCACCCATCCGTATATCGCCAGATTGTGTTCGCCTCCCGTAATGCTTTGCCTGTGTTTGTCAAAGGGTTGAATCACCACGTCTACCGGCATGCCGATGACTTCCAAATCCCTGGCGATCATTTGAGCGGCAAGGATCGGCTGTGGAATGTACGGTCGGTGAGTGTTCATTACGTAGAGCTTGGGTCTTTGAGCGGGGTCGTCTCTGTAACCCGCTGCAGCAAGTTCCCTGCGCGCCCGATCTTCGTCGTACGGGTACTTTTCCACGTCGTCGTTGTAAGCCCAGTCGGCAACGGGCGGCAACGGCCCGAAAGCCGGTTCGGCAAGTCCCTGGTAAACGTATTTCACCAAGACATCTTTTCTGACGGCCCTGTTTACCGCCCATCGAACAGCGGGGTTGTTAAACGGCGGTTTTCGGGTGTTAAGTCCCAAAAAACCCACATTGTTTCCGCGGGTTATATGGACCCTCAGGTCCGGATGAAGCTTGACCATCCGCATCGCCCAGGGATCCACGTTGCGGATGACATGAACAGCTCCGCTCTGAAGCGCCATGACCCTTTGCCGGGAATCTGTTATGGCGCGAAAAACGATTGTTTCTATTTGGGCCGGGGTACCCCAATAATCGTCGAAACGCTTCAATCTGATCTGGCCCTCTGTTCGATCCCAGTTTTCAAACCTGTAAGGTCCGGTGCCGACAGGCTCCCTGGCGAAACGGTCACCCAGGTTTCGACAGGAATGCGGACTCACTATGGCTACGGGAAACATTGCGATAGAGGCCAGGAAAGGAGCGAACGGGCGTTTCAGTTCAAATTGAACCGTATACCGGTCCAGCTTTTTGACATTTTTAATGATGTCTCCAAAGTAGCTGTTCCAGTAGTAAAACTCCGACTGTCTCACTCCGCCCCGGCTTTGTCGCTCGAATGAATAAACGACCGAGTCCGCGTCCATTTTGGTTCCATCGTGAAAACGGACATCTCTTCTCAGATCGAAAGTCCAGATCTTAAGATCGGTGGATCTGCGCCAACTCACGGCCAGTGATGGTTCAATCTCGAAGCCGTTTTCTCCGTAAGCCACGAGTGTTTCAAACATTTGGGCCAAAGTGTCCGCGGAGTCAACATCGGTCGCTCTTGCGGGGTCGAGTATGATGGAGTCCCTGGCTCTTGCAACAACCAGCAAAGAACCTCCCTTGTCGTCGTTTTTGGAACACCTGTCGAAGGAACAACCATAGATCGAAAAAGCGATTCCAATCAAAAGAAACAAAGCGCCTGAACTACCGGCCGACAAGGCTATCCGGTTTGATCCGTATGTGGAAAGACGACTCCATGAATTAGATATTCCCGTTGGGTTCACTCTGAAAAACTCCTTGATCAGGAACTATAGCAGAAGAGCCGCCGAACAAAAAGAGGAGGGTGATAAGGGAATGCAGCTATTTTAGCCGGACGAATTATTTGCTGTAAACAGTAGCCGCGGCCGGCGTCCGACCGCGGATCTAGCGAGCCTGTGAAAACAAAGTTTCGGCAAACCGGATTTTTGCTGCTCGCCTTTTTGCGTTTTTGAGACATTTTTGTATTTTCATGGTGGGTGAACAAGGAAAATGGTCGGAATCCACACAGGGCGATGGGAAAAGCCGGGTGATCTCTTGAACAGCGGATTTGAAGGTGAAAAATGGCAAGGAAGAATGATTACATCGTAATAATTGGAGCCGGTGAGATGGCGGGTGTGTTTGCCCGAGGTTTTCTTAAACTCGGTCGCCCGGTGATCCCGGTGACTCGAAAGACCAACATGGCGGAAACGGCTGAGTCATACAGCACGCCGGAAATGGTCCTGGTCGCTGTAGGGGAAAAGGATCTTCACTCTGTGTTGGAGGGTGTGGACGAAAGGTGGCGAAATCGTCTGGTTTTATTGCAAAACGAATTATTGCCTCGGGATTGGGAAGTGCATGAGATTGAAACGCCAACCGTGATAGTGGTATGGTTTGAAAAGAAAACGGGCCGGGAATACAAGGTTTTAATCTCTTCTCCAGTACATGGGCCTGGTGCGCCGCTTTTGGAAAAAGCTCTCGAAAAGCTTCAGATTCCGTGCAGGAGATTGAAAACATTCGATGAGTTGGAATTCGAACTGGTGCGCAAGAATGTCTACATTCTGACGACCAACATATGCGGGCTGTTGTTGCCACCCGGCACGAACGTGGGTGAACTATGGGAACATCATCAGGCGACGGCGCGAGCTGTTGCCGATGAAGTGATGGATATCCAGTTCAAGTTGATTGGGCATGAACTTGACCGGCTGAAGTTGATTGATGGCATGGTGGAGGGGATTCTCGGCGACCCGGCGCATAGGTGTACCGGACGGTCCGCAAAGGAACGGTTGGAGCGCAACCTGACTTTCGCTGATAGACTTGATGTAAGCAAAATGAGGGAGATCGCCGACCTGGTCTCGAATCCTGCCGGATGAAAAACCTGTGCAAAGGCTATTTTTCCTGGAAAACTATTTCTATTTTGGGTGGGAAAACACGTTGTTTGGGTTTACCTGATGCGGCGATCTTCAAGAGCGGGAAAACGTTTTCTCGTATTCATGGGGAGGTCCGGATCGATTTCCAATGTCAGGATCTCTTCTTTATCTCCGGCTCTTGCAGCAATTTCCCCCCAAGGGTCTACGACCATGCTGCTTCCAGCGAGTTCGTGGTCGTTTAGTTTGCCTGCGCAATTACAGGATATGACCCAGGCGAGGTTTTCCAGCGCTCTCGCCCTGTTTAAGATCTCCCAATGAAGGATCCTGGTCGCGGGCCAGCATGCAGTGACAAAAAAAGAGTCCGCGCCCATGTCCAGCATTCTTCGGAAGATTTCGGGAAACCTCAAATCATAGCATGTGCTGAGACCCCAATTGCCGTATTCCGTCTTGATCACACAGAGTTTTGAGCCGGCGGTCATGACGGCGGCTTCTTCGGATCCGTGGCCGAAAAGGTGGATTTTTCTGTAATAACCCCTCATTTCTCCCTCGGGCCCGATCATGATAGAGGTGTTGTAAAGATCCGCTCCATCACATTCCACGATGCTGCCCGCCAGGATGTAGCAGCCGATTTTTCGGGCCCACGGAGCGAGTTTTGAAAATGTTTCTCCGTCCAGGGTTTCGCATTCATTCTTGTAGCGATCGAAACAGAAAAAACCCGATCCCCATATTTCGGGAAGTGTTATGAATGCAGGTGAATTATCTCCATTGTAGATTTCTGAAAGATGATTTTCAACTCTCGCGAAACGATCTTGTCGGGATTCACGATCATCCATGCTCAACTGAATTGTTTTTATCAAGATCAATTGAAACACTCCTTTTCATTTATTGCTGATTGTTTCTTCAGCCCTCGGGATTAGGGTTTTCGTGTTTTCCAATTGAAATAATAGTCCTGCATGGCTTGACCCGCAAAGAAGAAAACGGGGGCAGGGGTCGGGATTGATTCCGTTTTCCTTATGCAGTATATCTGGGCGCTCCAGGCGGTTTCCGCCTGATAAACACCCGCCGGCGGGGCGGCTCCGTAGTTTGCCTGTTCTTTGCAGGAATCAAGGAGGATTTTAGAAATGAAATTCAAATTCGAGCACGGTTTTGATGTAAGCTTGGAGGAACTGGAATCGGCCATGTTTCACGAAGATTTGCCCCCTTTTTTGATGGAAAAGATGGAGTCCCTGAAGGAGATGGATGTGTTGGACCGTAAGGACGACGGAGATGTGATAGAGAGGAAGGTGAGGTATGTTCCGGTTCCTTTGATCAAGAAGGTTGGTCCGAAGAAGGTTCCTCCCGAGGCGATGATCTGGGTGGAGCATTCCAGATACGACAAGAAAAAAAAGGAAATGACTTTTGAAAACATCCCGACTCATCCAAAGGTGGTGAAGCTCATGTCGAACAAAGGTGTGATTCAACTGCGATCAAAGGGCGATGGGAAAAGCGAAAGGGTGATGTCGGGTGAGTTGAAGGTCGGCGTGCCGATTCTGGGGCGGGTGGCAGAAAAGATGATTTTCAAGACCGCTGGAAAGGTGATCGAGGAGGAGGCCGAAGCACTCAGAGCGTTTTTGAAACGATGAATTGGATTTCAGAGCGTAGGATCCGCTGCGCGGGATTGGCGGGCCGAAAAATCAGCGGCCTCCGCGGCGCAATTCCGTAAGGACTAATTTTGCCACTGCTTTCAGGGTGTCGAAGACGCCTTGGCCTGTTGTCGCTACGGCTTCGTATTCAGGAATTTTTCGAGGATTCAGCAATTCGTGAAGTTGCGCAGTGGGGGCGGCATTTGGAAGATCTCTTTTGTTGTACTGCATTACGTAAGGGATTTTCTCAAAATCGTAACCCTGTTCTTCAAGGTTGTCGGCCAGATTGTCCAGCGATTCTATGTTGGCCTCCATCCGTTCAATCTGGGAATCAGCTACAAATACCACTCCATCTACTCCCTTGAGTATCAGTTTTCTGCTTGCATCGTAGAAGACCTGCCCCGGGACGGTGTAGAGATGAAACCTGGTTTTGAAACCCCTGATTTGTCCGAGACTCAGAGGAAGAAAGTCAAAGAAAAGAGTTCTTTCCGTTTCGGTGGCAAGGGAAATCATTTTGCCCTTGGCCTCGGGATTTGTCTTTTGGTAGATATACTGAAGGTTTGTAGTTTTTCCGCAAAGCCCCGGGCCGTAATACACGATTTTGCAGTTTATTTCTCTGGATGAGTAGTTGATGAAAGACATCTACTTCAACCTCTCTGCCATGATCTTTGTGCACTTGGTTCCAACAGGACGATCTCCGCTTTTCAATCGTTGAAGAGGTTGTCTATGTCCTCGTCGGTGATCTCGGAAAAAATGGATGGTTCAGAGGGCTGTACCGCTTTGGCCATCATTGCGTCGAGTGTGCTTTTCAATTCCTTGGATGCTTTCCTGACTCTGAGTCGAACGAGGCCCAGGGAAGAACGTTCATCAAAAAGCACCACAAGAATAAGTCTTTGCGCTACTATCGAGATATGGACGTTGGTTCTCTGGCCTTCGTGAAACTGGCCCGAGAATTCGCTTTCCTGTAATAACTTCGCAATTCCACCTGTTGCAGCCACGTTTCCCGCCATAAGCGAGGAAAGAGAAGTGGTGTCAAGATTCTCGATCTCACCTGCGGCGGCTATTTCCTGTCCGTTTTTGTCGATTAGAAGGACAGCTTTGCTGTTAGATTCGTGGTGGAGGCGATCCACGATGACCTGAATATGGCGATAATCCTGTTCGTACATGACCTCCATGTCGAGCGCTCCTTGGGTGCATCAAAGCCGGTTTATTTGAGAAGTTCTGTTACCAGATTTTTTTCGATTCTTCAACTCGTTTTTATCAGAAGAAATCGTCCAGAGATTGATTGATAATACAGAAAAAACAGGAAGATTCCAAATGACTTTTTTATTTCTTTGTAAAGATGCTTTTTTTACATCTGAAACCTGTTCGTTGCAATCTTTGTTTCCGGCCGGGGGTTCGGATTCACGGAAACCCGGTAAAACGAATTTCTCGGCGGTCTTCCAGCGCTCTTTGCAGGGTTATGTTGTCTGAATATTCCAATTCACCCCCCATGGGCACTCCCGCTGCTATACGAGTCACCTTAACGTTCACAGGGTTTAACATTTCAGCCAGGTAAAACGATGTGGCTTCGCCTTCAACGCTTGGGCTGATCGCCATGATGATTTCTTCGACCCGGCCCGATTGGACCCTTTTCAGGAGTTCATCAAATCTCAAATCTTCAGGTCCCATGCCGTCGAGAGGAGAGAGCACTCCGTGCAGCACATGGTATTTTCCACGGTATTGTGCTGTGGATTCGATCGCTGTGAGATCCTGGGGTCTTGCGACCACACAGATCTGACGCTCGTCGCGGCGGGGGTCTTCACAGATTTCACATGGATCTTCCCGGGTGTAATTGCAGCACAACGAGCATGTCGTTATGCTTTGTGTCAAATCCATGAGAGCCTGAGAAAGGGAATGCACATACTCGTGCGGGAAGGACAGAAAATGATATGCCAGCCGGGTGGCAGTCTTTTTTCCTATGCCGGGCAGACGGGTGAGAAGAGAGACAAGGTGTTTTATCGGGTCATTTTGCGACATTTTTTTCCGTTCGGTACAAATGCAAAACTGATTACAGGACCCATTCGGAAGACTCGGTTTATGTCCAGCGTCAGGATCCGAAAAAACCTGACATGTCGGGCATTCCGGGAAATCCCAGCATTTTTTCCTGCATCATTTCTTTTGACATCGCCCGGCTCTTTCTCATTGCGGCGTTGACCGCAGCGGTGATTAGATCCTGCAGCATTTCTATATCACCCGGGTCTACGATCGCCGGATCCAGCGATACTTGAAGAACTTCTCCGACTCCGTTTACCTTTACCGTCACCATTCCTCCACCCGAATCGGCTGTTGTCGTGGATCGGGCCAATTTTTGCTGCACCTCTTCCAGTTTGCCTTTAACCTCCGCTGCACTCTTGATGATATCACCTAAGCTGAGTTTTGTTTCAGTCATTTTAAATTGCTCCTCCGCTGCGTGCAGGGGTCATGGATTCGCGTTTGAATCCGGAAGTTGTTCTTGGCTCAGCCCTGATGCTTATTCCAGGATGTCGATTTTTTTCAGTTTACCGCCCAGCACTTGTTCCACCTCAACGACAGAGGGGTGGTTCTTCGCATCTTGCCGGATCTTGTCTTGTCTTTTCTTCTTCCTTAGTGCCCTTTCGTCCCTTATAGAGCGGGGGGCGCTTTGCGGTTTGTAACCAACGCCGGTGTGTTTCGAATGTCCGCCGTCTACGGAGGAAGCCGGTAGTGATTCCCTGTCCGTTGTCCGCAGGTGAATTTCAACCGGCCTGCCGAGTACGCGGCAGGCCGATTCTCTCGCTTTAGCCAAACCGCCTTCTTCGAGCAGTCTTTCGGCCGCGAACCCGTTTCTTTCAGCGAGGAGGCCCACTTCAACTTTTTGTTCGTTCCAATTCAGGAATTCAAGATGAACAAAAGAAAGGGTCGCGGAAAGCCCGCTGTCTTCTTCTTTCAACATGGAGACGATTGTTTCCCATTTGCCGATCATGTCGGTTTCAGGAGGGGAAGGTTCGTTGTGTGATGAAGAATCTCCTTCAATCTCAGCTATTATGGCTTCCGGGCCGGGGAGTTCAACAGTGGATACGTTCATTGCAGAGGCCGAAACCTCAACGGCCGAAACTCTACTTGTTTGGGCTTGGTTTTTCTTTTGCTGCGCTTTCTCAGCGGTTTTACCCGAGCCGCTTTGGGCTCTGCCTCCCCCTCCCCCGGCCCGTCCAGGGGTTCTCCCCCTCAGCAGCCGGTTTTCCATCCGCTCCAGCCTGGCAGTCAACTCTCCTATCGGGACGAGCGGTTCTGAAAGCGCCATCTCCAAGAGATTCATCTCAAGGGTCATCTTCGGAAATTCCGATCGGGCGGTTTCATCCACAGTTCGGGCGGCCGCGTCGAAAAATTGGAGCAATCTCTCGGGCTTCGTGTTCTGGATTTGCTTTCGCAAATTCCGCACCTCTTCGTCCCCGATAAAAAGAAAATTATCCGGGTTCTTGCAGGTGGCCAATACTGTCAAGTCGCGCAGGTGTTCCACGAGAGATTCGGCGAACTGGACGAGATCCCATCCGGCCTCGAACACGTTGTTTATTTCGCTCAGAACACCGTCGGTATCCGCGTTGATCAAAGCGGAGGAAAGAGCCGTGAGTGTGCTTCGATCCGTCACTCCGAGCACCCGGGCCGTGAGCTTCCTGTCAATGGTTTGTTTTCCTGCGTACGCAATTACTTGGTCCATAAGGCTCAGGGAGTCACGTACGCTGCCGCCGGACTCCAGAGCCAACAGGGACAGTGCATCATCTTCCGCTTGGAACCCCTCTTGTTTGAGTATGTTGGATAAATGATTGCGGAGTACAGGGGGAGTTACCCTTCGGAGGTCGAAACGTTGGCAACGAGACAGTATGGTGGCCGGGATCTTGTGCGGTTCGGTTGTGGCGAACATGAAAGTCACGTGGGGAGGCGGTTCTTCAAGAGTTTTCAAGAGGGCGTTGAACGCGCTCACCGACAGCATGTGCACTTCATCAATAATATAGATTTTTCGCCGGCATCGGGACGGTGCATAACGTACGTTTTCACGCAGTTCCCTTATGTCGTCTACGCCCGTGTGCGACGCGCCGTCGATCTCCATCACGTCTACGGAGTTTCCCGCGGTAATCTCGGTGCAGGATGAACACTTGTTGCATGGTTGAGGAGTAGGGCCTTCCATGCAATTCAGGGCTTTGCACAAAACCCTTGCAGTGGTCGTCTTGCCCGTACCCCTGGCTCCGCAGAAAAGAAACGCGTGATGGACCCGGTCCGCGGATATCGCGTTTTGAAGGGTCCTCGTGACATGCTCCTGTCCTATGATCTCTTCAAATGTCTGCGGCCGGAATTTTCTGGCAAGAACGAGGTAAGACACGCCATACCACCCGCGGCTTATATCGCCGAACTCCCTTATTAAAAACGGTTTTGTCGCTTAAACGGGATCCGGCTTCAGCAGCCGTAGTGAAAAATTTGGGTGGCCCCGGGTACCCGGTCGTCCTGCTACCGTTGCTCCCTCCCGGGCCTGGCGGGTTTCACAGGATTTCCGTCACCCGGGGCCGTAACAAGATCCCGGATACTTACACGGGATCAAAATAATTGCAATCGGAGAGAGAGGGATTCGAACCCTCGGTGCCTTGCGACACACGCGATTTCCAATCGCGCCCCTTCGGCCTCTCGGGCATCTCTCCATTTCCACATTTCACACCTTGTTTTTCGTATCCATACATATTGCCACGGAGAGAGAGGGATTCGAACCCCCGGTACCAAAATGGTACACCTGATTTCGAATCAGGCGCCTTCGACCAACTCGGCCATCTCTCCACGTTATTCAATTCCGGAGCGGTCCGCTTGCAATTGCTCCGCCTCATTCCGCGCCGTTAGTTCTTGCCCGCGGGTTCCTAGTTGTTATCCACGAGCAGGCGCCAGGTCAAGTCATTCCGCCCGCAACGCGCGGAAAAAAGTTTTAAGCAACTCCGAACACTCCCCGGCCAGCACCCCTTCCACCACTTCAATTTTGTGGTTAAGCCTGGGATCTTCGGCGATAGCGTACAACGATCTCACCGATCCGGCTTTAGGATCCCGGCAGCCGAAAACGAGCTTTTTTATTCTTGCATTGACCAAAGCTCCCGCGCACATCGGGCAAGGTTCAAGGGTCACGTAAACAACATGCCCTTCAAGCGACCATCGTCCATTTACCCGGGCTGCTTCCCTCAGTGCCAGGAGTTCTGCGTGCGCTGTGGGATCGTGCGAATTCTCCCTAGTGTTGTGGGCAGCCGACAAAACCTCGCCTTTGGGACCGACAACCACTGCGCCTACCGGCACTTCTCCCCTCCCGGCCGCCAGCTCGGCTTGTTCAAGCGCTTGTCTCATGTACCGTTTGTGACGTTCGGTCGTGCTTGGGGATCGTGCCACGATATTTCCGGTTGACAGAACAGCAAAGGTCAAAAAACAACGCTTCCGCCTTTAATGAGACGGAAGCGCCGGTTTGCGCGCCAAGAGAGACTCGAACTCCCAACCCCCGGTTCCGTAGACCGGTGCTCTATCCAGTTGAGCTATTGGCGCATACTGATTTTCAAAGCGGAGAGCGAGGGATTCGAACCCTCGGTGGGTTGCCCCACACTCGCTTAGCAGGCGAGCACCTTCAGCCACTCGGTCAGCTCTCCTTAACAATCATCAAGCACACTCTAGGCCGATTTTTTGCATAGCGCTCACAGAACCTGCGGCCGCCTGCCGATTGCAAGGCCATATTCATATTTGAGAAGGACGGGATGTCAAGGGGTTTTCCAAAAATCTCAATTCTTACCGGAAGATGTCGCGTGTATAAAACAGATCTTAAGCAGGCAGGGCCAAGACCTTCTTTGCTTTTGGTTTCAAGCCGATCCAAGCAAGTTACTTTGCGTCCTTTGGGTCGCATCCGAACCGTGTCTCATGAAAGGGTTGTTTGCCGACCTCTTTCCAGCCTCAGCCGATTCGAGCCAGACTGTACCAGACCAGGGCCAATCCTGCGCAGTGGAAGACAAGGAGCAGGGGCAGTGCCACGCACAGGGAGACTTTCACATCCCGGACGATGAAGGCACGTGATGGATCATGCAAGTGATAGATTACGTCCGTTTCCCGGCCCGACATCTTCAGATTAAAAACCGTGGACGTCCCCGAGACCAGCTTATAGGTTTTTCCATTATTTCCTGTGTAGTGTACTTCCAGGTGGGCCGCAACCCGCTCCTCGTGGTCATCGAAGAAAACCCGCTTGACAATGCCTTTCGTCCTTACACCTTTGGACCGAATTGCCCGAACCCTGCTAAGCAGGGCCAGAAAGTGCAAGATCGGCAGAAGTGTGAATACTGCCAACATGAGACCGGGTATCAGGACTGTTTTGGGATCCATTTCTTGCGAAACCTGCTGGGTGAACAGGGCGCATGCCCTACATTATCGCCTCCTGAATGAGACTGTACCTGATGCCGGTAAAGAAGGGTAAAAAATATTCAAGAAAACCAAAAGCACCTCCTGCTCTACCAAATCATCTATTTGTTTTGTTTCTTCACAAATATTTTGTTCTTTGCTAATTTTCTGTAAAGCATCTTTTGATTTCTGAATCCTTTTGATTTGCGAAGGTAGATAGGGGTTACGAAATGAAGCCGGACGACTTTGACGACTTTGAGAAACGCTTGCGCAGGAGCAGACGCTGGAGTATCGGACTCGTCACCCTTTTACTTGGACTCTTCTCCCTGTCCATCGGTGTGTTGATTGCGCTGATGCTGCCCCAAATACTCGAAACAGGAGATGCGTTCAGACACCGCGCTGTTAGTGCTGCAATATGCATGATCTTATTAGGAGTTTTCTTGGCAGTACAGGGAGTAATTGTTCTTTATAAGAGTGAGTAATTGTTCTTTGTAAGCGGTAATGAGTCCTTGCCACTCGACCCTTTCGGGAAAATCGACGAAATCCAGGAATTGTTTTGAGTCAGCCCTAAGCGCGGGTCGGCTTTTCCGCGCTTGCGCTATTTCATGGGTAAAGTTGTGGGGTGTCCAAGGAGGGTTGCTTTTTTCTGTTGTTTGTTTGCGAATCTGTTATTTTGGATTTGTTTCGTGGTTTTTGGATTGCGGGGATCCCGTTCGATGAAAGGTTTTTGGGAAGTGTGAGCTCCGCAGAGACAACCATGAGAGTATACGAGTGTTGAAGACGGTAGAAGGGTGATATGGCGCGTTTAGAAGAAGAAGAGGTTCGCTGTTCGCAGGATTCTGCATCCGGTCGAAGTGAAAAAGAAGCGGCAGGTGGGGCAGCGGAAGAAGAGTCAGGGGATGGTTTGCCGGTGAATGTTTTTGAAGCCGGAGATGCACATTGGGCCGACGGTGCCGGATTTGCCGAGGATTTGCTGGAGTCGATACAGGACGGAATATGTGTTCTGGACAAGGAGTTGCGGGTGGTTCGGATGAACGGCTGGATGAAGAAAATGTATGCTCACAATGCGCCTTTTGAATCCAAAAAATGCTACAAAGTGTTCCAGAATCGGGATGAGCCGTGCCCTGGATGCCCGACGTTGAAAGCCATGAAAACGGGAAAAACCGAGAGTGGGACGGTTCCGTATCCTTCGGAGGAGGAGCCCGAAGGATGGATTGATTTATCCGCTTACCCTGTAAAAACAAATGAGGGTGTCACGGTCGGAGTCGTCGAGTACGTAAAAGATGTGACCGAGCAGATGAAGGTGAGATTGATGCTCGAACGACTGAACGAAGAGCTCGACGAACGAGTAAAAGATCGCACAGCGGCTCTTGAGGTTGTTAATCGGGAGTTGAAGGCTTTCGCGTATTCGGTTTCCCATGACCTGAGAGGACCGCTGAGGGCGATAAGCGGTTTCAGCAGGGCTCTCGAGGAAGATTGTGGAGACAAGCTGGATAAGAAGGCGAAACACTATCTTATGCGGATTCGGGAGGGATCCAACAAAATGGCCAGGCTCATTGACGGCCTGCTTGTTTTGTCCAGGCTTGCCGGATGTGATTTGAGGTTGGAACCAGTGGATCTTTCAATCGAGGCGAGAAACGTGTGCAGCGAGTTGAACGCTGCGACCCCCGGCCGGCGGGTGGAATGGATTGTTCACGAAGGTCTGGAAGCTTTTTGTGACAGGCGCTTGGCGAGGATCCTTTTGCAAAACCTGCTTGGGAACGCGTTTAAGTTCACGGCCGGCGTTGAAAAACCGGTGGTGACGTTCGGAGCGTATGAAGAGCACGGGGAAACGATTTATTTTGTGGAAGATAAAGGCGTGGGTTTCAATATGAAATACGCAGACAAGCTTTTCATCGCGTTCGGACGTTTGCATCCTGTTTCCGAATATCCCGGCGAGGGCATCGGGTTGGCCACTGTGGAGCGTATCGTGCATCGTCACGGCGGCAGGATCTGGGCCCGGAGCGAAGTGGGGACGGGGGCGTGTTTTCATTTTACGCTTGGAAGCGGGAGAAAGCGATGAGTTCAAAGAAAAAGATAGGAAACTGGATATTGCTTGTTGAAGACGATCCCAATGATGAAGAACTTACTTTAAGGAGCTTTGAGAAGCATCGATTGGCGAACGATGTAGTGGTGGTTCGCGACGGTGAAGAGGCGCTTGAATGTCTTTTCGGTCGCGGGCGATACAAGAAACGGCCTTTTTCGGATCTGCCCAGGTTGATTTTGCTGGATTTGAAACTTCCGAAAATGGACGGGCTGGAAGTTTTGAAGGAGATCAGAGGTAACGTAGAGACAAGGTTTCTTCCGGTTGTGATTCTTACTTCTTCGGAACAGGAATCGGATTTGATAGCGTCATATGAAAACGGGGCGAACGGATTCGTTAAAAAGCCGATTGACTACGAAGGGTTTTCCGAGATGGTAGAACGGTTGGGCTTGTATTGGATGCTCGTAAACCGCCCTCCGGGAAAGATGTCGGTTTGATGCAACCCGGCGAATCCAAGAGCTTTTCTTCTGTAGAAGGGCCGATAAAGGTTTTGTTCGTGGAGGATTCCGAGGTTGATGCCGAACTTGCCGTTCGGTTTCTGCAAGGTTGGGGATATGAAGTCGAGTACGGAAGGGTTGAAACGCGTGATGGGTTGGCCGGTGAATTGCAAAAACGCGAATGGGACCTGGTTTTGGCGGATTACTCCATCCCTGGTTTTTCGGGAATGGAAGCTTTGCAGACGGTCATGGAGGTAGCTCCGGATGTTCCCCTGATAATGGTTTCGGGAAGGATAGGTGAGAGCCAGGCTGTGGATGCTATGCGGGGGGGCGCGCGGGATTACGTGATGAAGGATAATCTTGTCCGCTTGGGACCCGCGGTGGAGAGGGAACTGAAGGAGGCCCGGGAACGAAGAGAAAAGCACCGGACCGAAGTTGAACTTCAAGAGAGCCGAGAGCGCTGGCGCGCTGCGTTCGAGACAAGTCCCGATTCGATCAGCATAAACCGTTTGTCGGACGGCATGTATGTGGACGTCAACGAAGGGTTCTACTTGTTTACAGGTTATAATAGGGCCCAAATCATCGGAAAGACAACACAGGAAGTGAATGTCTGGAATTCGGAAAAGGAAAGAAAACAACTTCTCAGAACACTCAAAAAGCAGGGCTATGTTAAAAACTTCCGTGCGGGGTTCAGGACCAGGGATGGAGATTTGCGCACGGGGCTGATTTCGGTCAGTGTCATTGAATTGCACGGTTCCACCTACTTGTTGTCGATAACCCGGGATATTCACGAATGGGAGCAAAGCCGGCGGAAATACGAGTTGCTGGCTGAGAATGCAACAGATGTCATATGCACCCTGAACAAGGATTTGGAAATAACTTACGTCAGTCCGTCGGTGAAAGCCGTCTTGGGTTACGACCCTGAGGACATGACGGGGAAAATCGTGACCCAAATCCTGGATGAAGATATGAACCAAGAGGTGGTTTCATTGGCAAGACGGATGTTCGCTCTGGGCGAAGTTCAAACCTCGGTTGCCGAGGCGGTCATGAAGAGAGCGGATGGGGAATCGGTCGTAGTTGAAATCACCGGGTCCGTGGTTTTCGATGAATACAGCGGGGAAAAAACATTATTGTGTGTTTCAAGAGACATCACTCATCGCAAAACTCTGGAAAACCAGCTTCTACAGGCACAAAAAATGGAGGCCATCGGCACATTGGCCGGTGGTGTGGCGCATGATTTCAACAATCTACTGACCGGCATCATGGGGTATGCAGGCGTGCTGAAAATGGATGCGGGCGACAGGGAAATGGTTCATGAAGCTTCCGACATCATTTATCGGGCGGCCGAGCGGGCCTCGCAGCTTACAAATCAACTCCTTGGGTTCGCTCGCAATGACAAGATCCGAAGTGTTCCGGTGGATATCAACGGGGCGGTGGAGGAGGTTGCCGGAATTCTTCAACGCACTGTGGACAAGCGGATAGAAATCAGGATCCATCCGGCGTCGTGTGAGATATTCGTTGAAGGAGATCCGGGGCGGATTCATCAAATAATCATGAATCTAGCGGTCAATGCATGTGACTCGATGGAAGGTCCGGGTGTTTTGACCATCTCAACGAAAAAAATGGATGACTCAACAGACGACATCGGATGGATGGCGTTGCAGGTTGAGGATACCGGCCGGGGAATTCCCGAAAATGTGAAAAGCAAGATATTCGATCCTTTCTTCACTACAAAACCACTGGGTGAGGGTACAGGCCTGGGACTTTCAACGGTTTATGGAATAGTCCGAAATCACGGCGGTAAGATAAGGGTTGAAAGCGAGCTCGGAAGAGGGTCTGTTTTTACCGTTGAGTTTCCCATGACCGGTGACAGACCTTTGCCGGAAAAGGATAAGGTCGAGGTTTTAGAGAGAAAACTGAGGGTGCTTGTGGTTGATGACGAGCAGGTGGTCAGGAACGCGGTGCAGCGGATGCTGGAATTGATGGGTTGTGAACCGGTGGTTGTTGCCGACGGAGTTTCAGCATGCGAAAAGGTTGAATCCGGACTTTTTGATCTGGTGCTCCTGGATTGGAGTATGCCTGAAATGTCGGGTTACGAATGCCTGGTTCGGATTCGGGGAAAGGTTCCGGAGGTTCCGGTGGTGATCGCCACCGGACATGCCGTTGAAGGCATGTCTTTATTGCTCAAACAATTTTCCTCGGTGCGTTTTATTCAGAAACCTTTTTCTTTCAAGGAACTCTCTGAGATCTTGAACTGGGTTTTGCCGAAGAAAACGGAATCCTAATCCGCGGATAGTTCACACTCCAGGCGAGGTTATCTTCGGATCCGTGAATTTGAGGACCCAGTATTCTTCCCCCAGGAGTCCGAATACATCCACGTCGACCCGTTGTTTTCCTCTTTTGATGTGTTTGCGCAGGGTGCCTTCTTTCCGCATTCCAAGCTTTTTCCAGATGCGCGAGATGTCCGCCTGGTCGGCAGCGTAAAAAGCGAAGATCTTTTCTATGGATAACTTGTCGAAAGCGTAACTAATCAATGCTCGGCAGGCTTCCGTTGCTATGCCCTGCTTTCGAAAAGACGCTCCCATCCAGCTTGAGATTTCAGCGCGCGCGTGCAATGCGTCCACCCTCAAACCCGCATACCCCACAAGCTTGCTTCCTTCAGCCAGGAAGACTGCGAATCCCAAAAGTTCGCCACGTTCAAAAGACTTCTGATTTCTTCCGATCCATCCATCAATGGTTTCACTTGGATGAGGAAGAGTCCAGGAAGGTGTTGCAGATGATATGGCGGGATCTTCAAGGAGACTTTCCAGAAAGGGTACGTCCACCATTCGAAAACATCTCATTATCAGCCGATCTGTTTTCAGCATGTGTTGCGGCGTTTTAGAGGGATCATGCGGCATGTGCTGAAAATTCACCTTTCTCCGGTTTTGGATGTCTTCTATCTTTAGTTAATATTTCCAATGAAAATAATAGTACCAATGTAGCGCAAATGATCGATTTTGTCACATTTTCTGTATGCATATTTCGTGCCCATTCGACTGGGGGTTTCTTGCAATCTCATCCTATCCAGGGTTGCCTTGATTTCGGATTCAGCGCGCGCCTCAGTCCTTCCGCGACCGTATTGCACGCCAGCACAGTGAAAAAAAGACAAAGACCAGCGAAAAGCGTCAGCCACCAGGCTTGAGGATGGGACCTTGCCGAAGCGAGCAGATCCCCCCAGGATGTGGTTTGTCCACCGGCTCCCAGGAAAGATAGCGCGGATTCCATCAACACGGCCCATCCGATTCCGAAAGCGGCCATTACCACTATGGGCTCAGCGGTGTTAGGAATGATGTGTAGTGCCAGGATTCGGAGTTCGGACGCTCCGGAGGCGCGGGCCGCCATGATGTATGGAGCGTTTCGCACTCGCCGGGTTTGCCCTCTTACGAGCCGGGCGGCGGGCGCCCAACCGACGACTCCCAGCAGCAGCCCAAGTCCCCACCATGTCCGGATAAAAGAAAGGCTGCCTAAAGTCAAGACGAGCAGCAGAGCTGGAAATGTTAGAGTAACGGCTGTGGCCCATGAAACAAGGTTGTCTATTATACCAGGGTAATAACCGCCGAGAACTCCCAGTAAACTTCCAAGAAAGATGGATACAGCGACCGCCAGCAACCCTGTCAGAAGAGCGGGGCGGATCCCGTGAATTATCCGGGCCGCAACGTCCCGGCCGACCGGATCGGTTCCTAGCAGATGGCTTCTTCCCGGTGGGCGGTTTGTTTCGAGGCGGTCGGCCACCATGGTTTGTTCGGGGCCGTATGGGATCAGAGGCCAAAGCGCCCAGTCGTCATCAGTAAATTCCTGCCTCAAGGAGTGATTGTCATAGGGTTGAAGCGCTGTAGGCCGGAAAATGTTCGGAAGAAAATAAGTTTTTCCCTTGTAACTCGCGAGTATCGGCAGGTCCGAAGCCAGGAAGTCGGCGAGGATAGCCGTGATGACAAGAACGGAAAGGAAAATGATGCCCAGCCTTGCACTGCGTACCGACCAAAACCTGTTTTTCCAAGTGTTGGATGTTGTTGCAGGGTCGAGTTTTTTCATTGGCCGTCCGGTCCTGTTGAATCTGCAGAGGTTCTCGGATCGGCTGCCAGCGAAAGCATGTCTCCCAGAAGTTGTCCCAGCAGCACAATCATTGCAGTAATGCTGATTAAGCCCATCAGCAGGTTCAAATCCCTCATTTCAATGGCGGTATATGCGAGCATACCCAAACCGGGTATGTCAAAAATGCTTTCCACTATGACGCTGCCGGAAAGGAGGTAGGGCAACTGTAATCCCAGCAGATTTATTTGTGGAAGTGATGCGTTTCTGAGGCCGTGTATCCAGTAAACTCTTCCTGGACCCAGACCCTTTGCCCAAGCTGTACGTATGTAATCCTCGGTGATCGTATCGGCCATGGCGTCTCTGCCGTAACGTCCCAAAATGGCGATGGACCCAGTTGAAAGACAAATAACAGGCAATATCATGTGATGGATCCGATCCAGGATCCGGGAACCAAGGGGCCATGTCGAAGGATCGGTTGAACCGATTCCGGAATGTGGGAACAGGGCCGGTCCCTGGATACCGCCGAGTGTAAGAATCAGCATCATTCCCAGCCAAAACACAGGGATGCAATATAATCCCGTAAAGACGATTGAAATGATGCGATCCTTTCGGGATCCCGGACGTGATCCAGCGATTACGCCGAGCGGTACGGCTAGTGCATATGCGAAAAACAGGGCCGTGAGTCCGAGTGCAAGCGTGACCGGGAGTCTCTCCCAAATGATCAGGCTCACCGGCCTGCCGAAATATCTCGAGGATCCGAATTCAAACATGGCGATCCTGCTGATCCATGTAAAAAAACGGGTTCTGGTGAAAGCGCCGTAGACTCTTGCAAATCCTTTAACGTCGTTGAAAGAAAGTTCGTTGCGCCGGTAATACTCTCTCCACAAGGAAAGCGATGTCAGCCTTTCCTTTTGGGGCATTTCCACCCCGCATCTCCAGGATCGTTCAGCTATAAGACTCAGAAAGTTGCAAGCGCGCGCTCGTTCCGTATCATCCCCGGTTCGCAAAATCTCCATCAAGAAGGGCAGGGCGCGTTTGTGCGTTTTGAACAATCTTTGTTCGGCGTCTACTTCGCCTCTTATTGCAGCGGTGACCGTTTTCCGGATCCGGGAGGGTCGGTAAAGGTTTTTGTTTTTCTCCCACCAGCTTTCCAATCCTTCATGGTTCGAGGGAGCGTTTGCAGGGTCTATCCTGCCGACAATTTCGAGCATGAGTTCGCTCAATGCGGCCTCGTTGGTTTGTTTCAAGAGTCGGGGTAGTTCGGGAAAGGTCAACGTTCCGAGGCGGATCAGATTTCTCTTTGCTTCAGGGTCGGTTTTTCGGAGCAGAGCATCCAAATTCCGAGTGACTTCGGTTTTTCTGTCACGGATATCCAGGTTCAAAAATATCGGGAGGTCCAAACCGTGCGTACGTTTGAAAGATTCGATTTCTTCAGGGGTCAGGGTTGAAAAACCTGAGTGACCGCGACCCTCGGGGACATCCACGGGCGCCACGTGCACTGCGCCGAACGTAACCAAGACGACGCCCAGCCAGACGGCAATGACCCATACCGTTCGCCGCAATATAAAAACGGGGTTGGCAAGAATCCCCCAAATCAAAAGAGCAACGGCCGAAAAAACCACTATCGCCCAACCGATACCGGCACCAAAGAAGGTGATAACGGCCAATAAAAGCGCAGGTAACAAGGTCAGCGTTTTTTCGCCTGTAAACAGCGAGAATGAGATCTTGTTGCTACTGCGCTCCATCACCTGGCACTCCCGAATGGAACATCAAGCCACATTTTTCTCCAGGGAAATCCTTCATGATTCGGCTCGCTGTTTCGGACGTTGTTACGGGCCATGGAGATTTCGGCCGTGTTAAACAGATATATTGCGGGCGGATCATGGTATAAAACGTTGTGAAGTCTTCGCTCCAGCCCGTGCCTCTTTTCCGAATCCAGGGTGCGCCGGATTTTTTCCAGGAGTCTGTCCGCTTCGGGATTGCAATACGAACCGTAATTCGAACCCGTGTCCGCTTGCGAGCAGTGATAGTGCTGATAAAGGTCCTGCTTGCCGGAAAATGTCCACAGTACATCAGCCATGTGAAACTGCCCGGTTCTTACCAGCCTGAGCCAGCGACTGAACGGAACCCGCTCGATATTGAGTTTCACGCCTGCGCGGCGATAACCGTCTTTGAGTATGGGGCAGAGACGTTTTTGGAGTGAAGATTCCGCTATTTGGAGGTAGGTCAACTCCAGCCTTTTTCCTCCCTTTCTTCTCACGCCGTCGCGGTCATGCGCTGACCACCCTGCTTTTTCCAGAAGCCGGCGCGCGTCCGCGGGTGAATACTCGATTTGAGGCAATGAATGATCGTATCCCGGTCTGTCAGGCATGTACGGTCCCGTTATGGGTCGGGCATGGTTGCATAGAAGGGACTCTGCGACGAGTTTCCGGGGGGTCAGTTTCGCCAGAGCTTTTCGGACCCGGGCATCTCGGAGTTGTGGAGTGGAAACGTTCATGATGATCGAGTGGAATTGTACCGGATAGTAACGCATGACTCGTACCGACTCGGTTTTGATTGATCCCGGCGAACCTCGATCACATGCAGTGTGAACCGGCACCCTGGGAATCATGTCCAGCTCCCCTTTTTTCAAAAGGTTAACTGCTTTGGGGCGGTCATGGATTATCCTGAAAAAGATTTCATCCAAGAAAGCGGTTTCACCCCAATATCCGTCATGTCTTTGCAGTAGAATCGATTCGCCTCTTTGCCATTTTTGCACCTTGAAGGGTCCCGTGCCCACCGCCATCGAATCCGCAGGATTGTGTTTCATCAAACCTGAAGAAGCATAAACATGCCGTGGCAGGATCGGGAGATGGGCAAGACTTTGGAGAAGTTTGAAGTCCGGTTTTTTTAATTTCAATACAAAGGAATTTTCGCGGGCTTCGAAAGATTCTACCTGCGCGAAATTTTGGCGGAGTGAAGAAGCGCTTCTGTCGGGATCCATGAGGAATCTGAATGTGAACTCAACATCCTCTCCTCCAAATGGCCGGCCGTCATGAAAAAAAACTGATTCCCGTAGGGTGAGTTCCAGCCTGAGGCCGTCATCCGAATACTTCCATTCGGTCGCGAGGTTAGGGAGAATTCGACCGGTTTCGCCATCGACTCTGAGCAATGCTTCCTGGATATTGTTGGTCACGATCTTGGAGATCCAGAAATCCTCTTGGAGAAACAGATTAAGATGAGGAGGTTCGTAATCCAGGTGAACAACCATTCGTCCCCCACTCCGAGGAACTCCTGTTTCAAAAGTTCCTGCATCTCTGGTCGACGGTGGTACGTACCTATATGATTTCAAGTTCGGCGGACTTTCCCCTTTTCGCCGATTTTCCGGAGGACCCTTCTTGAGGCAGGAAAAGCAGAGAAGGGTCGCCAAGATGATCAAGATGAATCCGGACGCTGTTTTTGGCCCGCATACCCTTTTGCCATCGGACGGCAGAAAAACCTTTTCGCTTTTCTTCATCCTTTCCGCCTTCAGAATGTCTGGTGCCTGTAGTCCAGGTAAAGCTGGACCCCGGCGGTTAGGTTTGACGCTACATTCGTTTCATTTCCACGAGTCTGGTACACATAAAACTCGTGTGTGATATTCAGGAAGATACGGCCGATCAACGCGAACGAAAACTTGTTTGTCCAAATGAACTCCTTGCTTCTTTTATCCCTGAATTCCATGAAATAAAAATCAAGTCTCGATTCAGCGTAGAGCGGGGATTTCATGATATTGACCAGGGGGTGTCGTGCAAGAGTGAACCCGGCGTAAAGACCCAGGTTTGCCTCCCGTTCCTCAGGAATGAGGATGTTGTGACTGCGCGTCACGAAACCGGTTTTTACGAAAACCTTGGGATGGGGCATGAACCCCGGACCCGCTATTCCCGCGAATTCAGTGTAGCGGTAGCGTTCGCCCGCCTCGCTTACAAGGTCTCTCGTGATTTCAGTCTGCGCGTATGTTTCTACGAATGGGATCGGATAATACCATCTTTTAGGATCGTACTTGCGATGCATTCGGGTGAACTTGTACAAAAGGTACAAAGAGACCAGGTCATCCGTTTCAGCCTCGGTTACGGTGGTTATTCCCGTAACATCGTCGGTGCTCCATGTTCTTGATTTACCGTATCTCACGTTCCCTCTTGCGCTCAAGGAGTGCAGGTGGTTTGTCGCTTCCAATGCCAGTGTTACATTGAAGAGGATGCCGGTAAGCCGCTCCCTGTTTAGCTGAGGTCGATCTGTATAGAGTCCGGGTCTCATGATGGACACGTCGTTTAAGGCCATGTTGAAGTCCAGGACCGAACTCAACAGGAATTTCCTGTTCAAAGATGTGAAGTCGGTGTTTACGTCGATGTTTTCGATATCCGCTTTGCCCTGATTTTCCTGCCTGTCTTCTTTGAAGAATTGGGCGGCCAGTTTTCGCAGAGACGGTTTGTTTTCGAGGGGTGAAAACGACTTCTGCGCCGTGATGAGCCCGCCGCCTCCATTCGCAACGAAAGCCGTGGTAGCGATCCGATAGTGCTGATTGTCCATCAAGAGGCGATCATTTACATAAAACAGTTTTCCTTTTTTCGTTATCCCTTCGAATCTGAGAGATGTGTCTTTTGCCTTCCTGTATTTTTCGAAAACCGTTTTTATCCAGCTTCCCTTGACCCTGATTATTCCCACGGGATCCGAGAAACGTATAGCTCTGTTGATCTTCTCAATGGTGAGCGTTCCTTCAAGCGGAAAGTTTGCTTTGGCGAAAAGAGTATCGGGAAGCATCGCTATTTCTGCTTTTCCTTCCCGCACCATGATGCGCATCATGTAAGTTATGAAATCGTCCCTGCTCATGGGCTTAACGATTCGGCCCGACCCCAGTGGCACATGAACCTTTTCGCAGAGAGCGCTCAGCATCTGTTTCAGAATCTTTTCGTCCTCTTTGTCGGAGGCATGGTCTTTCGACATGACTTTTTTAGAAGAAATGTTTTTCAGCGCATATGATCCGTCGCTCTTTCTTTCAAAATTCAACACAGAGTGGATGAGATGTTCGCCGAACCTGCTGGTTCCAACGATGGGGGCGCTTCGGGCCGTGGAAATCCGGGAAATAAAATCAGCCTCTTGTGATGCAGCGTCGTATAAACCGTTGGCGACTACAAGGTCGGGCCCGTCCGGACCTAGTTTTCTGACAAGATCCAAAACGTTTTTAGGTCCGGTATCCGCGGAATTTACATCGGTCACCAATATCACCAGGTCGGCCCCCATTTTTTTTCGAGCCTTTTGAATCAACGGGCGCAGGTGTTTAGCAGGTTCTTCCATCTCGAGCCCCTTGGCGTTTTCCAGGATGAAGCTCTTGGCAATATCTTCCTTGATGACTCCGAACACCGCTATTTTGAGCGGGCCTCTCTCCAAAAACGCAAACGTCCGACCTTGATGTCCCGTGTGTATACATCTTGGATCCTTCTTGTTTTTGCACTTGATGTTGCCCGCCAAGATCGTAAGTCCCAGAGCAGCGGCTCTTTCAAGATATGCCTTGAAATGTTTGAGCGGCGCGGACCAGTCATGCCTGCCGGCCAGGATTGCGTCGTAGCCGGCTTTCTTTATCAGGTTCAGCGTCTCCCGCCTGAAACCGTTTGTTTGTGAAAAGATGAATTGGCCCAAAATATCCGGGCCCAGCATGTTTCCTCCGCTCAGAACGATTGGTTCGGGATCCCCTTTTTCACGAACCTCTGATCGCAGATCCCGTATAGCGCCCAGGAGGTTTCCATAGTGGCATCTGTCGCTTTGTTGGTCTCCACAACCCGGCCAGTGATATCTTCCCAAGAAGTCGCCGTGAAAAAGGACATGCAGGCTGAGATCCTGATCTTCTTTCTTGGTTGCAACCAACGGATCTTTTTCCGAATCCGACTCGATTTCCGATTCACCGGTAGAAGTGTTTATCTTGTTTATGCCTGACCGATCATCTCGTTCTTTTTCCGCGAACGCAGCATGATAAAAGAGCAACACGCAGCAAGCGGATGAAATGGAAAGCCACAAACGTGAAAATCGAGTTCGATCAACCTGTAGATGCATGCGCCGTTCTCCGCAAAATACCGATTATTTGTCTAAACGCTGTTGGTTTTTATTCGCCGACAATAATACCGAGGCCGTTGCCGTGCAACCCTTGCGAATATCCTATGAATGTTTTGGAGTGCGAGTCCGAAGTTAAAAATAACTGCAAACAAAAGA
>SLPX01000264.1 GCA_007131745.1 Myxococcales bacterium
AGGCAAGGCCCGGCGATATTAAAAAATTTTTTCATTTCGTTCTCCGAACTATCTATTCCGCTCTACCATCAAAAAAACCACACGTTCTCGTGCATACTACCGCCCGGACCCAGGGGAAACAAGAAGGAACGCTTAGCCTGATTTCGGCGGGGAAGGATTCATGGATAGCCGGGGAGGGGAGATTATTCGAGTTCCATGAGGGCTTTTTCTATGGCGGCTTTTTGCGCTTCGTAACCGGCCATTCTGTCTTTTTGTTCTTCAACGACTTCTGCAGGGGCGCGTGAGACGAAGTTTTTGTTGTCCAACTTCTTGCGGCAAAGGGAGATTTCCTTTTCCACGTCCCGAAGTGAGGCTTGAAGGCGCGTTTTTTCCGCGTTGTCGTCGATTATGTCATGTACGAAAACCTGGATGTTTCTCACCATCGCGGATGCGGAACCCGCCGGGCGTTTTGCGCCGGAATCCACGTTAAGATGTTCAACATTTGCAAGGGTTTTTATCACGTGTGTAAACTGCAGCAATCCTTCGCCGCGATCGTCGCCGGGTTTCAATGTGACCGTGACTGGTTTCTTGGGAGAGACGCCGTGATCGGTTCGCAGCTCTCTCACTGTTCCCGTGACCGACTGGAGTTCACCGAAGGTTTTCACCATGGAGTCATTATCCAGTTCACGATGAGCCGTGGGCCATTGCGCTGCTCCAAGAATTCCGGAGTGTTCTTCTTCCACAGGTATCAGGCCGGGGAGTCCTCTTTTCGGAGCGCCCTGTTGGAGGCGGCCGTAGAGATGTTCCGAGATAAAGGGGATAAACGGGTGCAGAAGCCGAAGGGTGTTGTCGAGGCAATGTGCAAGAACTTGTCTTGCAACCCGGGCGGTGTCGGTGTCGGCTTGGGCGAGGCGCGGCTTTATTAATTCAAGGTACCAGTCGCAGAGTTCACCCCACATGAAATCCCTGGCCGCGGCGAGGGCCTGGGAGGGGCTGTACGCATCCAAAGCTTCGCTTACCTTGCGAATAGCCTTGTTCATGGCGGCCAGGATCCATTGATCCTCGAACTCGAGGTTTTGGGGGGACAATTCCAGCCGGGACACCGATTCAAGATGGCCAAGCGCAAAACGGGCCGTGTTCCAGAGTTTGTTGCAGAACCGCTTTCCGTCCATGAAACGTTCGCTGATCAGCTTGGCCGCGGGCAGACCGGGCAGAGTGCCGAGTACATCGAATTCGACGGAACATTCGGCGCAAAGATAAGTAAATACGCTTTTTCCGTGCTTTAGTTTGCCGAGGTCGTTGTGGGTTTCGCATGACGGACAAATAGCGGTCACGGGCAGCCTTATGTCCTGGTTGCCGGTTTGCATGTCGCACAGAACATAGCGCATGGCATCAGCGCCGTATTCCTCGATGATGTCTACGGGGTCTATTCCGTTTCCCTTGGATTTGCTCATCCTTTCGCCTTTTCCATCCAGGATGTTGGCGTGGATGAATACATCGGTAAACGGTACATCGCCCAGGTTGTAGAGTCCGGCAAGCACCATTCTTGCGACCCAGAGAGTGATGATGTCGCGTGCGGTAACCAGGCAAGAGCCCGGATAATAGTAATCAAGACAATTCGGATAGCCGTTTGTGGAGCCAAGCGGAGCGCCGCCTTCGGTGTCAGCGCTTTCGGGATCCGGCCAGCCCAGAGTCGAATGAGGCCAGAGAGCCGATGAAAACCAGGTGTCCAGCACGTCGGGATCCCTCTTGAACCCGGACCGCTCGAGGAATTCTAAGGTTGGCTCTTTATCCCAAAGGGGGCAAACGTCGATAAGCCAAGATGTTTCATCGCCGGTTCCATTGACGAAATTCTTTATCGTGTCTGCATCCGGCTTTTCATTACGGCCGTAGACGAGAATCGAAGAGCCGTCTTCCGTGGAAATCAGCCTTACAAGGACTTCTTCGGGCTTCAGGTCCGACTCGTTACAGAGCAGTTCATCAAGGGTTTCAGTGATCTCACCGGTTGAAACCTTTTTCGACCACACGGGAATCCGGTGTCCCCACCAAAGTTGCCGGCTTATCGGCCAGTCTCGTTTTTCTGCAAGCCAGTCCAGGTATGTTTTGACAAAACGCTCGGGATGAAACTTGACCCTTCCGTCCGTCACGGCGTCCATGGCGGCTTGGACGAGACCCGGGCTCACATGTTCCTTCGGGGTGGATTCGCCCATTACGATTCCACCTTCGACATCGCCCATTTTCACGAACCACTGGTCGGAGAGGTAAGGTTCAATGGGGGTTTTGGAGCGGTCCGAATGGCCGATTTCAATGTTGCGATCTTCGACAGGGCCGAGCAGGTCGCGTTGTTTCAGATCTTGGACCACCTTGTTCCGGGCGTCGTATCGATCCAGGCCCCGATATGATCCTGCGTTTTCGTTGAGAGTACCGTCGGGATTGAGAATGTTGATGATGTCTATTTCGTTCTTGTGTCTTTGCCAGACTTCGTAATCATTCGGATCGTGAGCAGGGGTGATCTTGACGCAACCGGAACCCAGTCCGGGCTTGGCCCATTCGTCCAGGATCAATGGAATCGGCCTGTCCATCAGGGGCAAAAGCACTTTTCGGTTTTCTTTGGCCATGTCGCGAAGGTGAAGCAGTTCCGGAAGCATTTCCGCTTCTCTTTTCAAAAGTTTGTCCAGGGTTTCCTGCATGGCCTTCTTTTCCTTGTCGGGCGCCTTGGACAGACCTTCACGCGCAACTTCGATGGCTTGCTTGAGCGCCAGGTCCGGCGCGGGGTGAACCGCGACTGCCGTGTCTCCGAGCATGGTTTCAGGCCTGGTGGTTGCAACCGTGATTTTTTCCGGATCTCCCGGGCGGGGATCAATCACCGGGTAATCAAGATGCCAGAAATGCCCCCTGACTGATTCGTGATAAACTTCGTCGTCCGATATGCTGGTTCGGAGAAACGGATCCCAATTGACCAGTCTCTTGCCCCTGAAAATCAGTCCATCCCTGAACATTCTGAAAAACGTCTCTCTGACCGACCTGGAACAGACCTTGTCCATGGTGAAGCGTTGGCGTTTCCAGTCCGCGCTGCACCCCATTCGTTGTTGTTGCTCCACGATTCGAGCTTGGTACAGATCTTTCCATTTCCAGATTCTTTCAACCAACCCCTTTCTCCCCACATCATGCCTGGTTTTTCCTTCCAGTTCTTTCAGCCGTTTTTCAACGACCGCCTGGGTGGCGATGCCCGCGTGATCCGTGCCCGGCATCCACAATGTGTTGTCTCCCATCATCCGGCGCCGGCGTATCAGAAGATCCTGCATGACGTTGTCCATGGCATGGCCCATGTGTAACGCTCCGGTCACGTTGGGAAGCGGCATCATTATCACGTAACGTCGGTCCGAGGGGCGATCATCCGGGACAGCGTGAAACGCGTCGCTTTCCAGCCACAACCGGGTCGCATTTTCTTCTACGAGTCGAGGTTCGTACGTTTTGGACAACTTGAACTGATCACTCACTGTGCATGTCTCCTTCTGTTTTCACAAACAACAAGACTCATTCCATTACACCCGCAACGGGATAGGTCAAGCGCCTCTTTCGGTTGTCCTGCGAATCAGCCGACCACCCGGTTTCGTCCGCCTTGCTTTGCCTTGTAGAGGTTCACGTCGGCTTTTTCGATCAGGTCTTCGGGCTTTGCCATGGAAGCATCGAGTTGAGCGACCCCCAGACTGATGGTTACGGGGATAGACGTATTGTCGAAGAAAAACTCATGATGTGCAATTTTTGAACGGATTTTTTCCGCGAATGTGAGGGCGCCTTCCACTTTTGTGTCCGTCAACAGGATGGCGAATTCTTCTCCCCCGTATCGACCCATTATATCCGGTTGCCTCATGCTGTTTTTTATCACCAATGACAACTCCCGCAGGATGTGATCACCTGCAAGATGCCCGTGGGTGTCATTGATGTTTTTGAAATGGTCGATGTCGAACATGACAAGGCTCAGGTCGGTGGAGTATCGATGCGACCGGGCAATCTCGGTGCTCATTGCGTCCATCAGGTAGCGTTTGTTGTATACCTGAGTAAGGCTGTCGACCGTTGTGAGACGATAGATTTCCTCGTGGTATGCTTGCTCAATGTTCCCGCTCTGGAAGAACTTGAATATCGTTCTTCCAATGCTTAACAGGTCTCCGTCTCTGAGTATATGAGGTGCTGTTATGAGCCTATCGTTCACGTACGTTCCATTTGTCGAACCCAGATCCTCGACCCATACCTTTTTCCCTTCGATGGTCGCCATGGCATGCCGGCGGCTCACCGAATCCTGGTCGAGTTGTACGTCGGACTGCCTTCCACGGCCCATAACCAGGGGTTTTCCGCTTTCCAGGTCGATCTTTTTTCCCAGCTCATTGCCGTGTATCACGACAAGGCAGGACTGTTTTGCAGCTTCTGCTGCAAGCTGGGGTGATGGGATTACACCAACCACCAGGGTCGTTGCCCCTTCACCTTCCTCGTCGGATTCATCCCCATAATCTTCTCCCAGATAATCTTCTCCCAGGTCATGAGCCATATAATCGGCAAGGAGTTTGGTAGCTTTTTTCTTTACGAGTTCCGACGGGTGCTTCAATGCTACAGCCAAGGCTTTGCGGACCTCTTCTGAATCATCGGTTTCCAGCGGTTTCAGGAGGTCCAGTACTTCCCTCTCATTTCGCCCTTCAACAATGGCTTCCCGAAAACTTTCAATTTGTTTTGTTGATGCCAACTCGGTAACTCCAAACCTTGAAGAAAAAGTGCAGCCGGGCTATCCGGCGTAGGATTCGTCCTGCTCTATCCGGCTGAGCACCCAGTCGGACGCTCCCGTTGCCACTTTGGAGCCGCAGTGATCGCAGTTTCCTGAAGAATTAACATCCAGGGGCGCCCCACATGCCGGACAGAAATTGGCTACTTCGTTCGTGTCCTTACGGGCGCGCACCATTGTCCAGTACTCGCTGTATGGTCTTTCCTTCTTGTTGTTTCCCGACACGATTCGTCCTGATGCTGCATGGATGGTGTATTCAAAACCAGTGGCGAAGATCCTGAGGGTAATTGCATCAAAAAATGGATCCGAGATCGCTTTGACAAACTCCATGCGGGTCGTACGGAAATTCTGCAGTACATTTCGCAGCCCTTGCTTTTGATAGGCCTGTATCCAGTAGGTCTGACCCATGAAAAACCGATCTGTTACATATGGCCGAGCTTTTTCCCACGTAAGATTGGTCCATGCATCGTACATTTCGTGATAGACTTTCTTTACTCTTTCTTCAAATCCATTCAGGTCAAAACCTTGATCCCTCTCCTTTATCTCCCCGAGCGCTTTTTCCCGGTCGGGATGGAAAATAGTGGGCAGGTTTGTGCCCTTTTCTTCCACGTGACCGGTGAGCAACGGACCCCTGGGTTCTTCTGAAAGAACGACGACACTGGTTACGAACCAGTCGAACTCGCCTGAGTTGAAAAAGGAACCGCAGTATGCACATTTTTCATCCTGGCTGGTTTCCACCGGTGCTCCGCAGTTTGGACAGTTGAATGTCTGTGTTTCCGCTGGTTTTCTGCTTTTCGCGTTTGCAGAGCGGCTGAGAATCCATCGTTCCCTGGCGTAAAAGCCCATGGGTTGCGGAGGTTTTCCGCCGGGAGTTGCAGGGTAGATTTCAGTGTAGTTGGATTCAAACTCCACGTTTATCGTCACGGTTTCCGAACCCAAGCCGGCCAGGGATGTTACTTTCTGGCTACCGACGACAACCCCGGTCACTTCCTGAACGGGACGGTTGCCCCGGTTTGCAATCGTGGCCCGGACCTCTTTAGACAGGTAAGGTGCCAGGGCTTTCAGGCCGCCCGTGACATCCGCCCGGGAAGTTCCCCTTGACTCCATTGTCCGCATGTACAAGTTGGAAAGAAAATCCTCCAACACTATTGAAGAAAAGTTGGGGTCGTGTTGACGCAGTCCCGATAGATCGGGTGGAGGTGGAGGAGGTGGAGCGCCCCACGCCACATTTCCGCCGCTTGCCCAATTTTCATCGGAATTGGTGAGCTTGGGAAGGACCGAGGAAAAAATAAAACCGACCAAAAACAACCCTATGATAATGTACTCGCTCCACTTGGGCAATCCGCATCCGGTGAGGCTTCCGACTCCCAGAAAACCCCCGCCTGCTCCACTGTAACTTCCGGAACCGGAATAGGAACCTCCTCCTGAAAAACCTCCTCCTGATGAACCGCTGCTCCCGCCGGAATATGTATGTCCCCCACCCGGTCTGTATGCAGAGACCGTCATGACCGGCAGCAGAAATAATGTCAATACGACCGCTGCCGCAGCCAACCAACCGGTCAAACGGAATAATCTCCGGCGCTTGTCATTTTCATTTCTATTCGCCATTTCTAAGTCTCCTGAAAAATCTGCAATCAAAGTCCTATACTGCATCCTCATCGGCGATATCGGCCAGCTCGTTGAAATTGTCGGCCCTGGCCGGGACTTTCTCTTCAAGAAGGGGCGCCAAGGATTCGATTGCCTCTGCAAGTTTTTTGTATCCCTCCCCCTTCCAGAGAGGGAGTCTCCCGGCTTCCTCGACGGGTTTGATTGCAAGATCCCATTCCTTCTTGTCAATGGCCGCTTGGACGCCTATATCGGGCAGAACCACGCACCTTTTTTCGTGAGATGATACGTGGACAAGGATGCCCGAACGATCCCGGGTCCGGCTGACGCCCAAACGGTAGAATCGGGCCATGGCTCCCTCTTCCACTCGTTTTTCCACTTGTTTAGATCCGAGCAAGTGCGGGTTGATCCTGAGAGCGGACCAACCCAGCAAGGCTCCGGCGATTTCCAGCACTATGGTATTGGCCAGGATTGCCCATAATTCAAAGACTTGTTCTGCATACAACATGTATGCCAAGCCGATCACCGGGAGTATCAAACCGAGGATGATTCCCCGAGTTGCATGGCTGCCGGAATCCGCCTGGATGGATACCACGATTTCCGCGGCTGATCGATTTTCAACGAATTCCACTGCCTGTCTCAACCTGTTTTTAGCGTCTTTGGACATGCGCTTGGCCATGTATTTCACCAAACCTTTGCTTCAGGGATTTTTGCTCTGCTGCTTCGCATATGTTCCCCACATAGTAATTGTTTGATTATCCGTATGCAATGATATTGGGGGCCTTTTGTTGCAACCATTAGTCTTTGGTTTCGGGCGGAATCACTACAAGCGGCCGGGTAAACGATTTTGCATCAGTCGGCAATTCGTGTCGAGAACCGGTGCGCGGTCTGCAACTTATCCGATGGTCCTGGTGAGTTCCTCCTTGGACACGGCGCCCTCCCTGATCATGGTCCAACTCGAGTTCGTGGCATCGACTATTGTCGAGGGTTTTCCAGGCGACAAATCTCCCGCGTCGATGAGAATGTCAAGAAAAGTTCCGAAGTTTTTTCTTACTTGTGAAATCGATTGAGAACCGTGCTTGCGTGAACGGTTTGCGCTCGAAACAAGCATGGGAGATCCCAGTGCCTGGGTGATTGCAGCGGATACCTCGGCCACAGGAATGCGAAAGCCGATCAGCCCGGTGGCTTTGGCAAGGGCTTTTTTGATCTTTGAAGGAATATCCCCTCCCGGCTCAAGGCGGATCGTAACCGGGCCGGGCCAGAATGCATCCATTATTTTGATCGCCAGGTCAGGAATGCGTTCTACAAGAGTGGAAAGATCCTCCCTCTTACTAATGAAAACGAGCGCCGGTCTGTTCGTGGCCCTCCTCTTTGCTTGTTGCAAGGAAGACACGGCCTTGGGTGAAAGAGCGTTCGCTCCCAGGCGGTATCCGTTTACACCGGGAAAGGCCACGAGGCCGTCGTTTGCTATAGTTTCGGCGATTTTTTTGTACAGACGAGGCTCGTTTCTCAGATCTTCGAGAGAAAATACCTGCATATTACCTCTTTTTTGCGGAATCTATCGTGCTTGGATGGTCGGATTAACACCGGGCAACAATAACTCGGACACTCTTTTTTGACAAGGCAAGAATAGAGCAGCACTCAAAGAGAAGTTCAGTATGCGGAAAAAAAAATTCCTTTGTCAAAACATGAAAGAGGGGCCGACAAAGCCATAAATATTATCGTGCACGGTTCCCTGGGAATACTCCAGGTAGAAAGAAAGCCCGACCGGCCAATCCCTGTGGAAAAAAGCGGTTCCAATGGTTCGCACGGTCCACTTTTTGTGGTTGGCGTTGTAGTGCGCTCGGATGCGGAGTTGCATTGCGTGGTGGAAATTGAGAAACAACTCCATTCCGATGAGCGCTGAATGATAGTGCTTCCATTTTTTGACATCCAGCGGGGGGATTGTCTTGAGATCGTCGACAGGTGCCGGGATGTAGACCGAACCTCCGGGGGTGTGGATCCTGAGTTTCAAACCTTCGTAAAGGTAAGACACGTAGGGCGTGACACTCCAGTTTTGTAGAGGAAGCAAGAATCGAAATCCTATTCTCGGAAAAGGAGCGAAAACATCATTTTTTACTTTGAACAAGGGAAATCCAGCGGTTGCCTCCACCCCTTCTTTTGTAACCGTGTCCTTGAAATCATGTATGCTCGTCCTGACACTGTGATAGGTGAAACCGAGGCCGAAGCGGACATCCAGCCATGCGAGCACCGGCAAGCGGTAATCCATGGAAAGGACGTCTCCCACAACGGTGGAGCTGTTTACGGACGGAACGACGAAAAAGACGTTAAACAAGGAAAACCGGCCGTATACGAAAACCAAGGCGAACGCGCTCCCCCAGCCTGAATCAACCAATTCCTTTACCCTTGGTGTTGTTTCATCAGGACCGGTCGGAATTTCGTATTCAAACCTGATGCTGTTGCGAATAGCGCCCGCCATGGGAGTCAAAATGACGCGTGGTTTCTTGGAATCAACGGTGTCCTTGAGCTTCTTTTCCCCGATCTTTTTGGCCGAACGCAAATCCCAATCCGAGGAAGACGGTGCTTGACCACCATAAGCCATGGTTTCAAAGCATAGAGAGAACACCATGCATAGAAAGCACGTTAACCACGCCAAGAAACGCTCGACCCTTTTAGAGAAAACTCTTTTCGATATTGTGGCCGGGCCCGGTTTCATTCGTTCCGCCAGCTTTCATCTTCGGCCTCAACGAGGATCGCGATTCCGTTCTCTTGGAGAGAAACGCTCATGGGGAGCCACGGGGTCCCTTCAACGTGGGATGGCATCCCGGTTGCGTATGCGACACCGATGACGACCGAGTATTCGCCGGGCGGGAAATCATACACCTCGTTCTGGGCGAAATTCATGACAAAACCAGCGAGAAAGTTTTCCCCTTCTTCTCCCAGAAGCGCGGCCACAGGCATAGCTTCCGGTCTTGCGGAGAAATCATTGTAGTCCTCGGCCGAGTATACTGCTACCGACGGACGGAATCCCTCCGTCACCGCTCCCTCTGGGTAAACAACATCTATCTCGATTGTGAGATCCTTTGCCGCTGCATCTTCCAGGTCTTTCGTGTCGCCGGTTTCACACGAAAGTTGGAACGCGGCCGCCCAAAGAAGAGCGAGTGCTGAAAACGCTACAAGAAAAACGGATGAGATTGGTTTCATTCCATGACCTTTGTCGTCTGTTTTTTGCAGCCCATTTTTGCCCGCGGACAGCATGGCGTCAAGTCTGGTACGAAGAGGTGAAATCAGCCTCAAAGAAACTTTGTTATTCCACGGAAGGATTGATCCAAGTGCGAATTCAGAGCTTGTTTTTTGGTCATCCATGAGAGTAGATGCTTCAAGGAGGCAGGCGATATATTATCGCCGGGATGATGACGCTTCGCCCTTTTGTCGTGAGACGGATGATTGCAGAATATCGATACAGGATGGAAAAATGATACATGAAAAGAATGTCTCCCGGAAGCTCCGGGCGTTTTCAGCCGCGGCCGTTTGCACGCTGATGATTTGCATGGTCGGCAGCGCTGCACGCGCGCAGGGGCGGAGATTGGATGACCGGCCGACGGAAGGAATTCTGTTGTTCGGCTCGGGTTTGCTTGGGCCTCCGGAAGCATGGTGCGGAGAAACCAATCCCGCGGGGTTGGCTTTTATACGGAACTGGAGCCTGAGTTTACATCACACCGAGATGGATTCACGCAGTGGGCGTGGGGGTACGGGGAGCGCTTTTTTCTGGGCTCAAAAAATCCCATGGGTCCCTCTCGCCTACGGGGTTACCGGCCAGTACCTGAGGTGGCCGGATTCTTTCGGTCCGGGTTACGGAGAGGTGGGAAAGCTGGGATTTTCATTGGCGTGGAAAATCAGCCCTATAGCGAGCGTTGGAATGTCGGTAAACCATTTCATCGGTCCGGGCAGCGAAGGGCTCGATGGTATGACCACCTGGGAATTTTCCAGCCTGTTGCGCCCGGTTCCTCATTTTGCTCTGGGAATGAAGATCTCGGACGTGTTCATGCCGAAATGGTGGAACGGGTTGCCGTTGCAACGAACCTGGGACTTGGAAGCCGGATGGCGGCCGATGGGAGACTCCCGTTTGACCTTGATGCTTGGGGCGCGGCTGGGGGAAAGACGGTCTACAGCGGATCCCAGGTTCGGTCTGGAATGGAGGTTGTGGCGGGGGATTTTCTTGAGGGGGGAGCTTGAGTACAGGTACAGGAAGATTCCCACAGACGGACCTGCCGATGGAATTCAGGATGTGAATGATTTCAGAGCGGTGTTTGGTCTGGCGGTTAATTTTTCGAATTGGGGGGCAGGGATGGGAGCGGCTTTTGGAAGCGCGCGCGCCGGGTTGGACCGAAGCGTGTTCAGCGGTGCCGGAGGTTGGGTGCGGATAAGCGGGGCTGATACTCCCTCGGTGTATCAACGTGGTGACAAGGCGGTTGTCTTGAGAGTTCCTCCTCCATCGGCTTCGGAAAAAGCTTTCTTGTCATTTGTACTGGATGCTGAGCGGTCCATAAGGAACCGCAAGGTCGCTGCCGTGATAGTTTCGATTTCGGATGAAGGCGCGGGTTGGGCGCGGGCTCAGGAGGTGCGGGACCTGGTGAAACGCATGAGAAAAAAGGGAAAGAAGACGGCTGCGGTGGTCAAGACGCCGGGTAACAACGCGTATTACATTGCGACGGCAGCGGACAATGTGTGGTTGGATCCTTCGGGCGGCTTGATGATTTCAGGAATGTCCGTTTCGAGGTTGTATTACAGGAAACTTCTGGAGCGCCTGGGGGTTCGCGTCCAGTTTGTCAAGCACGGGGGTTACAAGACCGCGCCCGAGACTTTCGATCGAGAGGGACCTTCTTCCGAGGCAGAGGAAGTAAGCAGTGAGATTTTGAAAGAGACTTACGGAGAATGGATCCGTGCGCTTTCGGCCCGCGGCGCGTTGAAATCCGAACGTTACGTAAAGAAAAAAATGAAACAGGTGCCGTTTACTCCCGGTGAGGCGCTCAAGTTGGGATTTGCAGACGATACCATTTACGAAGACGAGGTGAACGAAAAGCTCCGCAAATTGGTGGGACGCAGTGTCAGGTTGATTCCTGCGGGTGATCCGGTGCGCAGAGATCATGAATGGGGGCGCAGGAATGCGATCGCTGTGTTGATCGTGGAGGGAGATATAGTATCGGGTCGCAGTCGCAGAATACCCTTTCTGAACCGGTACACGGCAGGAGACGAAACATTGATCAGGGTGATCCGAAGATTGAGGGCATCACCCAGGATCAAGGCGGTTGTGATCCGGATCGACAGCCCGGGTGGAAGCGCTACCGCGTCTTCAAGAATCAGGCGGGAACTCGCCAAATTGGGTGAGGTCAAACCTGTCATTGCATCCTTGAGCAATGCTGCTGCATCCGGAGGATACGAACTAGCTTCGGCCGCGGGTTCGATTTTCGCCCAGCGATCCACTTTGACAGGCAGTATAGGCATTTTTGCCGGAAAACCCGATGTGAGCACCTTGATGGAAAAGCTGGGAGTTGGAATCCACATGTGGGAGGAAGGTCCGTTCGCCGGCTTGAAGAGCAATTTTGTGCCGTTTACGCCGGAACAGAAAAAGATGCTCGAAAAGAAACTCCATGAACATTACATGAGGTTCGTGAAGTCGGTAGCCGAAGGTCGCGAAAACATGAACGAGGAAGAAGTGGAAAAAGCAGCAAAAGGGCGGGTCTGGACCGGACTTCAGGCGAAAGACCTGGGGCTGGTTGATCATATCGGAGGTCTGAGTGATGCAATGGCGGAGGCTCGTCGAAAGGCGAATCTGCCCGTGGATTCTCCGGTCCTGGTGTATCCTGAAGAGCCGAAAGGGTTAATTGCAAAGCTGACTGGAGGGATCGTTGGAACCGGACCAAAAAACGCGGGAATGGATTCTGACGTTAAGTGGAGCCCACTCTCTCCGGCATATGGGATTCTCAAAACGATCCCGCCGAGTTTTTTGTTTGCGCATGATGACATGTTTTTCACCCGGATGCCTTATGACCTGTTGATTCGATGAGCGGTTTTGTCGCGTCAACGTAGGGGTTCACGGTTTGGACGCGGTTTGGGGAGAATATTTCGTTGTTGACATTCGATTAATGTTGGAATTAGAAGGCCTCACTGACGCGATGTGTCGAGATCGGGGTTTTGCTTGACCCTGGTCCGGGATTTTTGTAGCCTTATTGTTATTGAAATTAGTGTAGCTGATTTACATAAAATACAGTTGATTAATGTTGTTTTGGGAGTTTTTCCAGGAGAGCAAAAGGAGTGAAGTTATGAAAAACTTTGGTTTGAAAAAGGTGGGGTACGCGCTCGCAGGGATGTCCGCGTTTGTTTTGTTGATGTCATGCAGCGACGGCGGCACTTCGACCCCCGTGAATATTATATGTACAGAAGGCCAGGTGAGGGATTGCGTGGATGCTCATGGGAATCCGGGGACCCAGGTGTGCTCGAACAACACCTGGCTGGCCTGTGATGGGGTTTGCGTTCCCAAACCCGAGGAGTGCAACGGACGGGACGACAGTTGCAACGGAAAGATCGACGAAGACGACCGCGGTCCGCTTCGCCGGGTTTGTGAAACCGAATGCGAGCAGGGCTATGAGTATTGTTACAACGGCCAGTGGGAGGAATGCGATGCCCGAAAACCCGAGCCGGAACAGTGCGACGGGATCGACAATAATTGTAACGGCCTGACCGACGAGGTGTGTGACTGTGTCCACGGCACGACCCGGCTTTGCGGCACCGACGTGGGTGAATGCGAATATGGAACCCAGACGTGTCATTTTGGCGTGTGGACGGAATGCGTGGGCGGAAAGGGGCCTGAGGAAGAAAAATGCGACGGGAAGGACAACAACTGCAACGGCGTGATCGATGAGGGGTGCGCGTGCGTGCTTGGTGAATTCCGTGATTGCGGCACCGACGTAGGACAGTGCGAGTTCGGAACCCAGTACTGCATAGGAACCCAGGACGATCCGCAATGGGGGCCGTGCGAAGGCGGAATTGGCCCGCAACCCGAACAGTGCGATGCACTCGACCACAGCTGCACCGGGGAGACCGACGACGGCTTGCCACCGGATCAATACGAGAGCAACGACACCTGTGCAACGGCCAGGGGATGGCCTCAGACTTCAGGTTCACTCGGGGAGATATGGGAAGACGAAGGGCCTTCCGAACTCTTGGCCACGATCTATCCCGAGGGGGACGAGGACTGGTACCACTTCGTGGCGCGCGAGGCTTTTCATTTGGATTGCATACCGAACCCGGGTGCTGACCAGTGTTTCGCCATAGAAGTCACTTTCACTTTGCCTTACGGATTGAACCCTGCAGACGTGTATTTGAGATTAATGTATGACTGGAACGCTGATTGTTCCGACGGATGGGATCAGGAATGGACTTCCCTCAACGCGGGCACGTGGCAGGGCAACAAGTGGTCGGTAAAGGTCTGGTGGGAAGGAAAGTGTGGTCTCACTGATGATGCTGATTTTTACTTCTTGGTGCGGGGAGCGAACGAAAACATACGCTCCTGTCACGAGTATGCAGCAACCGCGGAGTTCATTTACTACGGCCGTCAGTCCTGTTTCTAGTCAACACTTGCAGGTCTACATTTCGAGACTGAACGGAAAATTCGTGAAATAGGGGGGTGGAGGCGCGTCGACCCGTGTCGTTTCCCCGGTGATCGGATGGGGAAAGATGATGGAAAATGCGTGGAGCGCGTGGAAGGGAAGAAGGAGTTTTTCCATTATCTCCGGGGTCATCCCGTGCTCGATATAATTCAAAAATATTTGCGGTTCCTTTCCGTAAATCTTGTCTCCTACAATGGGGTGGCCTATCGCTTCCATGTGAGCGCGTATTTGGTGCTGGCGGCCGGTTTCGGGCCGGATTTCCAAGAGTGAAAAAGAATCGGTTGTTTTCACGGGGTGGTAATGGGTCAGCGACGGCCGCCCTTCCGGGTTCACCCCCTGCTTAATCCGGATGATAGAGTTTGTGTCAGGACCCAAGGGAAAATCCACCTTGCCGGGTTCCGCGACTCGGCCGTGTACCAGGGCCATGTAGGTTTTTTGAACTTTGTTTTCCGAAAAACATTTCTTTAATTCGCGTTCGGCACGCTTTGTACGGCACATCAGGATCACGCCGGATGTTTCACGGTCCAATCTGTGAGCCGGCACGGGCGCGGAATCGGATCCGTATCGTTTCTTCAAGAGGCTGGTAAGGGTGTTTTCAAGGAAGTTTCCGGTGGGGTGAACCGGCAAGCCGGCCGGTTTCCCAACTGCCGTGTATTCGGAATCTTCCTGCAAAACAACGTAATCGGTCGGCACGGGTGGATCCTTGGGCGCGGGCCGGCGGATGTGAATCTTGTCTCCGCATGCAACTCGCACTCCGGCTTTGGATGGTTTCAAGTTGTTTATGGTCAGGTTTGAAGCGATGACCTTTACGGCCCGGCTTCGTGACAACCGGAACCGCTTGGTGAGAAAAAGATCCAGCCGCATTCCATGGAAACGTTTTTCAACGGTGACGTGGAGGTCAATGAAACGGCCGGAAAGTTCATTCCGTCCGACCGTTGGGCGGGAGCCGTGGTTGTTGCCTGACCTATCTATGCCGGTGCTCACTTGAGTTTCAACGAGATGTTTCTTTTTGTTCCGCTTTTGACCGTTATGTGCATGGGAGGCGAACTCTGCTCGCCTCTTCTTAATTGTATTGTGTAGCTGCCGGGGTTGAGGGTGGCTGTATAAGGCGATACTCCCATTCGCTGATTGTTGATGTATACCCAACCCTTGTCCGGACTTCTTATCGTCACTATGCCTTTGCCGGTCTCTTCCAATCCCGGGCCGTAGACCGCGCCCCCGGTTTCATCGTCTTGCCTTGAAGGATGACTAGGTTCGGGTCTTGGACCGCGTTTTGTTTTTGTTCGGCGCGTTTTTCGAGGGCGAGCCGGTTTTTTAGAGGAAATTTCCGCTCCGGGAGGTCGTCGCAAATCCGCTTCGATGCGAAGAGGTTCTCCTGGAGTAAGGTGAAATTCATTCACCCAACGAGGATAACCCTGCTTGACGAGCTCGACCACAACCGGGCTGGGGGCTTGCAAGTCGATGACCGAGGGCGTCCGTGCACCCGTGCTTCTTCCGTTTACCAAGATGAGCGCCCCGTTTTCAGGTTCCGTGGACACGTCAAGAGTGGTCTTGATCAGCTTGGGCGATTCTCCGGAACCGTAATCCGTTTCAGATCCATCGGTGCGCTTGTCTTCTTTCAGGGACTGCATGTATTGATATCCGACATAACCGGCGCCGCCCAACAGTAACAGGATAATGAATGCATAGAGAAGGGTTCCGCCTAGAGTAGACTCGGAACGATCCTTATCCGGCGCGGTTTCGGCTGTGCGCTTTTTTTTTTTTTTTGACTTGAAACCCGACTTTGAACGCCCTTTAATTCTTTTCGGTTCGGTTAAATCCTCGTGGTTTTGGTCCTGTTCGGTCGTGTCGCCGAAATCCGGGGGGTCAACAACAGGTTGAACTCGGGATTTTTCAGGACTTGGAAAGTGCGATTTCGGGGGCGGCGGGTCAGGCGATCTTTCAGGAGGAGGAGGGCTCTTTGATTCCTGGTGGGCATCCCATGCCGCTTTCAATCCGGGATCCGTGAGCACCGCGGCGGTTGGAGCGACATTTGGAGGAAAACCCGCGTTTACCGGCAATACAGGATCGTTGTCCACTGCAGATCGCTTGCGGTTTTTTCTGGGGTCTCTGTACGGTCGCTGTCCGGCTTGCTTTGCTGGACGGAGCGGGATCTTTTGGTTAACAAGCGGTTCTTTGCGCGCTGCATAGCCGCTCAGGGGACCTGCCAGGGCCGTGGCTGCTTCCGCGGGATCGACATTTTCTTCTAGTGGGGAGACTTCGATAACCTGATCGATTCCAAGTTCTTGGGTCATGCCGAGGTTGCTTTCAAGAACAAGATCTCCGGGTTTGGCCGGTTTTGTGGCGGCGGACAATTTCTTCTGCACCGATCTCTCGGGGAAAAGTCGGCGCATGAGTTCGCAAAGAGAATCCCTGTTGAATTCGAAACCATTAACACGGCTGAAGCTGTCGATGGAGCGTTTGAAATGTCCAGCCGACGTCCATCTGTTTTCAGGATCCGGGGCCAGCGCCACGTCGATCATTTCCGTGATTTCGGCCGGTAGATCCGGAATGAGCTGGTCGAGCGGATCCAGGTAGCCTTGTTGTATCCGCGCCAGCACCTGCATATCCGTGAGGCCGCGGCTGTGGGGATGCCCCAGGATCAATTCGTAGAAGACCACCCCCGCGGAAAATACGTCGGTTCTATGATCTATGCGCTCGCCCCTGGCCTGTTCCGGAGACATGTACCGGTATTTGCCCTTTATGACCCCGGCCTCTGTTTTGTGTGATTGTCCTTTTGCTTTTGCAATGCCGAAATCAATGATTTTGACCTCTCCCTCCATGGATATCAAAACGTTTTGCGGGCTGATGTCCCTGTGAATGATCCCCAAACTGTTTCCCTCACCGTCGGTTCTTCGATGAGCGAAATCCAGCCCCGAAAGGATTTCGCTCATTATGAAAAGGGTTGCAGGGTAGGGAAGCGCCCTGGGAAAAATTTTTTCGGCTCGGCGCATTGTGGTCGCAAGGTCCGCTCCGTCAATGAATTCCATAGCAATGTAGTAGGTGTCGTCCACCCTGCCCAGATCCATCACTTGGCAAATATTTTGGTGATTCAGTTGAGACACTATGCGGGCTTCGTCCTGAAGCATTATGATGACATCGCGGTCTTCCGCGTACCTGGAGTGGAGACGCTTGATGGCTACGTTTTTCTCGAATCCCGCTGCGCCGATGGCCTTGCCCTTGAAAATCTCCGCCATGCCTCCGTATGCGATACGATGCAAAAGCATGTATTTTCCATATCGTTCACCGGTCTGCATCGGCCAAACTCTCTTGGATGGATTTGAAGGCTCCAAATTTCCGAGCCGTCAAGTGTGAAGACGAGTATAACATCGAAACCTGCTTTTTGCTTCTCTTCGGGGAAACGGTCCCCGTTGGTCGAAGTTTTTTCCGAAACCGTTCGGAATGCTCAGGATCTGCAATTTGAATAGTGAACAATGTTTCCTTTTGCAATCAACTTTTGAAGGCAGGTGTCGGATTATCTTTACCTTTACATCGGGGATAGGTGGATTTATAAAAGAAAAAAACATGTGGAAGCTTTCATTATTATTGTAGACTCAAATAGTAGCCGTGTTAAGAGACAATTGTTTAACGTTTTGAAATGATGACTGAATTTAAACAATTCGAGGGAGCGCTCATATGAGAAAGATGGAAAATCCGGGTGGTTTGGGCGTGTTTCGTAAGGATGCGGCAGCCCTTGGTATCATAGTGTTTGTTGTTGTCCTATGTTCCGGTGGATTTTCGGCGCAGGCCGGGTCTGATGACTGGAAACCAAAGGAAGATAAGGCATTTGAAGATGATTCCAGTGCCGAACAGAGTCCTGGTGAACGGCCGAAGGGGTCAATGTACTGGTATATGAGGGCGGAATACAGGGCCAGGTGCGAGGATTTGGTGCGTCAAATCGAAGAAAACCTGCGTCATCATCAGGGAATGGATTTCAAGCCGGCCCAGGAAATCCTGGAACCGGCCGACAAAATACAGAGTGCCTTTCTTAAGGCCGAAGGACTTGTATCGGATGCGGAAAAGGCTCTGTTCAACCTGGAACTCGAACAAGCCGTTGAAATGATCAACGAAGCAGTGGAAACGTATGAAGCTCATTTTCATGGATTTATAGATGGTTCTTTTGGTTTTCAACCGTTGGAAAAAGCCCTTACAACCCAGGTGTCGGCTGCGTTCCAAACAGGTGATGAAGCGCTGGCGAGAAAAGCGCTGTTGAAGATCATGGCCTTGAATCCAAGGATCAAGTTTGACTCCAAGAGATTTCCCGCCGGAGTCGAAGAGTTGTTTCTTAATCTCCGGCTCGAAAGGGATGAATTCGGAACTACCACCATCAATGTGGACTCCAAGCCTGGAGCGGCCATGGTTTTTTTGAATGGCACACAGGTTGGGCCTACTCCCGTAGTATTGCCGGATGTAAGGACGGGTTACCATTATGTGACTTTGAGGCGTGACGGCCACGGGTCGGTTACCAGGGTGGTGCAAGCGGCTCCTCCTGACGAAGCGGTTGTAATGATCGAGATGGAGCGGTTGAGCGAAGATTTGTTCGGTCATCTTGCTCAGGCCCTTCAAAATCTCGGGGACGCACGAGCCGGCGCGGGTGTCTTGGGAGCAGGCAGGATCCTTGGGGTTGAAATTATGGTTCTGGGAAGAATCACCATGCAGGGAAACGAGGCGACCGTTAATTTGTTTGCTTATGATTTGAGGACGCAACGTTTGCTGAAGGGGCCTGTGAGGGACAAAATCGATGTAAATGACCCTGGAAGCAAACCAGCCGATCTTGCACAGGAATTGTTTGCCGGTGTCTCATTGGATGGGACTTTGGTAGAGGAAACGAAAGAGGAAGAACCGCCCATAGTTCGAACGACCATGAAACAGCGATGGCGGAAATTTAGAAATTGGGGTGGTTTTTGGTATACGGTCGGCGGTGTGGCGGGAGCGGTCGTCATTGGAACAGCGGTAGGTCTTGTTTTGGGCCTGGCCCCCCAGGACCGGTGGGACCGCATGTCTGCCGGAGCCAGGACCGCTGTTTTCAAACAAAGGACGGGATTGGCGATTTCATCATTTTGATCGGTTGTGAATCAGGAGCAGGATCTGTCAAGACACGATTGTAGATAAAATAATTTGTTCGCTTAATGCAATGCAAACCAGATGGAGGAAGAGCATGAAAAGCAGGGCTTTTGTTTTGGCCGTATTAACCCTTTTTTTTATGGGATGTACAGGGAAGACGGAACTGGAAGAAAACCTGACCGTGGAAAACGTAACGCCTTCGGGTTCGGTTGGTGGAGTCGTCTATGATGCCGTGACCGAAGCCCCGATTGCAGGGGGAGTTGATGTTACGGTGATCGCGGGCGGGGAAGAACCTGCCATCACCACGACGGATTCCAACGGCGTTTTCATGGTTGCGGAAATTCCCGCATCCGGAGACGTCATTGTGTTGCTGCATGCCGGTGGTTATATGCCGGCCGTTTTGACCAGGAGTTTTGTCAACGCGGCGGGGAATTTTCCTCTGGGCAATGCCGTGTTGTCGATTGGACCTATAGGCTTGGTTCCGGCCGACCAGTCGATGACGGTGAGGCTGATTTCAGAGTCGGGCGCTCCGGTTCCCGATGTGTCGATTTCGGCTTCCACCTATGTGAGGTACATGGACATGACGGACGGCTGGGCCTTGCCCGTGGGCACTTCCACTCTGGATGCAACTTCGGATTCCTCCGGAAGAGCCGTTTTCAGCGGGTTGCCTGATTACATAGGGCTGGGGAACAACGTGGATGATACACTCATGGTGAAGGTGCCCCCCATTGATTACAACGGGGACGGCATTTTCGACTACCGGGGAGGCAGCTTTTTTCTCTCTTTCGGCGACACATACGACCCTGAGCGCGTCATTCAACTTCGGAACAATTATTCGACTCAGCTTAGAATCGACTACAGCAATGTAGACGCTCTCGAAGATTCCGGTTCCGGTCCCTCCATTATTCCGTACAACGGACCCATTCACGTTTTGTTCAATCTTCCTGTGGATAGCGAAACCTTGCATATAGAACTGATTGATGAGTTTGACACGCAAAAAATCGGAACTCAAACTTCGGTCGATGGAAAATACCTTTCAATTACGTTTGAGGAAGCTCTGGATCCGGGCGCAAAATACCACTTGAGGATCCATGCCGTTGCAGCGGTAGGGGATCAGCTTGTGCAAAGAGATTTTTATGCTCCTCTATACACCGCTCCGAATCAACCCATTGAAGTTGCGAGCGTGGCGCGCCGTGTAATATCAAGTGATGTGCCGCCGATAACTGAATTTGAGGTAAGATTCAACCAGCCGATAGGAACGGGAAACCATTCAGTCAACCAGAATTTTCACAGCGCTAATTGCGTGCTCTGGTTTGACGTCAACATCGGGGAAAACCCCAACGTGGGAAATGACCCCGGGGAATGGGGTTATGATTCATGCAATATCGGAGCGGCACATGCTTTCAGGAGCCAAGAGCAAGTGGTGTCCATGCCGGGCGCTTACCAGTCCGGTTACAGCTCACGGTGGGTATTTGTCGCGCCCAATACGCCCAGTGGGCCGCTGCCGCAGGGAACAAGATTCTACATAATTTTTTCGGGAATTACGAATCAGTCTTACGTGGTAACGACGCCCGGCGGTAAGGTGGTCGGTGATATTATGGCGCAGCCTCTCCCGTGAACCGCAGACATGTCTTTGCCTTAACCTCCGGTGACGGGATCCGTGAATCGTCCAGGATTGGAAAATGCAGGACCTGACCGCCCGCCAGAAGAATGTTTTAGACTACATCACGTCATACATCGACGAGCGGGGCTATGCTCCGACACTGAGAGAGATCGGGTTGTCCCTTGGTATACGTTCAACAAACGGGGTGAATGAACACTTGTGCGCGCTCGAGCGCAAGGGGTACTTGACACGTGACGGTGAAAAAGCACGCGCTCTCAGGCCGCTGAACAGGGTTGGAAGGAGTTTGTGCCTACCTCTCGTGGGCGCTGTGAATGACGGTGAGGATCCCTTGAGCGAGAACAATGTATGGGAAAGGCTCTCGGTGGACCGGTTGATGGTTGGAGCATCCAGAGACCTTTTTGTTGTAAGGGTCGGCGATGACTGTCTTCCGTGCGAAGGTTTGAGTAATGGGGATTTTCTCTTTGTGCGGCGGGACGGCTTGGTGATCGACGGAGAACTTATGGTGCTGCTAAAGGGGGGACGGATGAGCCTCGCCAGAAGAGGCGTTGAAGAGCGATCAGGTGTGGGCCGGGGAAGGGACCGGCAAGTGGACGAAGGAGCGAGAGTGCTTGGTGTTGTGGTGGGTTATTTTAGAAAGCTGTGAATTCGGACCCACGTTTTTTTTCAAGGAGTACATGTGAGCGATTTGGTGAAAAGCGCTTGTTTTGTTACGGGCGCGGTCTCTTTCAAAGGTTTTCCCGGATGGGACTTGAGAGAAATCGCTTTCGCCGGGAGGTCCAATGTTGGAAAGTCATCCGCGTTGAGGCTGATGGTTGAAAAGAAATGCAAGGTAAGAGTTTCCTCCACGCCGGGCAGAACAAGAGAGATCAATTTTTTTGGAGTGGAGTTGAGAAAAAGCGGAACTCTGGGATTTGTTGACCTGCCCGGCTTTGGTTTTGCCAAGGTTCCTCTGTGGAAGCGGGAAGAATGGGCGCCTCTTGTCAGGAGCTACGTAGAGGGCGAAAAGCGCGGCCGGAATAACCTCTGCGGCATGGTTATTTTATGTGATTTGAGACGGGGACCAGAAGAAGAAGAAAATCTCTTGATAGAGTGGCTTGAAACCTTGTCGATTCCTTTCAAGCTGGTTTTCACCAAGTCCGACAAGTTGCCGAAGAGCCGGCGAAAAATCGCAGCGCGTGATGGAGCGGAAGCACTGAATATTTCGCCCCCTGTTAAGCCGATTGTTTTCAGCGCAAAGACCGGGGAAGGGGTGGACAAGCTGTGGAACTGGATTATGAACACCTCCTCTCTAGAGCTGAACCCGCCATCGAACTCTGAAAATTGACCCATTTTGCCTGTGTGTAGTATTATGTATTCAGTATGAATACCATGTGTTCAAATATAGGTTTTTCCGTTGCAGTGAAAGGCTTGGCCCGAACCTGGATTTCGGCGTGCACCTCGCGGGAGCGTCTTTCATGGTGGGCGATATGGGTGTTTGCCGGAATTGTTTTTTCTTCAGGAACTGCCGGGGCAAGGGGGATTGCTGAGTACAGTTATGATGTTCAGCATACCAGGGCAGCCATGCTATATCAGAATCCGCCTCCCTCTTTGCCATGGGAATTTCAACCTCCGCGGGTTTTAGAAGATCGTCCCGGGTATTGGGAAGGAGTAAGAGACGAGCTTCTGCTGGAGAGGATCCGCAGTTCCGAGATTCGAAAGATCACCGTCAACAGGGGAGGTTCGAGCGTTTCATTGAGGCTGCATCTTGCCGATGGTTCCAGCGCTGCGTTCAAGCCGGACCAAGTGCATTATCACAGCATGCCCCGAAAAGAGATAGCTGCCTACAGGGTCAATAGGTTGCTGGGTTTGAGCAGGGTTCCCCCGGCTACGCACAGGATCATACCGCGTGCTGTTTTGTTCAGAAAAATCAACGCGGGAGTGTGGCGTAAGCGCAGGCTCAGCGAGGAAATAGTTTTCAGGAGCGACAACACGGTGGCAGGGGAGGTTTCCTGGTGGATTCCGGTTTTGAGCTTTTTGCCCATGGAAGATTGGGAACAGCGAAAAAAATGGTATTCATGGCTCAGAGCCGATGTGCCCATGGACGAGGAGAACTATGAAATAGCAGCGCAGATGAGCGTTATGATGGTTTTCGATTTTCTTATCGACAACATGGATCGTTTCAGTGGAAGAAACGTCCGCGCTAATGCAACCCGGGATTACCTTTATTTTATGGATAATACTCTCAGCTTTTTTCCAAGAAACCCCAGGGGAAGCAGGGTGACTCGCTCCGGCCTCTATCGCACGCAGCGGTTTTCCCGGAGATTGTACGAAAAACTGAGGGGACTCACCGAGGAAAAGCTTCGGATGGAGTTGGCGAAAGAAAAAGATCCTCCTTGGCCGCTATTGGAGGAAAGCGAGTTGCAGATGTTGATGCGGCGCAGGGTGTACGCGCTGAGATATATTCATCGAACAATCGCACAATATGGATGGGAAAACACGATGGTTTTTCCATGAAGGGGTTTGCGGGTGAATGGATGAAACGAACAGTGCCGTCAGAGAGACGGGCGAATTGCCCCAATTGCTCCATGATTGTTGATTCGGTGACGACCCCCGCTCCGGCGATAATGGGCAGCAGGGTGCTTTCCTTTTGTTCCCTTTCCTGCCGGGATGATTTTTTCAAGTCCGGTTCGAGAGCCGAAGCGACCCCTCCAAAGATTTCGGGCGAAGAAGTAGACTGTGGTGTCGCCGGAAAGGGGAGTTCAATATCATCTGAAGATTTGGTCCCTGGTGAAATAACCCGTTCACAAAACGAAGTGCCGGCGGGGAGATGTTTTCTGTCTCGTCCGGGAATGAATGGAACGGTTTTTGCTGTCGGCCTTTTGTTGAGTCTCCTGGGTTTCTTTGGGCTTGCGATGACGGTCCGTTATCTGGTACCAGATACATGGTCGAACAAGCAGGCGTCGGCTAAAACCCCGGAAACAAACCGCCCGAGAGATGATGGTTCTTCCGGATTGCCGGCGTATGCGGAAACGGCTGAAGAAGAACCCGATGCAGGAGAAACAGCGACGCGGATTTTGGAAGAATCCCTGGATTCGGAGAATTTGCTTTTGCGGATAATCGCGGCCGAAACTCTCCTGCATTATGGGGAATCAGAACGGGCGCGCAGAGAAATACTTCAGGCTGCAAACGACCCGTTGTGGACAAGAAGGCATGAAGCGGCCGCTGCTCTTGTTCGCTTGGGCGATCCTAAAGGCGTGGAGATATTGGAAAGAGACATCAAGAGTTACCGCAGAAACGTCAGAAGATCTGCTGTTTTCGCCCTTGCCGCACTGGGCTGGGAACCACGGGAGATCAGGCGTTTTCTCTTCAGGATGGATTCCGCTCTTCCAGCGGCCGAAATGTTTGCTTTGGGCCGGGTTCGGCGAAAACTTGTCGATGGGTCCGACGACCGTTTGAAATCCGAGGTCCAGAGAGTCTTGGAAAAAATTTTGAATTCAAGGCAAAGCGCATCCTGGGAAAAACAGAGAGCTGCTGCTGCCCTGGGCATGATGGGAAATCCTGAGGGAAAGAGTTTCTTGAAAAACAATTCAATGGGTGAGAGTCTACCCCTTGGCGTTGCGATCGCCATGGCCGGCACCGTCCATGATATGGCCGAGGAGGCGTTGGTCCAGGCGTTGAAACATTCAGCTTTGCGGCTCGAGGCCGCTAGGGAAATGGTGAGAATGGGCAAGCGGGCGGACACCGCTGAACTTGAATCAGAAATGACTTCATCCTGTGAATCAAGCAGGGTGACGGCCGCGGCGGCTTTTGTGATTTTGACTAAGAACCGGGAAACCGAGGCGCACTGAAATGGGTAGAAACATCAGATTATATTATTTCTTCCGTGCCCTTTCGTGCGCTCATATGTTTAAACCCTTTACGTATTTTTTCTGCATGTCTCGGGGGCTGAGCGTTTTTGAGTTCATGCTCCTTTATACTATCTTCAGTTCAGCAGTGATTCTTCTTGAAGTTCCCACCGGGGCATGGGCCGACAGGTTGGGTCGCAGAAAGTCCATGGCTTTCGGTGCCCTTTTGATGGGATTTTCCAGTCTTGGTTATCTCATGGCCCATGGTTTCGCCGTTTTTGCGGTATGTGAGTTTTTCTTCGCTGTGGGGTTGACGCTGACTTCGGGAGCGGATTCGGCTTTTCTTTACGATACTCTGAAACAAGGTGGTCGTGAAGAAGAGTATCGCAGGCTGGAAGGAGTGGGCACTTCGGCCAAACACATCGGACTCATGCTTGCCGCGATCATAGGCGGTGTTTTGGCCACCATTCATCTGGCCTTGCCATATGTCGCCACCGCAGTGGTTTCTTTTGCTGCGGTTTTCGCTGCGTTCGCGATGTCGGAAGCCCGTGTTTGGTCCGGACGGGCGGGATCGGATGGAGTCCTTGACGCGGAAACCCGGCCGACGGGTAAGAATGCGACGCGCCCGACTCGTGTTTTCGCGAGTTTTTTCCGTCGGTTCAAGGCTTTGAGGATGTTTATGGGGGAAGCATTCTCCATCATTCATCGTAAACCCGCTCTCTTGTGGGCGATTCTGTATTCGTCCATGATTTTCGTGATAATAAGAATGAGTGACGCCCTTTATCAGCCATTGCTGAAAGATTATGGTTTCGATTTTTTGGCAATGGGAGCGGTGTTCGGAATACTGAATCTTGTGGCTGCCGTGTCCGCGCGAAATGTCAACGGACTTACTCGGAAACTGACCGAAAAAGGAGTGCTCTGGGCGTTGCCCGTGGTTTTGATAGTAAGCTACATGCTTTTGGATGCGCTCGGCCCGTTTATTTGCGTGGTGTTGATGATGGCGCAATACAGTGTGACCGGAGTCTATTCTCCGTTTACCAAGAGCATCATCAATCACGAAATAGGAACTTCGCATGTGCGCGCAACGGTCTTGTCCGCGGAAAGTTCCGTGAAACGACTTGTTGTAGCGGGGGTTAGCCCGGTTCTCGGCTGGTTGATTTCTTCATATTCCCTGCGGGCCGGCCTTTATGCTTGTGCCGGTGTGGGTTTACTGGGCACTGTTGCCGTGCTTATGGTAAACAGGCGGAGGTTCACGCTGGGTGGATCTGTAGGCGGTCCGGGAAAAAGAGGAGCCAAGACCGGTTCAGGTGGTCCGGGAGATGAAGAATCCGGGAACGTTCCAAAGCCGGAAACAGCGATTGGCGCTGAAGTAATCGGGCCCGATGTAGTAACGGCGGATTTCGTGTCCGAGATCAAAGTTTGATTGGTAGATGATTGGAAAAACGAACGTGCAGCTTGCTGTATGCAAGGTGGACGGGAACGAGTAAGCATAAGAGAAGAGAAAGAGATTATGATCAGAGAATGGAGGAGTCTTAAAAGAAACTTGGTTTTATTCGCTGGGTTGGTGTTGGTTTTCGTTTTTGGAAACACGGCGAGCGCGTCCGAAGTAGTGATGTGCCGCTGGGGTGACAGGGCCGAAATGGAACCGGTGCCCGGTTGTGGAGTGCCGCGCACTGTTGAGGTGAATATACCGAAAACCACGTTCAGGCTGTATTTTGCGCGAGGGGATAATCCCGGACTGTCGGGATACTACTTTCTCGGCAGGAGTCCGCAAGCATCACCCAGGGAGATATTGAACAGGGTCAACGTTTCAGCCATGTCTTTGATGCTTTGCCCCTCCGACTTCAAGGAAGAGCGGGTTTTGGCTTTTCAAGACGTGGCTCGCGGTGAGATTCTCAAAGGAAGACCTACTTGCCGGCTCGGCCCTCCTCCCGATCCCGGCAAGGAAGACGAGAAAAAGATTGATGATGACGGTGCTGATGATGCTGAAGACGATGATATGGATGAAGAATCTCCCAAGACCGTTACCGGAGTCGTGCAACCGCCTGAAGGCGAAAAAGGAACGGCTTCATGGAAGAAAATTGATCGTTACGCGCGTCTTCTCGGAGTGGTGGCGGTGGGGATGAGTCTCATTTGCTTCGTGGGTCTTGTGATTCTGGCCTTGTTGTTTGCCAAGAGGCTGAGAAGAATTGAAAGCAATTTTGTTTCAGCGTCTTCTTTTGTAAGCCACGGTTCGGCCTCCGATAAGAAAGCAGACGCTTTGGAAGCGCAAGAAGCGGAAGAATCGGAATCGGTTGAAGATGAGATCATAGCGCTGGAAAAACCCGTCTCAAAAGTTGAGGATCCCGATGCCGGGAAGAATGCCAAGACGGAATAAACCTTCCACTTAACGGAGTGGCTTCTTTGTTTTTTTTGATTATTCCGAAAGTCGTCCGAAGCAGGAGTGATTTCGGGAAATGAAATCCAGCCAAGAAAAAGGAAGGGGAAATAGCACTCATGGGAAGAAGTGTTTTCTTGTGTCTCTCGGATGCCCCAAGAACCGCGTGGATTCCGAATGGGTCAGGGAAGAGCTGAGTAGAGCCGGATACGGTTTTGTAGAAGCTCCTGAAGACGCGGACGTGCTCCTTGTCAACACTTGCAGCTTTATCCAGGATGCTGTTGTTGAATCCGTGGATGCTGTTTTGGAGGCGGTGGAAATGCGCCGCGAATCCGGTCGGGCGGATAAGGTCGTGGTTCTTGGTTGTCTGCCGCAGAGATTCGGGCGGGATCTTGCCGGCGCTCTTCCGGAAGTAGATCTTTTCGTGGGTTGCTCGGAATTGAACAGAATCGTGGATCTTCTCTCGAACGACGAATCCGAATCTTTATTTGTTTCGGATAAAGCATCTTTTCTGCCTTCCGGTCCGTTTTTGCGCACTCCTTCGCTGGGGTTGCACACTGCTTACGTAAAAGTCTCGGAAGGTTGCAGCCGCAAATGCTCTTTCTGCGTTGTCCCGTCAATCCGCGGCCCCGGAAGAAGCCGGCCCATGAAAGATATCGTAGAGGAGGTCGAGGACTTTGCAAACCGGGGTGTAAAGGAAATAAACCTCGTGGCTCAGGATCTGACAGCGTACGGCGTGGATTTGGACGGCAAGGTAGATCTTTCCCGACTGCTCATGACCATTGGAGGAATAGACGGTTTGCGCTGGATTCGCCCTCTTTACCTTTATCCTTCGGCCGTTACGCAGCGCCTCCTGGAAACCATGGCTTCAATACCGACTATTGCGCCTTACCTGGATATTCCCCTCCAGCACGTTTCTGAACCGGTGTTAGAGGCAATGAGCCGGGGTTACGGCGAGAGGACCGTGAACCGGCTCATGGAGAGAATCAGGAAATATTGGCCCCAGGCGTTTGTTCGCACAACTCTTCTGGTCGGACACCCGGGGGAAACCGATGAAGCCTACACGGAGGTTGAAACGTTTTTGAAACGCTGGAAACTGGAGCATGTCGGGGTTTTTGCATATTCCCCGGAGGACGGAACTGTTGCAGCGGAAATGGATCGTCCACCCTTGAATACGGCCAAGCGGAGGCGGGATCGGTGCATGAAGATCCAAAGAGGCATTTCCAGGGAGAATCTGCGAACGCTTCGTGGAAAAATTTTCAACGTTTTGATCGACGGCCCGAGTGAAGAGAGCGAACACATATACACGGGCCGTCATGCCGGCCAGGCGCCCGAGATAGACGGAGTGGTTTACGTGACGGAAGACAGGAGGGAATCCGACGGCGCGCCCCGACTGAAATCCGGCGACTGGGTGGATGTGGAAATCGGGGACACGGGAGACTACGACCTTACAGGTTCGGTGATTGTATCTGAAAGAATCTGATGCTTAAGAGAATAGATCATCCCGGGATGGATTATCGGTAAATGTGAGCTTGTTAAAAAACCGGTCCGTCAATGTCTTTGACCTTGCTTTCCTCCATCGCTTGTCTGCGCCTTTCAAGGTCTTCTTCGGCCATGATGGCAACGCGGTTTATTTCGGCGAGCAGCCCCCGGGTGCGGTGGTAATCTATTTCCTCCTCCATGTCGTACTCATCGAAAAGAGTGTGACGCTCGATGAATTCCCGTCGTTCCTCCATTTTCCTTTTGAAAATCCGCCTGAAGTCAGTCTGGTCGTTAATGATATACGGTGTCAGGAAAACCAGCAGATTCGTTTTTTCATCGACCGTAATCGTATTGCGGAAAAGCATGCCGAGTATCGGAATGTCTCCGAGAAAGGGGGTTTTGGTCACGTTTTTTTTCTTTTTGTTACTGATCAAACCTCCCAGTACGGCTGTTTGCTGATCCTTGACCACGATTGAAGTTTTAATCGCTTTTTTTGCTGTTGTGGGACCCATCGAGGGGTCTATTGATTTTACCTCGTTCATTTCCTGTTCGATTTCAAGCCGCACGTGGTCGGCTTCGTTGATGTGAGGAACAATCTTGAGTTTAAGCGTGACGTCTTGTCTTTGTATCGACATCATCGGCAATGTGCCCAGCCCGGCAGTGCCCGGCATCCCCTCTGCACCTTGTTGTCCCGCTAACCCGCCGAGAGCGCCCAAGCCGGACAAGCCGGCCTGGAAGGGCACGTTTTCACCCACTTCTATGACCGCTTCTTCGTTATCAGTGGTGAGGATATGAGGTTGAGACACGATGTTTACATCATCGTTTCGTTGGAGAGCGTTGAAAAAGGCGGCGAAGGAAGGGAAGCTTATTCCCGGAATGCCGAGCAGGGATTCTGCATCTTTCAGTTCCGGACCCCTTACTCCTGCAGCCAGCCCGGTAAGCGAGCCCGGGTCTATTGCGATGGACTTGGATGCGTCCTGGCCGAAAATAAGCAAAGATTCACTTTCCCCGGATCCCACAGGCGCCCCTCCATGAAAAGCAAACCCCAATTCCCTGGACTTGGACATGCTTACTTCCACTATTGATGCTTCCACAAAAACCTGTCTTCTTGGAACATCCAGTTCTTCTATTATTTTCTCCAGGCTGAGGAAATCCTCCATGGCGGCTACTACCACGAGACTGTTAGTGGATGTATCGGCCGTGATGTTTACTTCTCCCCGGAAAGGCCCGGTTTTGCGAGGTTGTCGCTTTTGCTGTCGGGCCCGCCCTCTTTGCCTAGTGGCGCGGCCGCGGGGTCCGCCGGCCAGGCCGCTCAATGTATCCCGCAACTCTTCGGCATCCGCGTTTGCAAGTGGTATTACGTGAATACGGTCTTCGCCGATTTCCAATGGCATATCCAGCTTTTGTATCAGTGCCCTTGCTTTCAGGTAGGATTCTTCTTCCGCTCCGAGTACGAGAAGGTTCGTTCGATCGTCGGCAAGAAGAATCGATATTTCCACTCCGGTTGCTCCTTCAGGTTTTTGCGGCTGTTTTCGGGGTCGCCGCCTGCCTCGTCTCCTTCGTTGGACTCGTTTTCGCGCTGCGGGCTTTTGTGTGCCGACATCAAACACTTGGGATAAAAGACCGGCGATTTCAGAAGCCTCCGCGTTTCGAATCCTGATGATCCATATACGATCGCCTTCCGCTTCAACATCCAGTCGCCTGACCACGCCCGCCAAGCGGGCGGCTACTCCACCTGTTTCCGTGATTATCAGGAGGTTGTTGGGTTCATAGGTTATAATGTTGCCGTGTTGTGACTTGAGTCCGTCCAGCACGGGCTTGATGTCTTTCGGCTCGACGTGTTTCAACCTGATCAGACGCGTTACCATGCGGTCGTCTTTTGGGCATGGTTTTCCCGGTGGACAAGTTGTGAACACTCCTTTTTTCCGGCTTTCAACAATCTTCAGATAGCCTCCCGACGGCTGTATGGTGAGCCCCATCACATTCAGCGCCGAGATGAAAGCCCTGTAGGCCTCCCTGGGAGTGACCGGGACCGGTGAATGTATGGTTACATTTTGAGTTCGAATATTCGATCCCACGATGAACCTTCGGCACGTCATCCCGCTGATCCAAGCGACGACGTCATGGATGTTGGAATCCGGTTTCAGGGGGATTCGGACTTTTTCCCCGGGAGGCACCAGCAAACATTCGTTGAATTCCCATTCCCCTTCCACCAATGCCTTTGTCGCCGGATCTCCCTTGGTAGCCTTTCTTCTCGCTTCCCCAGCTCTTTTCGCTCTCTTTCGCCTGGGCGGCTTGCGACGTTTTCTTGCAAAGGCGGGTTTCCGGTTTTTCGGCCCGCAAAAATATTCACCAAAAAACATACATGTTAAAAACTGTAATAAACTGAATAAGATTAAAGCTTTTCTGTTCCGCCTAAAACCCATATTATCCCATTTTAAGTGGATTTATAGTTTGATATTGGTTTTCTTATTTATGTCTCTTACACCACATTTAATAATGCCTACATTTTGAGCATATACATTGTAAATAAATATTTAAAGTTCATTATGCATATCTAATTTTGTATCGCAATACTATTGCCTATACTACCAATATATATGGACCATAATTTATTCCACAAAAAATGCCCTGGTTTTAAAGAGTTTTTCCGCTGCCGTAAA
>SLPX01000091.1 GCA_007131745.1 Myxococcales bacterium
CGGGCGTGATGGGAAGGGATGTTTGCTGGGTTGGTGGACAACCCGGAATCTTCTATCTGAGCTGTGATCTCAGTTTGGATGTGATTTCGAAATACTCTTTTCTCGGGTATCGTACGTTCAGGATGTAGAATTCCTTTTTGACCAGGCCCACGCATCCGAAGCAATATGTGCAACCCGAACAGCCGCTGCAATGATCCAGGTAGGAACTCGACAGGCAGAAACTACAAAAATTGCAGTAAGCGCAGTCATGGCAGTTCGTGCAATCATGACAATGAGCGCCGTTGGAGCACTGTGCACATCCGGAGCAGTGGGTAAGCCGGTAACTGTCGATGCACCCGGAGCAGAACATGCAAGCGGTGCAGTTCCTGCAATCCTCGGTTTCGTAACAACTCAGATTGGTCGGAACCGACCCTGTTTCCCTTTTAAGGCGGTCCAACTCTCTGAGAAATGAATCGGCTTCCATTATTTGCCTCGGTTGCATGATCCCGGATGCCGGGTCTCTGACTGCGATTTTCACTCGCTGTGTGCAATGGGTGTTATTTAAGCCCTAACACATCCTGCATGTCATACAACCCCGGAGATTTGTTTGCAACCCAAAGAGCGGCTTTCAAAGCTCCCCGAGCGAAATTATCCCTGGAGGAAACGCGGTGGCTCAACTCGAGTCTTTCTTCCGGGCCGGCGAAGAGCACTGTATGTTCACCCACGATGTCGCCCGCCCTGACGGACATGATGCCGATTTCATCAGGATCACGCCGTCCTATGCGACCATGTCTCGCGAATCTTCCGACGGTTTGCAGGTCATGTCCACGGGAACGAGCCGCTTCTTCACCGAGTCGAATGGCCGTGCCCGAAGGTGCGTCTTCCTTGAACCGGTGGTGCCATTCGATGATTTCCACATCGTAGGAGTCACCGAGAATTCGGCCGGCTTGTGAGGTAAGCGCAAACATGACGTTCATCGCCACGCTCATATTAGGGGCTGCAACCACCGGGATCTTCATAGAGATCTCTTTCATAAGATCCAATGCCTTGGGTTCGATACCGGTTGTCCCGGTGACGAGTGGCCGGTTGTTCGCAGCTGCCTTTTCCAGCATCGGTGATATTGCTTCAGGCAGTGAAAAATCTACAACTACGTCAGCCTGTCGAATTCCGCTTTCGAGATCCGAACAGACGCAGACACCGTTGGGTTCCAGCCCTGACAAGAGCCCTATGTCTCTTTTCTGAAAAGGGTGGTCCGGACGTTCGATCGCCGAAACCAACGCACACAGCGGTGTTTCTGCAATAATTCGTGTTATCGCCCTCCCCATTCTGCCGCACGCGCCGTGAACGCAGATTTTCAAGAACTCTTTCGAGTCGCCCGACTTTGAATTTTCAGCCGTTTTACTTGGAACCGGATTTTTTTGCATCCCAGGCATAAATACCCTTTAGATTGTAGTCCAAAATCTCCTTGACCAGCACGTGCTGGTCCGGCCTGTCCTTCTTTTTCTTGTAAAGGTATTGGCTCGCCATTTCCTTTATGCTTCCAAGGATGAACCATGCCGTGATTTCCGTGTTGCAGGATCTCACGATTTTCATCTTTATCCCCAGTTTAAGCGCTCCTTCGATCAAGTCCAGCATTTGCCCGTAGAAACGGGAAAGCTGTCCTTCAAATTCTTCGTCCAATCCCACCGCTTGGTATAGAAGAATCTTTGTGAATTCTCCGTTTTCCGAAAGCTCATCAATTACGCCTGCCACATTGTTGTGGATTTGCTTCAATGGACTTGGGGCCTTGGGTTCAAGACTGACACGTTCAATCCGGGACAGAATTCTTCCGATGAAGTGGTTCAAGAGTTCCTCGAAAATGGCTCTCTTATTGTCGAAATACAGATAAAAGGTTCCCCTGGAGATCGCCGCTGTTTCGACTATTTCGGATATTGAAGTGTCATGATAACCCTTTCGGGCAAAAACCTTCAATGCTGCTTCCAAGACCTGTTTGCGACGCCACTTCCTGACCAGCTTGGCACGCGTTGCGCGTCCGTCGGTGGGATCCGTGATGTCGGTATTTCTAGAGACTCTTCTTTTGTGGCTTGATGCGCTTGTTCTACCCTTGGCGGGCCTGCCGCGCCCCCTTTTTTTGATTTCTGTTTTTTTGATCATTTTTTCCTCGATAGAAAGTGAACGACTTCTTCTCCTGATCTGCAAATATGAATAATTTGTATGTTACCTAACTGTATTTCGCAAGTGCGTCAACAGAAATTTCATTGTAAAAAAATTTTCCCCGGAATCCGCAAAAAAGGGCGGTTTGAACTTTCGGACAGAGCCGGCATCTTTGGATCGAAAAAAAACATGTCGCCAACTCCACTTGCACCGGTTTGTGCCCGCTTAAAAAATAGGTCAAAAAAAACGTTTTCATTTTATCGACACTTCCATGAATAGAGGCAGATGATCCGAAGAGGGATCTTCTTCTCGTATTACGCTGAATTCTTGGATATCTACATTTTTGTTTGAAAATATATAGTCTATTTTTCTGTCGGCCCGGGGTTCTCCGTATTTCAAGTATGTGAAGTACGAACCGGGATGATTCGTATAGATTTTCAGGTCTACGTCCGGTTTGTATTGCATGAACAATTCTTCCAATGGATTCGAGTCGCCCCTGTAATAAACGGATTCTTTTCCCAGCCGTTCAGGATCATCACCGGGAGGAATCATGTTGAAATCCCCTGCAAGGATCCATGGATAACCGGCGTCATCCAGTTCCTTCAGGCGGGTTTTCAGGAGGCTGATTTGTCTTTCCAATGTACCGTCGCCATAGCTGAATGCCGAGAGGTGGGTGTTCATTACGATTAACGGCTGTTTGCCTTCTTGTGTCGGAATTGCCGCTTCCAGCAATGCGCGCTTCAGGTTAAAATCACGACGGATGAAATTCTCGTTCAAGCCCGGAAGAGCGTAGCGCACGGCGCTGGAGATCTTGTATTTAGAAGCGATCGCCATGTGCATATCCACCCTGCCCAGCGGGTTTCCAAGCGGGGCCGGGACGAAACGAGAGCGGTGGTAGGGTGTTGACGACCAGGAATTCATTTCAACTTCTTTCAATATCCATGGAAGCTGATCTATCCGGCCGGTTCTTTTTGAGTCTCTATCCACCTCCTGGAGGATCAGAATATCAGGTTGTTGTCTTCGAATTGTTTCCGAAATTTTCTTCAATGTGCCGCGAACATCCTCGTTTTTTACATGAACGTCTTTGCCTCCGTCATACCAGAAGTGATAATTCCGGCCCGCCGAATACTGGATGTTCCATGACATAACCGAGAATCGCCCTGCCGGTTTCGGAAATTCGACGGTTTTTTCGTCTTGAACGGTGACCTCAATCAAAGATCTGGGGCGGAAGTTGAGATGAAACATGTTTTGCGATTCCGTGTTGTTTGACCGGCACATTCTAAATATTTCCCGTCGGGCAAGCAAGGGATCTATCTAAGGTCTCTTGACACGTGCAAGGCCGTTAAACTAAACAGTCTATCGTGAAAAGACACTAAAGGTTTTAAGTTTTAGATGGATGGCGTGCTTGGGGTATTGGAGTCGAATGGTTGACGCAGCATTGGAAGGATTTTTTAATGATTCAGACCGGGTCCGAGGTTGAATCGGGCCGGTCTACAAAATACGGTGAGCGGATATCCCTATGGGCGCAACCAAGCGTACTGGAAAAGTCAAAGACTGTGGTGAAAATTCCGGTGGAGAAAGCCGTGAAGACGTGAAAAACATAGCGGAAGACAGTGTTAAGGGGGAAGAAGCCGAATCCGTCGAAGAGCTTGGCTCAACCCGTTCGGAACTGAAAACAACTTCGGACAAGGCGACTTTTGTACCGGAGCGTTCCTGGGGATTTGTTTACAGGTGGCCCGCATGGAAGTTGACGGTCGTTGTTCTCTTGGCGCTGGCCGTTCTCTATGTGCCCATGGCCGGGTCATATGGATTGTGGGACCCTTGGGAAACCCATTACGGAGAGGTTTCCCGGTCGATGCTGCAGCGTAATGATCCTATAAGCATGTTTTGGCAGGATGGATGGTTTTGGTCGAAGCCTGTATTGACATTTTGGCTTCAGGCTTTCGGAATGCGGGTATTCGGGGTGAACAGCCTTGATTCTCCTGAATCCGAGATGGCGCTTTCAAGCAGGCCGGAATGGGGGATGCGGCTTCCGGTGATTTTGCTGAGTATCATAAGTCTCTGGGTGTTGTTCCATGTTTTACGCAGGTTGCTGGGCAGACGCACCGCACTTTTGTCTGTTGTTATCTGCGCAACTTCTCCTCTGTACGCGTTTACAACGCGCCAGTCTATAACGGACATTCCATTTGTAGGGCCCATGACTGCTGCGCTGGCCCTGATTATGCTGGCTTTTTTTACCGACAGGGACAAACCCGCGCCGCGCTTGGATTGGGCGAAACCATGGATGTTGATCCCAGGCACCGCGTTTTTTATGTTGCTGCTTGCGCCCGGACAGGACGCAATGTCGAGGTTTTACGTGGATCCCGGGATGATGGTTTTACATCTCCTGGTTTGCGCTGCAGCGATCTTTTTGAATCTTAAATGGAAAGAACCTTCGCCTGTTTCCAAGTCCCGCGGGGTAAAAAGCGGCAAGTCTTCGGAGAAGGTTTCCAATACTCGGGTCGCTAATTGGAAACTTTACCTGATCCCTCTTGGTGCTGAATTGCTCCTTACAGTGATAGGGGTTTTCGTTTGGGGAATCCATGTGCTCAACTGGTCGATACCCGTATTCATTGCGCTCGCGTTCGGCAATGTGGAACCAGCGCTGGGACGGAGGATTCCGCTGACGCTATGGCACATGTTCGGTCTTGCGCTAGGCGTAATAACCGGTCTTCAATTTGTTTTCTTCGGAGCGTTCATCGGTGACGGGTTCAACAAGGTGTTGGTGTTGGCGGAGGGTGTGAACATCAATTTCTACGGTTTGCTTTACATGTTGCCATGGATTGCTCTCTGGGTTTTCTACATTGTTGCCACGGTGTCGACCAAGATTTTTGAAGCCCGCTATGTTTATGTTCACAGTGCCTGGCTTCTCACAGGTATCGCAGTTTTGGCAAAGGGACTTGGAGGAGTTGCGATTCCGGTTGCAGTGGTGGGGCTTTACATATTGTTGTCGCGACGATGGCGCTTGATCATGGACCTGGATATACCGCGGGGGTTGGCGGTGTGGTTGGCTGTTGCAGCACCGTGGCATCACGCGATGTGGGTGCGTCATGGAAGGGGATTTTGGAACGAGTATTTCGGCCATCATCATTTCAAGAGGGCACAAAGCGGTGTGCACGGCGAGCGCGGAGCCATGGATTATTTTACCGCCCAGTTGGGCTTCGGAATGTTTCCATGGAGTGCGTTGATTCCCGCTGCGGTTCTTCGATGGGCTACAAGACCTACAGAAAAGGACGAGAAGGGGCAGATCCGCATCTTCCTGGTTATATGGGCGGGATTGTGTTTTGCGTTGTTTGCGATCATGGAGACTAAGTTTCATCACTATATTTTGCCGGCGGTGCCTCCCATGGCCGTTTTGATTGCAATGTGGATGGATGAGTCGATTGAACGAAGAGACGCAGGGATCGTTATCTCGGTTGCCGCTTCACTCGGATTGCTCGCTCTGCTGGCCCGGGATCTCATTCTGGATCCCCAGCATTTGGTGCGCCTGTTTATTTATAAATACGACAGGCTGTTTCCTTATGAGTTGGGCTTTGAAACGGCTCTCATCCTGCTGACGATTTTGATGGGCATTCCCTTGGCCCTGCTTATCTTCAGAAAGTTACGTCCCTATGCGGTGTGGGGGATGACCGCGGCCGGTTTTTTGTTCGGTCTTTGGTTGTTGGGCAGTTACATGTACCGACTCTCTCCTCATTGGGGCCAGAAGGAGCTTCACGCTACCTACTACAGATCGCGCAAGGGCCCGGAGGAAAGGCTGATCGCATGGGAGTTGAACTGGAGAGGCGAAAATTTCTATACCAAAAACCGCGTCGTGGTTCACATGCAACCCAGGGACGTGGATAAATTCAAGGCATATCTGCGACGCTACACGGGAGAAACTTTTTATATAATCCTGGAGGCGGGCCGCTACCAGAAACTGCAGAGAACGCTTCCCACCGAAAGGGCTAAACAGACCCTGGAGATAGTCGGCCCGGACGGCAAGCCTTGGCCGGATAAGTGGGTGCCTCATTTTCGCGACACGCGGTTTAATGTTCTGAAAAAACCCTACATGTCAAACAAGTTTTTACTGGTCCGGACCACCATTTGAAATTGCGAAACCGGAAGGTGAAAAATTTGCCCTTCCCGGCCTTATAAGTTAACCCTGGAATATAGCATGATGTCTTTTGGACATCTTACAAGGCGATTCAGTGTGACGATGTGTTTTCGTTCACGGATACGGTCTTATAACGGGCCGATGAACGCGCTGTCGAAGCACGAGGAGGCAATGAATGAAGGTTGATGCAACAGGTACACTGGAACAGCTTCGTTGCGAGATATGCAGCGCAAAAGTATCTACCTTGAGGCGCGGTCGTTGTTGGGGGTGTTACCGTAAGTGGCAGGATATTCAGAACGTAGGGCTTGGCGCGAGTTGCCTGATATGCGGCGAAAGGCGCAGGGAAAACCTGCAGCGTTTGGAACTTTTCGGAAAATGGCACAACATGTGTCATATCTGCGCGGTGCGGGCTTTTCGTCTGAATCCTATGCCCCGTGCCGTTGAAGGGATCCGCCAGCGGCTCATGAGAGATCGCAGATTCGGCGACAGACGCCATGAAGGTGACGACGAAAGGTTGATGAGCAAGGAAAGAAGAGTCGGTGAGCGCAGGGCCGAGTCGATAGAAGAGGATGACATCATCTGGATGACGGATGCTCCGGACATAATACTAGAGTTTGATGAGGGAGAGGAAGAAGAGTTTTCGTTGACGTCCTTGTTTGACAAGGAAACTCCTGAGAGCTTGGATTCCGACGATCCGGATTCTGTTGAACTGGATGCGGCTTGGCTGGAAAGGGACGGGTTGAATCAAAATTCTTGATCGCGTGGGCCGTGTTCCGAACAGTGCAGGGAAAAACTTTGATGTTGTTTTGAGCGAAAATTGTTAAAAAACAATCCATGACGTGCTCAAGCGGTATAGTCACCCTGCTGACGGATTTCGGTTACCGGGACTCTTATGTCGGAGCGATTAAGGGCAAAATTTTGAGTGAATGCGCACGCCTGGCTATTGCCGACATCACGCATGGCATTCCTCCAGGTGATATTGAGGCCGGGGCTTTCGTATTGTCACAGGCGGCTTTTTGTTTTCCACCGTCCACGGTGCATTGCGCGGTGGTCGATCCGGGCGTGGGCGGTTCCAGGGCGGCGTTGGTCATGGAGTCGGGAGGCCATTTCTTTGTGGGTCCGGACAACGGATTGTTTTCCCTCGTAATGCGCACGGATAAACGGATTTACAGGGTCGAGAAGTTTCTTGTTGAGGGACCGCAGACTTTTCATGGGCGGGATTTGTTCGGGCCGGTGGCAGCGAAACTGGCTCTTGGAATGCAGCCCGAAGAGGTGGGACCTCTTCATGAGCAGCCGATCATGCTGGATCGAAAACGCCCCGTGTTTTGCGGCGATGTTTTGCAGGGAGAGGTCCAATACATCGATAGGTTTGGAAACCTGATCACCAACCTGACTGAAGGGGATCTGGAGACACTGGGAGTGCATTTTGGTGGTGACCCAGGAAAACTGGTGTTGGAAATACAAGGACATCGGATTACAGGGTTGTCAAGAACCTTTTCCGACAGGAAAGAGGGGGAATTCGTGCTTTACCCGGGAAGCGCCGGAAAACTCGAGATCGGAGTCAGGGAAGGATCCGCTGCGCGGAGGCTGAACATGTCTCGCGGCGGGATTGTGACATGCAAAAAAGCCGGGAGCTGATAGAACTGGAGATTGAAAGTCTTGCCGGTACCGGCGAGGGTGTGGGGAGGCATTCCGGAGCAGCGGTTTTTGTTTCCTTCACCGCACCCGGAGACAGGATATTAGCGGACGTGGGGCCTGTCGGCCAGGGACGCCGGCGCGGCCGGCTGGTCCGGGTTGTCGAAGCCGGTCCTCATCGCGTGAAGCCCCCCTGTAATCTTTTCGGTCTTTGCGGAGGATGTGCATGGCTGTGTTGCAGTTACGAATCGCAGGTTGAAGCCAAGTCAAACCATGCACGGCGGGCATTCAGGGTAGCGGGAGGAGGAGATCCTTCTTTGCGTGATGTTGAGGTAACGGTTGAAAGAGCCAAAAATATTTACGGGTACAGAAGAAAAGCGAGACTTCACTGGGAAAAATCGGCCGACGGGGTTGCTATTGGTTTCATGAACAGGGGAGGGTGCAGGATAGTGGATCTGGGCGATGGCGGAAGTTGTGTTGTATTGAGATCCGCGATTCTGGGAGTAGTGGGTTCCCTCAGGGAAGTCATCGGTTTGAGCGGCGCTCCAGCGGCAGGAGAAGTCTCAGTGTTGGTCGGTGCTCAAAACAGGATCCACCTTGCTTTTTTTCCCTGTTCACGACGAAGTGCAAAAAGGCGAGGGAAGCGGGCCGGAGGACGTTTTACAGGAGCTGCAAGAAACAAATGTGAAGAGCTTGTTTCATCGGGTCTTGTGGTCGGCATGGTTTTTGCGGAAAGAAAGTGTTTCAGCCGTCTGGGTGAAGACAGCGTGTTTCTGGAGGAAGGGCCGGCAAAAAGCATCAGCCCTGACTCAGAGGTTGTTTCTGAGTCGGCGATCAAGGGAAGCGCAGCGTGTTTTGTGCAGGCGAACGCTGAAATGAACGAACGGATTCGGAAAACCGTCCGTGGGATCGATGTATTAGGCCCGGTCCTCGAATTGTATGCCGGGATCGGTAATTTTACGATGGACTTTCTTTCATCTGAAAGAGTTACTGCCGCGGAAATTGATGAAACAGCGTGCAAACTGTTGAAAAGAAACGCGGCCCGGGCCGGCTGTGGAAGCAGGATTCGGGTTTTGAACGAAGACGCGTCGTCAGTGGTGGATTCTCTTATCTCGGATGGTGAGCTGAGCATGGATGGCACCCCCGGCCTGGTTCTGGTGGATCCGCCGCGGGCAGGTTGCGGGAAGCTTATACGCTCGCTTGCCGGGTTGGGCTCTTCAAAAATTCTATACATCTCCTGTGATGCCATGACTTGCGCGCGCGATGTCGCTCGATTGATGGAAGGGGGTTATCGCATCATGGACATTCGCGGATACGACACCATGCCCCATACAGCTCATTTCGAATTGGTTGTTCTCATGGAAAAAAAATCAACCCGTGATGCACCGGAATGATTTGAGTAAAAATCATTCGTCTTCTTCGTTTTCTTCTCCCTCCCCGCTTGCAGCTCCTGTCTCGTCGTAATGCGTTGGGCTTGGTTCCCTTTCGTAATGTTGGTTTGCTTCCTGATCATCATAACGACGCGCCACGTCACTTTGGGGGGGACTCCCAGGATGGTACCCTGCTGAAGATGAATGGGTGGGGCCCGAATGGCGAGGCTGACGCTGCGCTCCGTAATCATCGGTTTCAAGTCTTTGGAGCCGCTCCTGCATTCGTTCCATGCTTCTTTCCATCCGTTCGATTTGTTGTTCAGAGCGGGTGCCGTCCGCCTTGGCTTCTTCGATACGCTCAGAGAGTGAGTCGATTCTGCGTCGGAGGTTTTCCTGTTGTCTTTCCCGTCGTTCAAGCCGTCTTTGTTCTCTTTCCTCAGGAGTCATTTCCGAGGTTCTGCGCATCCTGAGATTGGAAGTGTCCGGTCTGCGACCGATGTCGCGGTTCCGCAAATCAGGAGCGATAGTCGGTCTGTGTTTATGAATGTCCCGGTCTTTCAATCCCGGTCTCACACCGGAAGCTTTTGCAAAGTCTCTTTTCGCAGAGAGAGACGGATGCTTCATACCGCGGTCGGGACGTTTGTGATCACCCGGCCGGACAGGTACATCCGCTTCTTGCAGCAATTCAGGGCTGGGTTCTTCCGGCAAGGTCGAGTCGTTCGCTTCGAATGCGAGCGCTATTGCACCGACAAGAATGCACAACGCTCCCAATGCTGTAAGCGCTGCCAGGACTTTTTTTCCAATGTTCTTTTTTGCCATGACATACTCCTCGTCACTTCACCGGGCACCTTTGTACAATCTACCACGAGTGAAGTTGATGTCACCTGCTTTTATATCTCATTCAACCTATCAGTATATCCAACGATTTTACGAATTCCGCATTCCATATTTTTTTGTCTTTTCCACTCCGGTCGAGATTCCGGCGCAGGAAGGTTTTGGTTTGTATTTGTTGCTGTGGAATAAATCCGGTGCAGCCGGGCTGTCTCTGTAAATCGCCAAAGAGTCTGAATCAAGCCGACCCATGGGGAGGTTTTCTTAAAGAATTCATGGATGATTGTTTTTGGAGTTGCCGGGATATGCTTTCGGATACGTCTGCCAAGTCTGCCAGAACTTCCAGATCGTGGTCCAGGAGTGGAATGGTCAGAAGCAAAGTCCCGGGATCAATTTTGCGGTAAAGAAACTGTAGAACCTCAGTTTCTTTTTCGACCAGCGCTTCATAATTTCTGTGCAATTCGAGCAGATCTCTTGCAGCTTCAAGACATTCATTTCTTGTAGCTTCGTCTCGTGATTCCCTGTCATTCGGCGCCGTTCCGTATTTAGAACACATTTCCGCTATTTGCTTTGCCAGGGCTTGTTCATCCGGAACCTCGGCTTCGACCGGAAAGATCGGATGAAATCGGTTTACCATGAACCCGGCTGTTTTCATGTTGTATTCGGCCAGGTTTTCAGAGAGAGACACACATTCTTCTATGCGGGAAAGAGTGGGAATGGTTACGATGATATATGCTGTTGATTCCGAACTCAGCAGTGACTGAGCTTGTCCGGCATCTCTTAGCAGGAAATCCGCCATTTCTGCGATTATTCTAACGAAATCGCCGATGTCTTTCAAAAAAGATGCTCCGGTAACAAGCGACATATCTTTCAGTACTCGTTTTCCGGTAAGTTTCATTCCAATCTTTCCGGTCAACGCTGCCGGCGCAGCCAGAAACCTGAAAAGGGGACTCTTGACCGCTCCGGCCAGTATGCGCGGAGCTTTCAGAATAGATTTGATGTGTCTTGTGGGCGGTGTATCCAGGACCACGAGTTCCCACTGATCATCGCGAAGCAGGTCAAGGATTTGGGCCGCTGCAGCGTAGGCGTACACTCCCTCAATATCCTTTACGATTCTTCGGTAGAGCCTGTTTTCGGAAAGGTTTCTGATGGTCTTTTGGGGAAGATTTCCGGATTCGAGGCTGAGTTTGAACGCTACGGCCGGGTCGAGTTGCATGGCGAAAAGCGGCAAATCCGGATCCAAACCGGCTTCCTTGAGGTTTTCGCTCGGCAAAGGCCGGGGAACGTGGGGGAGTTCGGTCAGGCCGAGAGCAGAGCATAGGCGATGAGCCGGATCCAGGGTGCAGACAAGAGTTTTTTTTCTGTGTTTTGCAGCGGTCAGCGCAAGAGCCGCGGAGCACGTCGTCTTTCCGACGCCGCCCGGACCCATGCATATTATCGCACGATGTTCCAGCAATGGGGGAATTTCCCTGTATGACCTGTCTGCAGTTCCGTTCATTATGCGCTTGTCCTGTTTTGGAAAGTAACGTTATGAATACTCTCTGGCAACCCTTTTAGAGGGTTGTGTTGACGTATGTCCGAGTTTTGTGGATACGTCTTGACTCTTGACGGTTTAATCAGCAAAGTTGAAAGCCGTGTTTCGAGATCCCCGTCGGAAGCCGTCTCGAAACGCGAATTCGGTTTGTCGCAAAATCATCCAAACGATGATCGGCCTGCCGGCCCATTTGTGAACTTCGGAAGCTGTTTAGAAGGTTTTCTTTCAGAAGACCGTAGAAATCATAGGAATTGACTTGGAGTTTTCGTGTGACTGATTTGTTGCCGGCCTCTACCATGACGAACGTGTTTTCCCGGCCCGGGGCTTTGATGGGAATCCTGCTTGTGTTCATACTGGGAATGACACTTATCGTCATGCGCAAAAAAGTGCTTTCCGCTGTTTCGAGCGCGGTGATCGCGCGACCTTGGTATTTCATCGCGGGAGGCGTCCTGTTGACGATTTGCTCGGTGATAACAATTCCTTTCATGCACATTTCCACTTCCCGATCCGAACTGCTGGACAAGGATAACCCTTTTCAACGGCAGCAGGATGCTTTTTTGGAGGAGTTCGGCACGCCCAATCACTTGATTGCCGTGGTGGAAGGCGGCGATGAAGAAAGCAGGCGAAAAGCCGCAGACGAATTGGCTCGGATCCTTGAAAAAGAGGAAAAACACTTTCGTTTCGTGCAGTATCGGATCGACATCGACTCTATAAAGAAACAGGGTCTCTTGTACCTGCCACTGAAAGAACTCGAGCGGCTTCGTTCTCTCATGGTCAATCCCGAGGATCCGGAGTCGAAAAAGCGGGTTCAAAAATTTCTCCAGATTCGAGGCCTGGAGGAATTGTTCAAGACAATAGACTCTGTTTTCGTGGAAGCCATGGAAGATCCGGACGCTTTGCCGGAGACGGAAGGGGTCCAGGATTTCGCCACAGGGCTCAATATAATCGAACAAATGTTTGATGAAATGGCGGATTGGGTGAAGGACGGGGACAGGGATAAGATAACCGTGATGGAGAATCTTTTCCTTAAGGAATTCGATCTTTCCCAGGCAAATCTCGATGATAAAGGGTATCTGGCCGACAGGGACAAAAACCGGCTTTTCCTTTTTATCCGCCCGAACACGGATTCCGATGAAACAAGGGAACTTGTGCCCATTGTGAGGAAAGCCAGAAAGGCGGCTGAAGGAATAAGTCAGAAGTTTGGGGTTAATATAGGGTTTACCGGAACTCCCGCGATGATCGTGGATGAGATGGACACGATATCCAGGGACCTGTTGTTTATGACCGTGCTGGCGCTTGTGGGCACGGTGCTTCTTTTTTTGGCGGTGTTTCGTTCCGGAAGGCTGATGGCGCTGGCCCTGGTGACCCTTTGTACGGGCCTTCTGTGGTCTCTCGGGTTTACAATTATTGCTTATAGCACTATCAACCTTTTGACATCACTGTTTTTTGCGATTTTGATAGGCTTGGGGATCGATTTCAGTATTCACATAATCGCAAGATTCAACGAAGAGCGAGGGCTGGGTAACGAACCTCTTGACGCTGTTAGAAAAGCGATAATGGGGGTGGGGCCGGGTTTGTTGACGGGTGCATTGACAACTGCATCTGCTTTTTATGCAACAGCGATAACCGAGTTTACGGCTTTTTCCGAGTTGGGGATCATTGCAGGAACCGGCCTTTTGTTGGTGCTGGTAGCGTCTCTTACTATTCTTCCTTCTTTGCTGGTATTGGCTCCCGGGCCGGTGCCTTCCTTGTTGCGCGCCGGCACGGGAAAGAAAAGGTCAAAGTTGACGCAACTGGTGGTTCGTTGGCCTGCCGCGGTTCTTCTGACCGCCATTTTGGTGACGGCTCCAGTCATTGTTCGACCGAAACCCATTCCCTTTGACTACAACATCACCCAGATGCTTCCAGCCCGTACCGAGTCCCGCGAATATTATACGAAAATGGTTTCCGAGAGCGATTTTGCATCGGAGTTTGTCAACATTGTAGCAGGCGGCCTTGTAGATACCAGGGAACTTACCGAGCGCCTGAAAAAGCTCGAAACCGTTGGAAGGGTAGAGAGCATCGCTGAAATGATTCCCGAACAACAGGATGAAAAGCTTGCCGTCCTGAAGACACTGAAACCCATTTTCGAGGGGGCCGATACGAGGTACGATGATCTGCCTGCCGTGGACTTCGACAGGTTGGACATGGCCTTGGAATCCATCCACGATAATCTGGATGACGCTCTTGAAAAGGCAGTGAGGGTTAAGAGACCCGAGGCTCCCCATTTGAAAAAACTCATGGAGATCCTGGACAGGACGCGAAGGGAGCTGAAATCCGTGGACAAGGAAGCAGCATCCGCAAGGTTGACGGCTTTTCAGAACGAACTTTTCAGCGAAATATCCAAAGGCATTTCAACGCTCAAGGAAATGCTGGATCCCGAACCGGTGACAGTGGAATCACTGCCCGAATCGGTGAAAGATAGGTTTGTAAGTCGCCGGGGAGAAGATCGTTTCGCTGTTTACGTTTACCCCAAACGGTCCATATGGGACCGGGCCTTTCTGGGCGAGTTCGTGAAAGATGCCAGGCAGATCGCGCCCGAAGCAACAGGATTTCCGGTTAATTACTATGAACATGTGCGCATGATACAAAGTGGTTTCATAGAGGCTGCTTTTCTCGCCGGACTTGCTATTTTGATGATGTTGCTCGTCGATTTCAGCAGAAAGAGATATGTTGTCCTTGGTATCGTGCCGCTGGGCTTATTGGCTTTTTGGTCCTATACGGTGTTTGGCCTTTGGGGAGGAGTTGTGCTGGTCGGATTAGGGCTTGGGGGAATGCTGCTGTTGGATGCGAAGTCGGTGGTGTATTGTTTTCTTGCCTTTGTTCCCTTGTCTATGGGAGCTGCCTGGATGCTGGGCATGATGGGAGTTCTGAAAATCAACTACAACCTGGCGAATATTGTGTCTTTGCCCCTTTTGCTGGGAATCGGCATAGTGTACAGCGTGCACATAATACATCGTCACCGTGAAGAACATTATGCCGACATCTACAAGGTGGTCAGGACAACCGGCGGAGCGGTGACGCTCGCCGCCTTGACTACCATGGTCGGATTCGGAGCGCTTATCACCGCGGCTCACGGCGGGGCGCGGAGCGTAGGTTTGACCATGGTGATCGGAGTCGCGACCTGCATGGTTTCCGCGGTGGTTGTTTTGCCTGCTTTGTTGAAAGTTTTTCCCTGGCGTGTTTTTGAGACTGGAACAGGCGGGGATTCGGATGGAGGGGGCTCCCATGCCCATGCTGTAGAAGATCCGGAAAGTGGAGATTCGGTGGCGGACCCGGAGAATCCGAAATGATGATGAATGGTTTTTTTGGAATAATCGGTGTGCTGAATGCGTCCAGGGGAATGGTTTAGTTTTTTGAAATAGGCGAAATAGAATAAAAATGGTTTTAAAGAGGTGAAAAAATGGACTTGCCCGCTGAATCCTTGAAAACTTTTAGATTCAGAAAATCCGGAATGATTTCGACGTGGACATTGGGGATTTTTTTGTTGCCGGTTCTGCTTTTGTGGAGTCCGGGATCGGCCCGAGCCGGGAAACGCAGGTTTGTCGTGTGTTTGCCCCTGGGTGAGGGATCTGCAGCACAGGCAACCAGGCATATGCAGCCGTTTCTGAGACACTTGGAAAAATCAGCCGGTTGGGAAGAGAATTCGGTGGTGGGCACCTACATCAATTCTCTTCCCGAGTGTCTTGCCTACATAGAGAAGAACAAGCCTCATTTCGGAGTTATTTCACAGGGTTTGTACTTGAGTAATCACCGCAAATGGAGCTTGGACGTAATAGGGAGAGTGGATATGCCGAGGGGGGCGGGACGGAGACTGCATCTTGTAGTGGAGAAAGGGAAATACGATTCCCTGGAGGGGCTGAAAGGGGTTGTTCTCAGGTCCAACCATGTGGCGGACACGGAGTTTTTAAATAGGATCGTTTTCAACAGAAAAATAGATGTTGCATCGCATTTCAAGCTGGATCCTACGAGTTCGCCTTTGAGCGGCATCAGGTCGGTATTCAGGGGCCGTGTAGGGGCTACCCTTGTAAACGATGACGAGTTGGAGTTGATGCGCAAGCGCAAAGAGGGTGAAAAACTTGAGGTTCTCATGTCTTCCCGGGCGCTTCCGGGGACTCCCGTTGTGGCTTTCAAGAATAATGCGGATGCAAAAGACGTCCGCACTTTGGCCAAAATCCTGGGCAATCTGTGCAAGGGCGCGGGGAAGAGCGTTTGCCGGGACACCATGATAAGGAATTTTACCTCTGCAAACAATGCCGTTTACGCGAAGTTGAGAAACCTGTATCGCTGATTCCGACCCCCGGAGTCCGCCCGAAACGACTTCGGGTTTGAAATTTTTGGTTTCCTTCTTTGACATTCCTTGTGATATAGCAAAAAAGAAATTGCGGCATAGAATCTCCGGGTTATCGGACCGGAAGGAGTTGGACGATGAGTATCAACGAAGCTTTTGAAACGGCAAAGGAACTGCGTAAAAAACTGGCTGACCTTCGAGGTTATCTTTGACTTGGAAAGATGCCGGAAAAGATTGCAGGAGTTGGAGCAACTCACATCGGATCCTTCTCTTTGGAATGATTCGGAAAACGCGCAGAAGCTCACCAAGGAGTTTGCCGACTGCAAGTCGATCGTCCGCGATTACGAGGCACAGGTGAAGGCTTTGGAAGATGCCGAGGTGCTATTGGAATTGGCGGATGAAGAGAACGATTCCGCTGCAGCGGACGAAGCGTTTGCTGCACTTAAGGGGGTGAGCAAGACACTTGAGGCGATGGAGTTCACCCGGATGCTTTCCGGGGACATGGATCACATGGGCGCCATGCTGAGCATCAACGCAGGTGCAGGAGGCGTGGAAGCGCGTGACTGGGCTGAGATGCTGCAGAGGATGTATCTTCGTTGGTGTGCAAGCCGGAATTACAAGACTGAAATCCTTGACTATCAACCCGGAGAAGAAGCCGGGATAAACTCAGTCACGATTCTGGCGGAGGGAAAATATGCATACGGGTTTTTGAAAGCCGAGACAGGAGTGCACCGACTTGTGAGGATATCGCCGTTCGACGCGAATGCGCGGCGGCATACTTCTTTTGCATCCGTATTCGTTTCCGCCGACTTGGATGAAACGATAGAAGTTGATATCGAAGAAAAGGATCTCAGAATAGATGTTTACCGGGCGTCCGGAGCCGGTGGACAACATGTCAACAAGACTGAATCAGCGGTCCGCATCACTCATATGCCGACCGGAACAGTCGTGCAGTGTCAAAACGAAAGATCGCAACACAAGAACCGCTCGACCGCCATGCGGATGCTCAAATCCAGGTTGTACGAATTGGAGATGGCGAAACAGGAAGAGAAGATGGATGCCATCTATGCTGAAAAAAAGGCCATTGATTTTGGCAGTCAAATAAGATCTTACGTTTTGGCGCCGTACCAAATGGTCACGGATCTTCGCACGGAGTTGAAGGTGGGAAACGTCAACGCTGTGTTGGACGGCGACCTGGATGAATTCATCAATGCTTATCTCCTGCTTCAAGCAGGCCGCAAAGTAGCATCGGATTCAGCGGAATGAGTTCCGCCCGGTTGGGATATTCACCGTCCTTGATGCAATGGAGGAGAAAACCAAAAAAATGACCCAGGGATCAACTGAAAAGAAAACCGGAAAACATCCGGAAAAGCCGGAGAATCAGATCATCGTCGAAAAGAAGAGGAAGGTAAGGGAACTTCGAGAAGCGGGTATCAATCCCTATGCAAATGATTTCTCCTTAAACCACGATGATGTCCTTCGAGCAGCCTCCATGGATGTGAGCGTTCTGCCGGGTGAAGCCGAAATGAGGGATGATGCGGAGATTTTCCGGGTCGGTGGTCGCGTTATGTCTGCTGCAAGATTCGGCAAGGCCGGTTTTTTTAAGATTCGTCACCGGGGGGCTGAACTCCAAGTTTATGTGAGGAAGGATAATATAGCGGAGGACGAGTTTATTGCGTTCAAAAAATGTGAAGTCGGGGACCATATAGGCGCTTCGGGGCCTTTGTTTCTTACGAACAAGGGTAAGTGTGCGCTCAAGGCGGTTGAATTTCGCTTGTTGACGAAGGCCGTGCGCCCATTGCCCGAGAAGTTTCACGGACTCAAGGATCCCGAACTGAGATATCGCATGCGATACCTGGACATGGTGATGAATCCCGAGGTCGTGGAGGTTTTTCGCATCCGCGCGAAACTGATCCGGTATGTAAGGAGTTTCCTGGATCGGCTGGATTTCATTGAGGTTGAGACCCCCATGATGCATTCCCTGGTCGGCGGAGCGGCGGCCCGACCGTTTATTACTCGACATAATGCATTGGACATGGAGCTTTTCATGCGGATAGCTCCGGAATTGTATCTGAAGAGGTTGCTTGTCGGCGGTTTGGAACGGGTTTACGAGTTGGGTCGTTGCTTTCGGAACGAGGGGCTTTCCAGGCGTCACAATCCCGAGTTCACAATGCTCGAGTTTTACATGGCATATGCGACCTATGAGGATCTCATGGAACTCACCCAAAAACTCATCGCCGGAGCAGTAAACGAAATTAAGGGATCGCACAAGGTCTTGGTTCCCTTGGGAGATGAGGACTCGGTTGAAGTTGATTTTACGCCGCCCTGGCCAAGAATATCAGTGATAGATGCTACGATATGGGGGCTTCGCAAGCATGGGTTTACACCACCCGCCCGGGAGCAATGGCGGGATGAAGAAGCTTTGGGAGCCTTTATAAAGGCGAATAAATTGGATGAGGGTGAAGAGGGCCTCGCCGTTGAACTGGCTTCGGCGGATGATTGGGGCAAAAGATTGGGCGCTCTGTTCGAAGCATTCGGGGAAAACGCCTTGCCGATGGAGCAACCGGTTTTTGTGGTGGATTATCCCGCGGCCGTTTCTCCTTTGAGCCGGAAGAAAGACGGTGATGACAGGCTCGTGGATCGGTTTGAGGTTTTCGCTGCAGGCCGGGAGATTGGAAACGCGTTTTCCGAACTGAACGACCCTGATGATCAGCGGGAGCGTTTCGTGAAACAGATGGAACAAAAGAAGAGGGGCGCCGCGGAAACCATGGATTACGACGAAGATTATTGCCGTGCACTCGAGTTTGGTATGCCGCCTGCTGCAGGAGAGGGCATAGGCATAGATCGCCTTGCCATGATTTTGTGCGGTTGCGGTTCGATTCGTGATGTAATTCTTTTTCCTCTTCTTCGACCTGAAGCGGGAGCGGCGGAAACCGGCCGGGAGTGACAGTTCGTGAGAAAATCGTTTGAATGGCTTGTAGCTTGGAAGTATCTGCGTGATCGTGAAAGGGCCAACTGGTCGGTTTTTGCAGTGGGACTGGTTTTGCTCTTTGCAGGCGGCGGGTTCGCCGTGATGACATGGTTGTTACCGGGTCCGGATGTTGCCCCTGACCTTTCAGCCGGCGGATTGCATATATCACACCTGACTTTCTATCTTGCTGTGGGCTTGATGGGGCTTGGCCTGCTCGTCACTCTTTTCGGATCCTGTCTTGCAGCCTTCAATTTGTTTACGACAATATCCATATTCGGGGTTTTTCTGGGAGTAACGGCTTTGATAGTCGTCTTATCGGTCATGAGCGGTTTCGAAAGCGACCTGAAGGAGAAGATACTCGGAAACAACGCTCATATCAGAATCAAGTCTGCAAGCGACGAATTGATTTCAGAAAAGAGACTTATTGGTTTGTTGGGGGGGGGGCGAATGGAGCCAGAGTCTGAAAGGGACGGAGACACAGATGTAGATCCGGAGATTTCCGATGAAAACACTGCTAACGGAGAACCGACGGAAGAAGACTCCGGAGGTATCAAAAAGGGTGGAGTCGAAGATAGTGGGTTCGACATTGAAATCGAAGGAATAGTTGCCATATCTCCGTACCTTCAGGCCGAAGTTGTGATAACCGGGCCGAAGACGCACATGGGTGTCTACCTAAAGGGCATTGTTCCCGATCGAGCGGACAAGGTTTCCGATTTAGGACAAAACATAGTGGAAGGTGTTCTTAGTAACCTGGAGCACCCGGAAAGATTGCGGTTTCTGTATTTTACAGATGAGTTTTTTGACGCTATTGATTTGTTGGACCCGTCAGGACAAGGTGAAGACACGGATCCGCCTCTATCGCTGGACCCAAAGGTTGAGACAATCAATGGATTTGAATCGCCCGGATGGGGTTCATTGCCTTTCAGAAACACCCATTCTGATTTGGATGAGAATGAAGAAAAGAGGGAAACCCCGAAGACATTGTCCGAGGTTCTTGACGACGACATAAGCGTCTTGCTTGGAGATGACTTCAGAAAGAAACCTTTTGTCGAAGACACGTTAGGTTTTCCGGGCAGAAGTGTTGCACATACGGAGAGGAGAGTTCTTCCGGGGATAGTTGTCGGCATGGAACTCGCCAGGACAGTCGGCTTGCGGTTGGGTGATACGGTGGATGTGGTTTCTTCTGATGGAGGCAGCCTCGGTCCCATGGGACCAATTCCGAGAATTCGGTCTTTTCGCGTAGCGGGTGTGTTTTTTTCCGGGCACTACGAATTTGATACAAAGTACGCTTATGTGCGCTTGTCGGAAGCTCAGGATCTTCTGAAACAAGAGGGCATGATTACAGGTGTCGAGATTAGGGTCACCGACATCAAAAAGGTTTCGCAGGTTGTCACTGCATTGAAAAGCCTTGTGATGTTGAACAGTTTGGCTTCCGGTGATGGAGAGACGCTGGATGAAGATGATGCAATAGTAGTGCAATCCTGGCAACAGATACACAAGAACCTTTTTTCCGCTTTGAAACTCGAAAAGATTGTCATGTTTCTGGTTTTGGCGATCATTGTTTTGGTCGCCTCCTTCTCCATTGGATGCAATCTCATTATGATGGTCAGAAAAAAGAGAGGTGAGATCGCTACTTTGAAATCCTTGGGCGCGGCCAACCAGTCGATATACAGGATTTTTGTTATAGAGGGGGTATACATCGGATTCCTGGGAATGGTTCTGGGACTCGGAGTCGGCATGGGAGCATGCATGTTTCTGAAGTATTTCGGTTTGCGACTGGATCCCGAGATCTATTACATGTCCAGGCTCCCTGTTCAAATCAATCCCGTGGATATTTTTGCGATATGTCTTGCGTGCCTGGGCATAAGCTTTGCAGCCACTATTTATCCTGCCTGGCAGGCGGCACAGTTGCATCCGGTGGAAGCATTCAGAACAGAATAGCAGGTTGTGAGGATGATTGCGGGAATGCTCAGGGCTGGATCGGCGTCCGAATCCAGGAGTTGTTTTTGAGTCAGCCCTCAGTTTCTGTTTTGGTTGGACGCCGCAGCTTCACTTACCGCTGAAAGAAGTGTTTCAGGATCGTATGGTTTTTTTATGTAGCCCGCGGACGCTTTGACCGAAAAGCGGTTCATGGCTTCCTTGTATGTGTATCCGCCGGAAAGAATGATCGGAAGATCGGGTTTCAATTCGATCATTCGTTGGAGAGTTTCATCTCCGTCTCTTTGCGGTATCAGAAGGTCCAAAAGAACCGCGGTAATCGACTCGTTGTTTTGCTCCAGGGTCCGAATTCCTTCCCGGCTGTTAATGGCTGTAAGTACACGGTACCCGGCGGATTCCAAGATTTCTCTCGCCACCTCCATGACGTTTTTCTGGTATTCCACCACCAGTATTGTTCCCCAACCCCTCTCCACGGTTTGTTTCTCTTTGAATGCTGGAACCGGTCTTGAGATGGGTTTTACAATCTGCGGAAAATACACAGTCACCATTGTGCCTTTCTCAGGTTCGGTTTCTACGCTGACGGCGCCCTTGTGACTTCTTATAATGCCAAGCACTGCGGCCAGACCCATGCCTCTGCCGGTGAATTTCGTGGTGAAAAAGGGTTCGAACATCCGGTTCTTGATGGAATTATCCATTCCACATCCGGTATCCCTGATTTGTAAATACGAATACATTCCATCAGAAAGCCCGTCGTCTACATAGGTCGAAGCCAGATCCTCCCTGGACATGAAAACAGATCCGGTTCTGACGTAGATGTTGGAGTCTTCCAATGTGCCTGCTTCGGCCGCGTTGATGATGAGGTTGATCACTATTTGCCGGATCTGAGTCGGATCCGCTTTGATGAACGGTGTGGTTCCATCGCTTTGCCAGTCGATTTCCTGGCCCTGTGTCATGGAAACCTGCAAAAGCCGCGACATTTCTTCGACTGTTTTTCCGAGATCGACCGGTTCCATGGATGTTTGGCCCTTCCCGGCATAGGCAAGCATCTGGTCGGTCAAGCCGGCCGCTCTCCGGGCCGCTGTTTCAATGCGTTGGAGATGCTTGAAAGAGCGTGAATCAGCACGCATCTCGGTTTTTGCCAGGGCGGCGTTGCCAAGAATAACAACCAACAGGTTGTTGAAATCATGGGCCAAGCCTCCGGCCAGAACCTTCAGGCTCTGCAGTCGCTGTGTTTTGCGGATTTGTTCTTCCAGTCGCAAACGTTCTTGTTCCCTGTCCAAACGTTCGGTGATGTCACGAGCTATGCCGAGCACAGTCGGTGTTCGATTTTCCCGCTCGATCAAGATGGCGTGGGCTTCAACCGGCAGATTTGTGCCGTCTGCTTTGAGCAGGTTGTATCGATGCCCGGTTTTGGGTTTCCCGGTCTCAATCATTTCGGCCATGTTTTCAAATGCGAATTCCTGGTCTTCTTTCGACAGGATGTCGTTGATGGACATGTCGCCGATCTTTGAAAGGGGTATTTGCAGACTTTCGGAAGCCGAGCTGTTTGCGTATACAATTGTGCCGTCCATGGCCAGTTCATAGACAATGTCGGGAAGTGCGTCCAAGGTCTGTTGGAACCTCTTTTCAGAGTTTCTTAGGGCTTCCTCCGCCAGGTGGATATCCGTGGTTTCCAGAAATGAAACAAATACGCGATCCGGATCGGAGCAGAAAAAAGAAACATCGAAATGCTTATCGAGCCTCTTGTAATCCAGCTTGAAACGAATGACTTTCCCCGTCGTTGCATTAGTTGCATGTTTGACCAATGTTGATCCTATGTCGGGAAATATTTCCGAAACACACTGTCCTACAACGAGATTCTTTCTCAATCCGATTGCCGATTCGAAAGCAATGTTGACATCGTTGACTTGAAAATCCCTGATTTCTCCTTCCGAATCGCGTATGGATTCAAGCATGACGCACCCGGTTTGTGCATGGGGAAATACGGTTTTCGCGATATCCAGAGTTGCCATGGGATTTTTCCGTCGGAGCGCGCACCTTTGTTGAATGCGTTTTTCGGCTAAAACAAGCCGGGCTTCAGCTTCCGATTCATCGCAAGGGTGACGAATGAAATCATCGGCGAAACATTCAACAGCAGACATGATTTCCGTGACATTGTCGCCTGATGTTACAGCGAGAAAATAGGTGTCTTCGCCGAGGGGAACCGTGCGGAGTTTTTTGCTGAATACCAGCATATCTTCCTGCATGTCCGTTATATCAAGCGCAACAAGACCAAAGGGGTTTCTGCGGTGAAGTCCAAGAGCCTCTTTTTCTGAATGGGTGCAAACAGAAGAGTAGCCTTGATTCTTGAAAAGAGTTTCAAAAAACCCCCTTACATCGGATCTTCCTGTCAGCACAAGCGCGCGCAAAAAACCACCTCGTCAAAATCTTCGACTTAACACATCCAATTCTTGTCTGTTTTTTTTCTTTTTCCCCTTCTCCCTTTTAATAAGAAATCTAGCAGTTAATGGACCATTGGGCAATAGAAACAAAAGTGCAGTTTTTTTTGTTACCGGATGTTTTTTTTGAGTCAACCCTACGCTTGATCATCACGTGTCAGCGAGGCGCGCAATACGCGTCGGTCAATGAAGGGGCTTGATTTTCATCCGTTGCTGCATGGCGGCTGAAAAACGCTTGGACTGTTGGATCAGTGGAGGCCGAAAGCTCTACAAATGAACCGATTGCAGCTGCTTTTCCTTCGGCGAGCATTATTATTCTGTCGGAAAGTTTTTTGATGGATTCCAAGTCGTGACTGACTACCACCATCGCGCTGTTTTCCAGATTCTTGACTTTCACCAACAGTTCGTCGATTCCGGCCGCGACAATCGGATCCAGCCCTGAAGTGGGTTCATCGCATAGAAGCAGGTGTGGTTCCAACATCAAAGATCTCGCAATGGCCACTCTCTTTCTCATGCCACCGGAAAGCTCGGATGGTTTCAAAGGCCCCGCCTTGGCCAGCCCGACCTGGGCCAACCTTGCCTTTACGAGACGTTTTATGGCTTCCAACGGAACATTTGTATGCATTTCCAACGGGAGAGACAGATTCTCTTCCACCGTAAGCGAGCCCAGCAAAGCTCCCGCCTGAAAAATAAGTCCCACTTTCTGCAAAAGCACCCGGCGTTGTTCGATCGGAATGGTCCACAAGTCCTCACCGAACAAAAACACCTTGCCCTCCATCGGTTCAAGAAGCCCAACCAGGCAACGCAGAACAGTCGATTTTCCGCATCCGCTGGACCCCACCAGGGCAAGCGTTTCCCCTTCATTCACGGTGAAACTCAAGTTCTCCACCACGGCTTTCTCACCGTATCCTGCTTTCAGGTCAACCACGCGCAACGGCGGCGCTCCCGAACTTTGATAGGTCGCTTCCATTGTTTTCCCGACGGTTGATCAGGGACCAACCGATCCGTAAACGGCATTGTTCAAATTTACGTGCATGATTTTAACTCATAGAAGAAAACTCTACCAGGGAGTTTTTTGACAATGAATCCTCAATCATGAGCGCTCGGCGCTGTCTGTAAAGAAAATGGAATGTTGATCAGAGTCTACATTACGACGTCTACCTCCAGTTTTTTGTGTCCGGGCAGAAAAAGTAAAACTGTACATGAATTATCACCAGCACTATTCTGCAGTATACCAATGCTGAATTATGCAAGGGCACCAACCATGAAAAATAGTGTTTTCTTGTCAAAATGGATTTTTTTTCTGGTTTTGCACACATTCCAGTTTTTTTTCGGAGGGTGCGGAAAACAACCAATCGGTAAGAATGCCATTATATCCCCGAATGCAACTGAGTTGCAGAAAGACATACCGGAATTCAATGATCAAGGTGAATTTAAGAAAAAGGAATTCCGTGTATACGTATATATTGTTCCTGAATCGCGCTCGGATGATCCAGAGCTTCTTGGGATTACATCCGTTGCAGATATCAAGGATTTCTACATTCCCGAAAACGCGAAATGGTTTATCGAACCGGTCGACAAAAGCATCGGTGATGAGGATCTATTTTTAGTCTTCCGCGATTTGGCCGATGATGTAATTCTTGGTTTGTCTTTGAGTGAATGTCGAAGAGTTACAAATGCCGGCCTAGCAAATCTCAAAAACTTGACGGCGCTCAAGGTTCTTAACCTCAGGGATACAGAAATAACAGATGCAGGGTTGGTTCATCTCAGGAACTTGACTTCTCTGGAGGATCTGATGCTTCCTTCACAGATTACCGACAGAGGTTTAGCGTATCTCAAGAATATGACTTTGCTCAAGGTTCTTTGCCTTAGGGGTACAAAAAGCACCGACGCAGGGCTGGCGCATCTAAAGAACTTGACTTCTCTGACGCAACTCAGCCTTTCAAATACACGAGTCACCGATGCGGGCCTGGCCCATCTCAAGAATTTTATTTCGCTCAATATGCTCGACCTGGTTTCCACAAACATAACCGATGCAGGTTTGGTCTTTTTGAAAAACTTAACTTCGCTGACGAAACTCAGCCTTTCACAAACACGAATCACCGATGTCGGCTTGGCTCATCTGGCTCATTTGACTTCGCTGACGAAACTCATCCTTTCGCAAACACGAATCACCGATGTAGGTTTGGGTCTTCTCGATCATTTGACTTCGCTGACGAAACTCAGCCTTTCGAATACACGAGTCACCGATGCAGGGCTCGTGTATCTCAAGAATATGACTTTGCTCAAGGTTCTTTGCCTTAGGGGTACAATAACCACCGACGCAGGGTTGGCCCATCTCAGGAACTTGACTTCTCTGGAGGATCTGATGCTTCCTTCACAGATTACCGACAAAGGTTTAGCGTATCTCAAGAACATGACTTCGCTCAAGATTCTTAACCTTTGGGGCACAAGAATCACCGATGCGGGCCTGGCCCATCTCAAGAATTTTATTTCGCTCAATGTGCTCGATCTGGTTTTCACAAACATAACCGATGCAGGCTTGGCTCATCTGGCTCATTTGACTTCGCTGACGAAACTCAGCCTTTCGAATACACGAGTCACCGATGCAGGGTTGGCTTATCTCAAGGATTTGTCCTCCCTCAAGATTCTCAATCTTCCTCGGCAAATCACCGATGCAGGGCTGGTTCATCTCAGGAACTTGACTTCTCTGGAGAGTCTTGAACTTCCTCCAGGGATTTCCGACGCCGGTATGCCACATATCAAGGGATTGACTTTGCTCAAGATGCTCTGCCTTTTGCACACAGATATCACCGATGGAGGTCTGGTTTATCTCAAGAACATGGATTCGCTGACCACGCTGTATCTTCCTACAAAAACCACCGACGCAGGGCTGGCCCATCTCAGGAACTTGACTACGCTGGAGGTTTTGATGCTTCCTTCACAGATTACCGACAAAGGTTTAGCGTATCTCAAGAATATGACTTTGCTTAAGTTTCTTTGCCTTAGGGGTACAAAAACCACGGACGCAGGGCTGGCGCATCTCAAGAACATGACTTCGCTCAAGATTCTTAACCTTTGGGGCACAAGAATCACGGATGCCGGCTTGGTCCATCTCAAGAACTTGACTTCATTGGAAAAACTCATCTTGATTGAAACAGAGATAACCGACGCCGGCTTGGCCCATCTCAAGGATTTGCCTTCTCTTGTGCTACTTGACATTACCTATCTATCCATTTCTCACAGGGCCATCAGGGATTTCCGGGCTGCTCGACCCGATGTGGACATCAATCATTGCCCAGAATGCAGTTAGTTGGATTAAACCCCGATGTCCATGAAAAACACATCCGTTGTCCTGGGGATTGACGGATAGGGTTGAGTGGGGGATATTCGCGGCTGCGGTTTGAATATGACGGACAAACAGGAGGAGTCTATGAGAAAGAATTGGTTTTTGTCGGTTTCAGCCCTCGCGACGGCGGGATTGATGGCGTCGTTTGTGTTTACGTTCGGCGGGTGCAGGGATCGAAAAAAAACGGCCGAGACCGATGAATCGGTCGAAAAGACGGTAGATCCGGGGGAAGAAGAGAAGGTCTCGGATGAAAAAAAGGAGGCTGATTTGAAAGAGAAACTGGCGCAGTTCGCGCCCACAAAAATTGATTTTGATGAAAACCTGCTGGGGGAGAGCGAAAGGAAGGTGGTCAAGAAACTGATAGAGGCGGCGGATGTGATGGATCACCTGTTTTTGATCCAGGTGGATTCGGAGAATCCGCGGATTCGAGAGGCGCTGAACGCTGATCCCGCGTTGAAGTACGAGGCGGCATACTTTGACATAATGTATGGAATCTGGGACCGCACGGATAATTACCGGCCTTTTTATACGGACAGGGAGCGGCCTCCCGGAGTCGGTTATTACCCGGTGGATTTGACAAAGGAAGAATTCAATAATCACATCAAGGCGAATCCCGGGGACGAGGAAGCTTTCAAATCTTATTTCACGGTTATCAGGCGCACGGAGGATTCCAAGGGGCTAAAGGCGGTGCCTTATTCGGAGTATTACAAGGAGCATCTCGACAAGGCGGCCGAGCTTTTACGGGAAGCGGCTTCATTGACAAAGGACAAGCGGCTGGCAAGGTATCTGAATCTCCGGGCCGAGGCTTTTTCATCGAATAATTACCGTGAATCGGACATGGCGTGGATGGATCTGGGCGATGGGATACTGGAGGTGGTGGTGGGACCATACGAAGTGTACGAGGATCGTCTTTTCGGTTACAAGGCCGCGTTTCAGGCGTTCATCTGCGTGCGGGATCCGGTATATAGCAAACGTTTGCAACAAATTGCGAAATACAGGGACGATCTGGAAAGGGCACTTCCCATTCCGGATGAACACAAGAATTTCAAGCGCGGGGACACCATGCCCATAAACGTCGTGGAAGAGATATACGCGTCGGGTGATACCCGCGCGGGTGTGCAGACCCTTGCATTCGTTTTACCGAACGACGAGGTGGTGAGACAGAAAAAGGGTTACAAGATCGTGATGTTGAAAAACATTGCGGAGGCCAAGTTCAACCAGATCTTGTTGCCAATCGCGGAACGTTTGCTGGAAGAGGATGTTATGGAAAAAGTGTCGTTTGATGCGTTTTTCACGAACACCTTGATGCACGAGGCGGCTCACGGGCAGGGACCCGGCACCATAACGGTGGAGAGAGACGGGAAAAAAGTCGAGACAACGGTAAACAACGAACTCAAGGATATTTACTCGGTTATCGAGGAGGCAAAAGCCGACATGGCGGGCTTATATCTCACCGAGGTCATGATAGAAAAAGGGGTTCTTCCCAAAGAACTCTCCCGGAGTGTGTTTGCCTCCTATCTTGCAGGGTTTTTTAGATCCGTCCGATTCGGGGTAAGCGGTTCTCACGGGCAGGCCAATTTGATAGCCTTCAATTTCATCCGGGAGAAAGGCGCCATCACCTATGACGAGGAGACGAAAAAGTTCGGGCTGGATTTCGACAATATCAGGGATGCAGTGAGGGAACTCACAACCGCGGTGCTCATGCTCCAGGCGGAAGGTGATTACGAAGGCGCCAAAAAGTTCGTTGAAAAATACAGTGAGATGGCGCCCGAGATGAAGGAAGCTCTCGGCAGGCTGGGCGGGATACCGGTGGACATCAAGCCGGAATTCACCGTTCTGGAGAAAATGAAGTCCTGGTGATAAACGTTGCTATCCGAGTTTTGCCTTGATGGTATTGAGCAGCGTGTCGGCCTGGATGGGTTTTTGGAAGATTCCGGCAAGGCCAAGTTCGGATGCGTCGATGCTTTGATGCAACTCGTTTCCCACTGAACTCAGCATGTAGACCGGGGCCTTGTTACCCAGGGCCTTTATTTCCCTGGTGAAGCTTGTTCCAGCGTCCACTTCTTCCATCATGAGATCCACGATTATGAGATCAGGCTCATGTTTTTTGAACGCCTTGATTCCATCCTCAGCTGATGGTGCGCTTACAAAAATGTAGTCGCCCTTGTTTTCCAGGATCAGCTTCAGAGCTTCCAGGATGTCGGTGTCATCGTCTATACAAAGGATTACATGTTTCCCGTCTTTCATGTCTTTCCCTCACAAGCATGTTGTTGAGTGTTTGGATTCTTGCGGCTTGTTTGCGCCGCGCTTTCAAATTCTCGTGTTTCGATCAGGTTCCGGAGAAAGGCCGTGGCTTTTTCCAGGTTTGCATGTGCATCGAGGCTAAGGGTTTCCGTGAACATTTCGAAGTTGTACCCGCGCACGCCCAAAAGATATCCCTTTACCGAACGGCCGAAAAGGGATTCAGCCATGCCGAGAAGTACTTCCGCTCTCACGCTGTGGCTTGAGAAAGATATTTCGGGTTCGGATTCCAAGCGTCTGAAATAGAAAGATTCCTCGGTTGACACGTCGGCGTCCACGAAAACCGTTACGTCATGTCGGGCGATATTCCAGGAGTCTTCGACCGTGAGCTGGTAATCCGAATCAAGAGTGACCCCGGGAAAGGGCCCGGCCTTTTCGAGCGCGGAAATGATAGCCGGACCCAGTCCGTCGTCGCCCCGGGCCGGGTTTCCGTACCCAAGGATCAGGCAGCGTTCCGCGGAGACGTCGGATGCGTTGCGTGCACGAAAACCCGTCATTACTTGGTCCTGCGATCCAGGAGGTTGCCGTTGCAATCGAACATTTCAACGATAAGCGGCATCTTTCCCATAGCGTGTGTAGCGCAGGAAAGGCACGGGTCGTAGGCCCGGATGGCCACTTCGATGTTGTTGAGCAGGTTTTCCGTGATCTCGGGTTTTCCGTTGAGCTTGTCCTCCGCGACCTTTTGCACAGCGCGGTTCATGGGCTCGTTGTTGTTGGTGGTAGAGACGATGAGATTAGCCATGACCACCTGGTCGTCATCGTTGACCTGGTAATGGTGGAACAGAGTTCCCCGTGGGGCTTCGATGATGCCCATGCCCTCCGAACGACGTTCGCCCTTTACGGTCAGCTCATCGCCCTGGAGATCCTTGTCGTGGAGCAGTTCCTGGATTTTCTCGATCGAATGCAGGGTTTCAATCATACGCGCCCAGTGGTAAGCCATCGTGACGTTTACGGGCTTGCCTCCGCCCAACTCCATGAACTCCTTACGTTCAGCTTCGGCTTTAGGAGTATCGATGAAATCGCACGTGTTAATCCTTGCCAGCGGACCCACGCGATACCACCCGTCCGACGGCCCAACTTTCGTGAGGAACGGGAACTTCATGTACGACCAGGGTCGAACTTCTTCCTGGATTGCTTTTGCGTAATCCTTCGGTTCCACGCCGTCGATGATCTTGTTTCCTTCCGCGTCGATGGCCCTCAGGTTGCCGTCGTAGAGATCCATGCAACCGTCTTTGCGGACGATGCTCAGATGGTTGGACGGGAAGGAACCGAAATCCGCCAGATCGTTCAGATGCTCGCGAGTATAATCCTTGCAGAGCTTGAGCGCGGATTCGGCCCATTCCAGCATCTGACCGATGTCTTTAAGGAAAACGTCACGTTCTTCGATGGAGAGGTTCTTGTTTATTCCTCCCGGAATAGCGCCCGTACCGTGGATTTTCTTCCCAGCGGTCGCCTTGATGATTTCCTGGCCGTATTTTCTCATCATCACGCCTTGTACGGCCAATTCAGCGAACCTGGGATCAGTTGCTACTGCTATCACATTGCGTTTTTCCACCGGAGCCTCGAAGCCGAACAAAAGATCCGGAGACACCAGGTGAAAAAAGTGCAGAGCGTGAGATTGAAACATCTGCCCGTAGTGCATCAACCGCCGCATCTTCTCCCCGGTGGGGGTGAGCTTGTCCGCGCCCACTATCATGTCCAGCGCTTTTGCCGCGCAGAGATGATGGCTGACCGGGCAGATGCCGCACAGACGTTGCACCAGTACAGGCACTTCCCAGTAAGGTCGGCCTTGAACGAACCGCTCAAAACCTCTGAATTCGACGATGTGAAAGCGCGCCTGTTTTACGTTGTTTTGTTCATCCAATATCAGAGAAACCTTGCCGTGTCCCTCCACGCGGGTCACCGGCTCTATGGTAACTCTCTTAAATCCTTCCGGCAGTGACATTGTCACGGCTTTTCTCCTTTTATCAAAGTGCCCTCAGTCGTATTTCAACATTTCGTAGGGCAGGTCCATTGGTTTGTTGTTGAGCAACGC
>SLPX01000401.1 GCA_007131745.1 Myxococcales bacterium
AAACTTTGCTTTCAGATCCAACGAGTATTACCTGTCGCTCATCAACTGGGATGATCCACAGGATCCGATCAGGAGAATCATTGTCCCGTGTGCCGAAGAACTCAAGCCGTGGGGCAAAATGGATCCTTCCAATGAAAAAAAATACTCCGTCATGAAGGGTTTGCAGCACAAGTATCGCAGCACGGCCGTTTTTCTGGCATCCAACGCGTGCGGAGGATATTGCAGATACTGTTTCCGAAAGAGGCTGTTTATAAAACCCGCACAAAGAGAATACCTGTCTGATTACGAAAAGGCGATGGAATACGTAAGAGATCACAAGGAAATCAACAACGTACTGATCACCGGCGGCGACGGGTTGATGCTTTCCACCGCCAAGTTGGAGGAAATTGTTTCCAAGGTCAGGGAAATACCCCACGTCAAGATAATCCGCGTAGGAACAAAACTTCTTTCGTACAACCCTTACCGGGTCATCGATGACCCTGAACTTCCCGAAATGGTAAAGAAATACTCTCTCAAGGACCGGAGAATCTACTTCATGCTGCATTACACCCACCCACGTGAGATGACCGACGTGAGTCTCGAGGCATGCGATAGGCTGATCCGCGCGGGCGCTATTCTTTGCAACCAAACTCCCATACTGAGGGGTATCAACGATCAACCCGAAATCTTGGGAACCCTATTTAACAAGCTTTCCTACGCAGGGGTTCCTCCTTATTACGTGTTTCTGTGCAGGCCGACCACGGGCAATTTTCCTTATGCCGTTCCAATAGAAGAAGCTTTTTACGTGTTCCTAAGGGCGCGCGCCATGTGTTCGGGCCTTGGAAAGCGGTCCAAGCTGACCATGTCGCACACCACCGGAAAGATAGAAGTGGTTGCCATGACGGATGAAAACATTGTTTTTCGTTTTCACAGGGCCGCGGATCCGGATGACAGCGGAAAAATCTTGATCTGCAAACGAAACCCGGGTGCATACTGGTTTGATGAATACAAGGAGATTCTGGACACGGTCTCTCCGGTAGATCTTGAATACTGATAGTCTCGAAAAAAGGTTTTATGGGATGAAAAAGCGGTTTTTGATTACCGGGGGCGCCGGGTTTATAGGTTCTCACCTTGCAGACCGGTTGCTCAATAAAGGTCACCACGTCTCCGTTATCGACGATCTGTCCACGGGAAGCATCCGCAATATCCGCCATCTGAAAAACAATCATGCGTTTTCCTACGTGATCGACAGCGTCATGAACACCAGGCTCCTTGCCGAGTTGATTGACGAGGCGGACGCTGTTTTTCATCTTGCAGCAGCGGTCGGCGTGCGCCTTATCGTGGAAAGCCCCGTACACACGATAGAAACGAACGTTTCGGGAACGGAAACCGTGCTCAAAACCGCGGCGAAAAAGAAACGGCCGGTGCTCGTGGCGTCTTCTTCAGAGGTTTACGGACAAAGCGTTGATTTTCCGTTTAAAGAAGACGGAAACCTCGTCCTGGGCGCCACGACTAAAAGCCGCTGGTCCTATGCTTGTTCAAAAGCAATCGATGAATTCCTGGCCTTGGCTTATTTCAAGGAAAAAGGGCTTCCCACGGTCGTGGCGCGGCTTTTCAACACCGTCGGCCCCAGGCAGACCGGACGTTACGGCATGGTGATCCCGACTTTCGTGGACCAGGCGCTTTCGAATTCGCCCATCACCGTGTACGGCGACGGCGGCCAGACAAGGTGTTTTTGTCATGTGGCGGACACAACGGCCGGTCTTGAAGCTCTCCTGGCGGAAGAAAAAGCATACGGACGGGTGTTCAACATAGGCGCAACACAGGAAGTCTCAATCAACAACCTTGCCGAGACCGTAAAGAAGATCTGCAAAAGCAGTTCTGATATCATACATGTTCCTTATGATGAAGCTTACGAAGAAGGGTTTGAGGATATGAAGCGGCGGATTCCCTGTATATCAAAGGCAAGGGATCTCGTAGGATGGCAACCCGAACTGAACCTGGATCGAATACTTAGGGATGTTATGGAAGACCGGATCCGCAGCTTAGACGGATGTGAGAATAAAGACGCGGATTGTGCGGACAAATAATGCCCACGTTTGACAAAGCACCCTGGCTTTTATCTTTTTTGATTGCGGCCGCTGCGTCTTCGGCGCTTACCCCGCTCGTGCGCGCTCTTGCAAGACGCTATGGCTGGATGGCGCCCGTTCGTCCGGATCGTTGGCACAAGCAAGCCACGGCGCTTCACGGCGGTACGGCCATTTACCTCTCTTTCATCCTGGGATGTCTTTTTTTCCACACTCACCTGCATGAAAAAGAAATCGTCTTGTTGCTTGCATCGACCGCTGTATTCCTGCTGGGGCTCGCGGACGACATCTTTCATTTCAAGCCGCACGTAAAGCTGATCGCCCAAATCATCGCGGCTGCAACTTTGACCGCGTTCAGAATCAGGTTGCAATGGACCGGAAACGGCGTGCTCGACACGTCTTTGACCATTTTCTGGCTCGTCGGATTGTCAAACGCGGTAAATCTCCTGGATAACATGGACGGCCTGGCCGGGGGCGTCACCCTGATTGCCTGCATTTTTCTGATCATCATGCTCCACCAGACCGGGCAACCTGGCAAAGCCTGTCTCACTGCATCACTTGCCGGCGCCACCGCCGGGTTCCTGATTTTCAACTTCCACCCGGCCTCGATTTTCATGGGTGACGGCGGAAGCTTGTTTCTGGGTTTTTTCCTTGGCTCCATCACTTTGCTGGACAGCGACCTGGGAACCCGCAAGGCACTGAGTGTCGTGGCGATTCCGGTTTTGCTCCTGCTCATTCCCATCATGGACACGACCTTGGTGGCCGTCAGCCGAAAACTTCGCAACCGGCCGGTGACCCGGGGTGGTAAAGACCACACCTCGCACAGGCTTGTAGCGCTCGGTCTTTCCGAACGTTCCGCGGTGCTGGCCGTCTGGGTTCTCGCTGCGGCCGCGGGGTTCACCGCCTTGCTGGTCCGGGAACTGAGATGGCACATTGCGTTGTTGCTTCTTTCAGGGTTCGGTCTTGCGATCATTTTTCTGGGAATCTTCCTGGGCAGAGTGAGGGTGTACGAACCCGCGGACGACAAACCGCATTCAGGGGAAAAAACCTTTTTGCCCACGCTGGCCGGCTTGTTTCAGCGAACCCGCATCTTCGAAGTCTTAAACGACCTCATCCTCATTCCGGCTGCGTACTTCGGCGCTTTTCTCCTTCGATGGGAAGGCGCTCTCATACAGCCCTACTACGATAATTTCTTGAGATCCCTCCCCGGCGTCATCGTAGTGCAGCTTGCAGCGTTTCTCTCAGTGGGTCTTTACCGGGGAGTCTGGAAATACACCGCGGTCGAAGATCTGCTGCTTTTCGTAAAAGCGGTTACAGCCGCGGCCGCGGCCGCGGTCGTCTACGTACTCCTCGTATTCAGATTCGAGGATTTTTCCCGGGCCGTCTTTATACTCGATTCAATCCTCCTGCTGGTTTTTCTTGGAGGCACCCGTTTGTCATACCGATTGATCGGCGGAATACTCAAAGGTCGCAAAACAGGACGTAGGTGCGCTATCTACGGGGCCGGCGACGGAGGTGAAATTCTTTTCAAAGAACTTACTTCGAATAAAACCCTCGATCTTTCGCCGGTCCTCTTCCTGGACGACGACCCGCTCAAGGCCGGAAAGACATTGAAGGGCCTTCCCATCATTTACCCCGGCTCGAACGATGACGCGGATGCACCGTCCGAACGCGTGAAAACGCTTGTAACCGTTCTGGAGAAAAACCGGATTCAGGAAGTTGTATTTTCGACAAAAAAAATACCGGAGCAAAAAATCAAATCCCTCGAAAAAACGTGCCGCGCAATGAACATCCCCTGCCGCCGCATGAAACTCGTCCTCGAAATGGTGTCAGACACTAGCAATTAAGCTTTTCTTTGCCGCCCAACTACCTGTAATCACTGACAAATCAAGATTAAACGCTAATTGCTAGTGTCTGACACCTCATTCCTCATTCCACGATGTTTATGGCTTTTAAGTTCAATCCTCCGGGATAGGCATATGACACATTTTGCGTAGTGCTGTATATCGAACCCGGCCCGCCGTACCCGTACACGATTACCCCAACCGGATTGTCGGCTTCAAGAACATGGGGGCCCTGATCAACCTCGATCGAAGTGACTGTGAACATACCCGATCCGACCGGGTCGTTTGACATGCTCACCATTTCACCGTCCAACATGACCTGGGCTCCGGGCGGCGCCACGATGTTGATGAAGTCGGAGTTGTAGGTATCAGGGGTCAGAAAAACATAAGAGCATCTGAACTGCTCCACGGGAACCTGGAGCACGAACGCGGGATCCCCTTCGTGGTCGCACTCGCTCCCGCCCGATGACCTCAAAAACTGTCCCACAAGGATCGGCTTCGTGGAAGTAATCTCCACCGACTCGTTTACGTGAAACTCCTCCCACTCCCCGGCATTAAGTGTGAAAGGTCCGGCGACCGGAGGTGTAACTGTTACATGCGTGTCGTCGTCGTCAGCTAAAACGCGCACATAATCAGGCGGATCACAGTATGTCCGGGGATGTGTCTTGGACACGAGGTAGTGAGTGCCTATAGCCTGCCTGGGAAAAATCTGCTGCTCGAGGTGATCGCAAAAAGAAGTTCCCAGGGGAACCTGGGTGCAATCGTTGCCTCCGAAAACTCCGATGGGCGCGGAACCCTCGACCGACGACCCTGTGAGGCTTACTCCCGTCTCGGTCGACTTCACCACCAGGACCTGGAACGGGTCCAAGGTGACTGAAAGGGTATCTCCCGCAGCCGTTGCACCGAAAGAAATCTCCGAGCCCGGATCCGACGCGGCCAGAGGCCGGGTCGGCACTATTGTCACCAAAGTGGCAGGCTCGGTTGCATAAACCGCAATGAAATTCCCGGGAGCAAATCCCGTGTAATCCATCACCCAGTATTTCTTCGCCAATACGTCGGTGTTAAACAACAACGAAGCATCCGTGGATGCGGCTCCCACGGTTGTGAGGCAATTGAATTGAAACGCGGCCACCGGGATATTCGACGAAATCCGATACGCGCGGGAAAACGCCCCGGTCGTATTGATATTCTGATGTCTCGGAGGATCCACGGAATAAACCCTCAGCTCCCTGGGAGGTATCTCCATGGTCTCGACGACCCCGTCCGTTGTTTCGATCTCCACATAAGCCGTGCCTTGATCGGCCGTGTTGGAAACGATTATCCCGTAATCCTTATCCGTAAGGCTGCTTCCGTATTGAGGCAGATCCACTGCATAGTACTCGGTGCCCAGCGAAGAATCCCCCGCCTGAATGATATCACAACGGCTCACACACTGGCCGTTCAGGCAAGCAAGCCCCCAGCCTTCATCGGAACAGCTCTTGAAAGGATCAAAACCCGTCCCGTCGGCCCGACACATTCCCACCTGGTCCTCGTCAATGCAGTTTGTCTGGGGCGGAGAGCAAACCGGAGGAAGACATCCTACGCCCGGTTCGCATTTTACCCCTTCGTTACATTGTTGCATCTCGGTCTCCGCGCCCGGTGGCACGCACACTATTTCAGTATGCTCATCCGCGCACGCGGGCACACCATTAGGGTCACAAACCTGCTCCACGCATCCCCGGCCTTCAACGCAAACCCGACCGTGTTCGCAAGGCCTGGTCACGATTTCTTTTCCGCTGCAAACCCGCTCATTCCTTTCGTCCATGCACCCGGGTTCCTCCAACCCGCACTTCCATCCATCCGACGTGGCCGGCCCGCAACCCGTTGCACAAGAAACCAAAAAAAACATGGCCGCCAAAACCATCACCATCCCCGCTCTATGCAACGACCTGCAAATAAACGAAATACTCAAATTCATTTCTCACCTCGAACAAAAAGGTGTCACCCAAAAAAGGTGTCAGACACTAAGGATTAAGCTTTTAGATTGGCGAAACGAGCCAAAAATGCTCAATAGTGCCAGTCACATTTCAATCATACATCAAAGAACCGAAAATAAAAACCAGGGATCTAGCATGGAATAACAGATGGAATAACAGAGTATGGGGGAGCGGACATCGATAGGACAAGAGGCGGTTGGAAATGCTTAATCCTTAGTGTCTGACACCATTTTCTCGGGGGTGATCCGTTTTGGGGCGCTCGGGGCACTTGATAGATGGAAAAGAGACAATGCGCGCTGTTTGAGCTATTTTGCGATTGGTGATTATGGGAGATCCCGTGGAAAGAGCAAATGATGAACAAGCCGGTTGAAGAGATTTCCGGAAACCGACGATGGATAAAGTTGGTTGAAAACACAACGGAAGCATCTGTCGAATACAGGAAGGCTTCGGAAAGCGGCTCCGATGAATCGGACGGCGACCTGGTGATTTCGGCGCGTGAAGGGGACAGGATGGCGCAGGAGGCATTGTTCCGACGACACGTGGGTTGGGTTGACTCGCTGGCTTACAGATTGGCGCCCAGGGACGCGGATGCCGATGACATCGTGCAGGAGAGTTTCGCCGCGGCCTTGGAGTCAATGCACAAGTTGCGTGAACCCGAAGCCTTTCGCGGCTGGCTTCGAACCATTGTTGTGCGGAGCGCGAAACGGTTGTTCCGGCGAAAAAAACTTCGTGTTCGGCTCGGGCTGGACAGTTTCTATCCTCTGGACATTGACAGGGTCGTATCCCCTGCGGCTCCACCGGACGTAAGAGCGGAACTCTGCGGAATTTATGGATTGTTGGAGTCTCTGTCTCCGGATGTTCGCATAGCCCTGGTTTTGCGCAAAGTGGAGGGATGGAAGATCCAGGAGATTGCCGAGTGGACCGGGATGAGCGAAGGCACTGTGAAGAGAAAAGTACGCAAGGGTGAAAAGCGACTTGCCGAGTCACTGGGCACAGGGAGGATCTCATGAGCAAAACCGAGCATGCCAGGTATGTTAAACGGGAGCTTTCTGAACGTCACATAGATAGCCACTGGGAAAGAATCCAGGAGTTGAGAAAGTCCCGCACAAAGGCGGCTTTTAATCAAAGACGGCGTGGTTTTTTGATTCTCGGGCTTGCCGGAGCCGCGGTCGCTAGCGTGGTTGTAGCTCTTTGGTTCCTGGGCTTGGGGTTTCGTCGCAGTGAGCGGATGACACCTTCAGCCTGGAGCGGAACAGTGCTGGAGTCGGGTGCAACCGCGCAATCCGTGCGCCTCAAGGATGGCTCCAAAATCATAGTGGCGCCCGAGAGCCGCGTCGCGCTTTGTGAAGTCGATGGTCCGCAGGTCTGTTTGAGGGTGGAATACGGCAAAGCACGATTTTCGGTGAAAAGAACGCCCGGCAGGCAATTCACGGTAAGAGTGGCCGATGTGGAGGTAAGGGTGGTGGGCACAAGCTTTACCGTGTCCAGGTCCAAGCTGCGAAAAGGGGAGGAAGTGCAGGTCGCTGTTTCGGAGGGGGTCGTGGAAGTGCGAGGCCCGGGGGTGGTGCAGCGGCTCGCGGCCGGTGATCGCTGGGTTCGATCCACGGATGGAACCACAAGAGTAGAGACATCGAGCGATGGGGTTTTAGAAACCGAAGATGATTTGGGCAGGATAGAAGACGGTAAGGAAGAGGGAGAAGTCAAGGAAACCGAAATCGAAACGGAAGCGGAAGAGCCGGGAAGCGACGGAATAAAGGATGGAAGCAGGGAGAATGGAAGAACCGGCCGTCTGCCGGGCGAACGAACCGGCCGGGTCGAATCCGTGGACGCGTTGTGGAACGATGCGCGTCGAGCCCGTTCCGAAGGACGTTACCGTGACACGGAGCGAATATTCGCCCGGATTCTGAAAGATTTTCCCTCAGGCGGCCAGAGTGCGCTGGCGGCCTTTGCGCTGGGACAGTTGCGAATGGACGTGTTGGGAGATCCGGCGGGAGCCGTTGCACCTCTAAGGAGGGCCGTTGCTGCAGGCCGGGGGTCGAGTTTTCACGAAGACGCGTTGTCTCGCCTGGCCCAGGCATATAATCGAACAGGGAAAACAAACGACTGTATAAGGACCCATCGGCGCTATCTCACTGAATATCCGGAAGGAGTGCACCGAAAGCGCCTGGCACGGATTTGTCCCCTTCCGTAGAGTTTTGCATAAGAGATGTGGTGTTGTGATGTTTGAACGATACCGAATGCACAAACAGGAGCGGATGCTTTGAGAAAAACCAAAATCTTGTTTTGCGGGCTGATCCCTGTCTTGATAATCATGGTTCATCAGGACGCTCTTTCCGACCCGGAGGGAAATGTTGACGAGGAAAGCGAGCGCTTGGGAGAAGAGCGCGAGCGCAAGGAAAGTGCAGATGAAGATCGCACGATGGGAGATGGCGCACATGAACCCGGTGTACGCGTGGAGAGTGTAGATGAGGAGAGCGTGCACAAAAAAAGTGTGCGCAAAGAGAGTGTGTACAGGGAAGCATGTACCGCGAAACCATGGATTCTTGTGCGTTTTGAAACCAAGGGAGAGACCGACCCCTTCTGGAGCAGTGTTTTTTCCGATCTCGAATCCGGTCTCAGGCGAAACGGCATTCGCGCGGAGGCCGAAACCGAAACAAAAAAAATCGACCCGCAATGCCCGCCCTTGGCTTACCTGACGTTTGCAATGGCTCCATCAATGGACAGTGTTGTAAAAATAGAAATTCACGATGTGATTACCGCAAAGCATGTTTCCCGGTCCATTGATATCGGTGGGATTTCAAAGTCGGGTCGCAGCCTGGGAGCGGCGCTGGCGGCAGAGGAGTTGCTGCGGGCGAGCTGGGCCGAGCTGGTTTTGAAAACCCGGCGGCCCGTCGCCGCTCATCCCCCGCCCCGGGAAGTCACGGCCGCGGTAAAAAGCAAATTGGATCCCGAAATGACAGGCCGACGCCAGGTTTTTCATGAAGTTGGCTTGCGCACGGTGTTTGACTGGTATTCCGGCGGTGTCATGCACTACGGCGGAGACCTGGAGTATCTGATCCGGATTCACCCGCGCTTCGGGCTGCTCTTGTCCCTGGGCGGGCGCAACATGGTGGATGCAAAAAGCGAAGGCGGTGAGATCACCGGTTATGCCGCGGTAATGTCCATCGGGGGCGCTTTGGCCTTGGTGGATCCCTCCTCGCGCTTCAAGCTGGATGCGGTTTTGCAAGCCGGCGGCCTTTGGCTGCGTTTTTACGGAGATCCGGTGCCGGGTTTTGCCGGAAACAAGGTGACCCTGGGTGGTATGCGTGCAACGGCCGAATTGCGCCCGGCGTTCCGGGTATCCCGTCATTTTCATCTTGCAGCGCATCTCGGAGCTGGGGTCACTGTGCTGGGAGTCAACCTGCTTGACACCGGGCGGGTAGTGGATCGTCTCTTCGGAGCGGTGGTAAGCGGCGGCCTGGCGATGGATTTTCGATGGTAAAGATTTTTTGAATGTACGATGATCCGTTTTCGCGGTTTCAGGGCACTTGAAGAGTGAACTGAAACAATCCGCGAAAAGGAGAAGGCGATCATGAAAAGGCAAAATACGAGTCTTGTATTCAGGAGTTTTTTGGCCGCTGCGGCCGGAGTTTTTGCAGTGTTGGTTTTCGCGCCCGCGTGTTCCAGCGACGCAACCATGTTGGACGAAGAAGCTCCGTGTGACGGCGTGGACTGCTCGGGGCACGGCCAATGCGTGATAACAAGCGGAGGCAAGGCTGTGTGCATTTGTGATGCCGGGTATTACGCGTCCGGAGACGGCTTGACATGTCTGGAGGTCACCCCCGGAGAAGAGTGCAATGGCGTGGACTGCAATGAAGGAGGCACATGTGTCGTGGTAAAGGGCGATCCGGATTATCCGATGTGTATATGCGGCCCCGGGTACCACCTCGTGGGGCCGACTACATGCGAGGCGGTGACCTGCACAACCATGCCTTGCGCGGAGCCGGTTGCAGAGCTTCATGGCATAGCGGAGCGACTGGCCGTGGAAGACGGAATAATCTACGCATCAGACGGCTGGAAGATTTATTGGGGTTCCACGGGCGACGTGATGATGACGGAGCGTTACACTGCAAACAACGCTGTTACAAGCCTGACAGTGGCGGACGGCACGATCTTTTTTTCGACTTTCAGCCAACTGTTTGAACTCTCCCCCGGAATAAATACGGCTTCGGACAGAAGGACACCGCCGCCGAACAATGCACCCATAGCCAGGGTTAAAAGTTTAACTTTTGACGGCGATAACCTGGTTTGCGGACCGGCGGGCGGTGCGGACGGATTCGGCACGGAAGGGCTCCATTATCTAATCAGCCTCCGTTGTGTTTCCCTGGACGGTGAATTCTATCGAGGCAATATTAACATGGCTGGTTATAATGAACCGGTTGCGGAACGACTTGGCGTGGCGTTCACGAACGACTATATCTATTACTCTGTCGGTATCTCGATTTTGAGGGTTCCAAGGAACGACATTGAAACTCAATGGGACCAGGAACAACATCGAATGGTCTCAGGTACAATGGCAGGATGGTTGGCAGCCCTGGGTGACTACATTTACTGGATCAACGAAGATCCGAAAAACCCTGACAACTGGGCGTTGAAGCGGGTAAGCGAGACGGACAAAACTGTGGAAACGGTTTTCGCGATTCCTGAGGAAGATCGATTGCCCGTTGTCGGCTTGACCGCGTATGACGGCTACATCTACTGGGGTGTTGCGAACGGAATATGGCGTATCCCCGCGGATGGCGGAGTGCCCAAAAAGAGAGCCGGCGCGCATCTTCTCACCGCCATGGCATTTGAAGACGAATACATTTACTACGCGGACCAGGCCACCCAGGAAATCCTCCGCCTAGAAATGGTGTCAGACACTAGCAATTA
>SLPX01000343.1 GCA_007131745.1 Myxococcales bacterium
CCCGTATTACCTCATTCCCACGGCCGAGGTTCCGCTCGTGAACCTGCACCGCGAGGAAATTCTGGACATGGAGCGGCTTCCTCTTAACTACGTGGCTTTCACTCCATGCTTTCGTTCTGAGGCGGGTTCCCATGGTCAGGATGTAAGAGGTTTGATTCGGCAGCATCAATTTTCCAAGGTAGAACTTGTAAAATTCACCGATGCTGAGAGTTCTTACGAAGAACTCGAGCGTCTCAGGGAGCACGCCGAAAAGATTCTACGCTTGCTGGAACTTCCCTACCGTACAATAGAGCTTTGCTCGGGAGATCTCGGATTCGCTTCTGCAAAAACATATGATCTCGAGGTTTGGTTGCCGGGGCAAAACCGTTACCGTGAGATCTCATCTTGTTCAAACTGCGAGGATTTCCAGGCCCGCAGATCAATGATCCGGTATAGAGTGGATGCAGGCGACAATCGTCTTTGCCACACGTTGAACGGTTCGGGGCTTGCAGTGGGCAGAACGCTCATCGCGATCCTTGAAAACAACCAGCAAGCCGACGGAAGCGTCTTGATTCCTACCTCTTTGCATTCCTACACCGGCGGGTGCAAGGTCATCGAGCCTGTGAAAAACCGGTAGCCACAAATTTAGGCCTGCTTCAACTGTTGGTCTCGGCAGCACTAGCACTGCGCTCGGCGATTTGTTCGCTGCCGTATATAAACAGCCTCGCCCGATCCCTGATAGTGAGGTGGATGCCGCAGCGCGGTAAAAAACATCTTGCTTATCAGGCCTTTGTAAACCCGTTCCAAATGTTATATACTAGGGTCAAGGTAAATACAGGGAGAATATCCGAAGCTCTTTTGTTCATTTTATTCAGTACAAAGGCGCGGGAATTTTGGAGCAGGAGGTTTGATATTATGTCCGGGACGAAGCTGTTGCAGGGGCTCTTGGGCCGGGTGGTTTTTTTCATCGGGGTGTTTTCGGTCATAACGATTGTTGGGGTCGGTTGCGGGCCTAGCGAATCGGGAGAAACATTCGACGATGTGGACGCAGGTCCTCTTCCGGATAATGGGGGAGGGGAGACCCCGATCGATGCAGGGAACGAGGATCCGATTGATCCTCATGTCGATAAGGACGGCGACGGCTGGACTCCTGCACAAGGGGATTGCGACGACAACGACCCGACCGTCTACCCTGGCGCGCCCATCGTGTGCAACGACGGCAAAGACAACAACTGCAACGGTTTTATAGACGACGCGGAACCCGACATGGACGGCGACGGTTATCCTCCATGCCGGAACGGGCAGGTCTATGACTGCGATGACAACGATCCGAACGTACATCCAGGCATGCCGGAGATCCCGGGCGACGGCATCGACAACAACTGCGACGGGATAACCGACGGAGACTTTGACGGCGACGGCTGGACGGTCGAGGACGGCGACTGCGACGATTTCGATCCCAATGTCTACCCCGGCGCGCCGATTGTATGCAACGACGGTAAGGACAACAACTGCAACGGTTTTATAGACGACGACGAACCGGATATGGACGGCGACGGTTATCCGCCGTGCAAAAACGGGATGGTCTATGATTGCGACGACACGGATCCTAACATCCACCCGGGTATGCCGGAGATCCCGGGCGATGGTATCGACAACAATTGCAGCGGCTTGACCGACGAAGATATAGACGGTGACGGCTGGACTGTTGCAAACGGTGATTGTGATGATTTTGATGCCACGGTATATCCCGGAGCGCCGATTATCTGCAATGACGGCAAGGACAACAACTGCAACGGATTCATCGACGACGATGAACCGGACATGGACGGCGACGGTTATCCTCCGTGCAAGAACGGAATGGTCTACGACTGTGACGATACGAATCCCTACATCAACCCGGGAGCGGTCGAAATTCCGGGTGACGGCATCGACAACAATTGCAACGGCTTGACGGATGAGCCGCGCATGGCTTGTGATTGCGGCAATCCTTCACTTGTCGAGGCGATGGAACTCTGTGAGCCTCAGTTCGTGTTGGATGTTCAGACCTACGGCGATGCCAGGCAATGGACCGTTTTTCAATCTTACGGCGCTTTGGCGCCGAGGACGTCCCTGAGTCATTCGGCCGAAGGACTGCTGGATGTCAACTGCAGCGCGGTCATGCTATGCACCGGGGAGGCGCTTGACACCAATCCCCAGCCGGGAACAAGTTTCGGGAACTCGGATCCCCATCCCCTCGGCGGAAACACGGCCAACGATTTGGGGCAGATAATAATGACCCTGCAGATTCCGACGAACGTGGAAGGGATATCTTTCGACTTCATGTTTTTGAGTTCCGAGTATCCCGAGTGGGTCTGCACCCAGTATAACGATGCATTCCTGGCAATTTTGGAAGATCCCGGGCTCAACGGCGGCCAGCCGACAAACATATCCTTCGACGGGAACAACAATGAAATAACAGTGAACAACAATTTCTTTGAAAACCCGAACAACTGGACGGAAAGCTTGGCCGGGACCGGGTACGACGCTCCCGATTCAGGCGCGATTTGTCATGGAAGTTCCGGCGGAGGATGCGTCATGCCGAGTCCATGTCCTCCGGCCAACAACACGATAGGGTCGGGCACCGGTTGGCTGCGCACCATTGCGCCCGTGACCCGAAACGAGGTCGTTACGTTGACGTTTTCGATTCACGATGAAGGAGACAATATCTACGATTCATGCGTGATCATCGACAACTTCCAGTGGATAACCACTCCGGTGGAAGAACCTGAAACGATCAAATAACGGTCAGATGATGAAAAGCCGGTCAGAGGGCGCGGCCGGATGTAATCATGTAGACAAGGATCCATGAAATAGCGAGCGGAGCGATGTAAAGAACCGATATTCTCCAGAAGCGCTCGACCTTGGGAAACAGCCCTGAATTCCTTCCGATTTCATCTACGGGTTCATCCATGCCCCAGGTCGTGACCGCAAACAGACACAGCAGAAAAACTCCGAGACACAAGAGCAGGTTTCCGAAGAAGAAATCCATCAGGTCCAGAAATCCCATCTTTTGTCCGCCCATTGTTATGATATGGCTGAGTCGTTTAGATGCTCCGAGACTCAGGGCCGATGGTATTCCCACGAGCGCGGACACGATTCCAGTCACGAGCACGGATTTTCTGCGGCTCCATCCGTGTTCGTCGATGAGATACGCGGTCACGACTTCAACCAGGGATATCGTGGATGTGAGAGCGGCTATGCCAAGCAAAAGGAAAAACAGCACCGCGACGAGACGGCCCAGCGGGATCGTGCGGAAGATATCCACCAGCGCTACGAACACCAGGCCCGGCCCTTGGTATTCGGGAGCGCCTCCCACTACCGGAAACACGATGAACCCGGCCATAAGAGCAATCACGGTGACGAATAAAGCAACCTGGAGCCCGGATTGAGCAAGGTCCTCCTTTTTGTCCAGGTACGAACCATACGTAAGCATAGCGCCCATTCCCAAACTCATTGCGTAAAACGCCTGGCCGAGCGCAAGCATGACGGTTTGGCCCGTGACTTCTGAAAACTGGGGTTGGAGGTAGAACCGAAGTCCCCGGCCCGCTTGCGGCAGGGTCACAGCGCGCGCTATCAAGCCGAGCATCAGAAGCACCAGGACGGGCATCAGTATTGTGGTCACTCGTTCTATTCCGCTTTTCACCCCGCCCCAGACAACTGCTACGCTGAAGCCCATGAAAAGTACGAGGTATCCCACCTGTTGAACGGGGCTGTGGGTGAATTCATGAAACATTTGGGAAGACGACACCGATGAACTCATAAGGTCGCCACCCGCGCTCATCACGAGATAGCCCGCGGTCCATCCTGCAACAACTGTGTAATAGCTCAGGATTACTATTCCCACGAACAAGCCAATATATCCTACGGATTTCCACGCGGTCCTGCCGTGGGAAGCAGCTCCGTATGCGCCCACAGGGTTTTTTCCGGTTCTGCGGCCAAGGCTCAGCTCCAGCCACTGAACCGGGATGCCCACCATGAGAACACAAAACAGATAAATAATGACAAAAGCGGCGCCGCCGTTCCTGCCGACATACCAAGGGAACCTCCACACACTTCCCAACCCCACCGCGGATCCCGCGGCCGCCAAAACAAATCCAAGCCTGGAGCCCCATTGTGGGCGTGATTCAACACTCATATGTTTCAACTCCCGGATTTTTTTGTTTGGGTCAAGGTTCAAACGCGGTCCACTTTTTATCTCAATTTCATGATAAAAGTAAGCCGAATTCCCGTTGTAAGAATAATTGGCATCCGGTGCGGTTCAGGTTGACGAGTGAATCCGGTCGCTCTCCTGAATTTTCCCGGCAAAGTCTCGGTGAAAGTCCCTTATTCATAAGGGAAAAAGCATATCATCTTTTCTCTTTGCTCAAGGAATGGTTATGCAGGCCCTCTCACCAAGCGAAAGAGTATTTCAATGTGCAGCGTAATCCTTTTTCTGAGCGGGATGCGGTGAATAGGTAAATGTGGCAGGGATCAAGTTCCGGGATATGTCTTGAAATGGTCGTAGCCGCTGCGGTTCAGTTCGACAAAAACGCCGCCCCGCGTGTAGCAGAGGGAGCGACCCTTTTCCATGGTTCCGATCTTGCTCAAAGGTCTGTCGAATTGTCGCTGGAATTCCGCGGCGAGATGTTCGAACGAATCAGGGTCCACCGTGCAAAGAAGACAGTAATCCTCGCCACCGGCCAGGGCCGTCTCGTGGAGCGGCCAATCGAGTTCTTTGCACACGATTGACATTGGTTTTGAAACCGGAAGCGTATCCAGATCCACTATCGCCCCCAGTCCTGATTTTTCCATGATGTGTCGCAAGTCCGAGTCGATTCCATCAGAGACATCCATCATGGCATGAACCTCTCCGTGAGCGGCCAGCCAATGTCCTTCTTCCAGGTGCGGCATGGGCCGGTTATGAGCATCTACCAGATGGATTCGATTCGGGTCTTCGACGTGGTGTCCCTCCAGCAGCAACCTCAGCCCGGCTGCTGAATCGCCCAGCACACCCGTGACCGCAATCACATCACCTGCCGGCGCGGTGCTGCGAAGTTTGACCTCTTTTTCGAGAGCTTCACCCAGAACCGCGAAGTTGATGATGATTGTGTCATCGGACCGGGTCGTGTCGCCCCCCAACAACGGACAGGCCGTGGCTTCACCAAGTGACTTGATTCCCGAAAAGAAACGGTCGAGCCATTCGATTTGGGTGTTTTGGGGCAACCCGATGGATAGAAAAGCCGCGGTCGGTCGGCCGCCCATCGCTGCGATATCGCTGAGGTTCACCGCGAGCGCCTTGTGTCCCAGGTTCTCGGGCGAAATGCGATCCCGCAGGAAATGAATGCTTTCGATCAACAGGTCGGTGGTCACCAGGGTGACCCGTCCGTCTCCATTGGGGATGACCGCGCAATCATCGCCGATTCCGAGCGCTTGGTGCGCGCTCGTCTCAAAGTGCGGCGCGATGCGCCGAATCAATCCGAACTCACCGAGTTCTCCGATGTTCATGGGTTCGCCTCGTTTCTGACTTCGCTGATTGAGTTTATCAATTCCTCTGCTGAGAGCCGTGGGTCGTCCGAGGAGCAGATCGCAGAGACTACTGCTATGCCGTCGGCTCCGGCGCGGACGACATCGGGTATCGTCTCCTTGTTCATTCCCCCGATTGCGACCAGGAGATGTCGCGTGAATTTTTTGATCCTGCGCAAACCATCGATGCCTATGGCCGTGCGAAGTTCCTCCTTGGTCGGGGTCCGGTAAATCGGACTGACGCCGAGATAGTCGACGTCTATCGACTGTGCCGCTTCGGCTTGTTCCACCGATTCCACCGAGAGTCCGATGATCTTGTCCGGTCCCAAAAGCCGCCGTGCGACTGCATAGTCCATATCGTTTTGTCCTAGATGAACGCCGTCTGCATCCACCGCAAGGGCCACGTCAACCCGGTCGTTTATGAGCAAAGGAACTCGCGATGGACGAGTCAGCGCCAGCACTTTTTCGGCCAAGGCTAGAAAGTCTCTTGTAGAAGCTTCTTTCTCCCGGAGTTGAACCATGGTAACGCCGCCTTTGAGCGCTTGCGCTACAATCCAGTCAACTGCTCGTCTTTTTGACAATGGGCCGTCAGTGACCAGGTAAAGCGAAGGGTTCATGAAGCACTCCTGAGATTCTCGTCGATCTGTGGCCCGGTCAAGTTGTGTAGAGTGTCCAAGAAATGAAGTTGCAGAGTGCCCGGACCGTCGGCTTTTTCAGCCGCCAGTTCTCCTGCAATCCCCATCACCGCCATCGCGTGCGCGGCCGCGCTCAGTGGGTTCGGGTTCACCGCGAGAAACGCTCCGGTCAACGCGGACGCAGCGCACCCCATGCCCGTAACGCGAGCCATCAAGGGAACACCGTTGGAGATGCGAAAAACGGTCCGGCCATCCGTGATTACGTCCGTCTCTCCGCTGACACTGACCACGCAACCATGTGTTTCGGCCAGTTTTCGAGCAGCTGCCTCGGCAGCGCCTGATGACTGCGAACTATCCACGCCCTTTGTTTTTACGGAAGCGTCCAGGAGAGCCATGATTTCGGATGCGTTTCCTCGAATCACGGTGGGAGCAGCGGCAGACATCAAGTGCTCGCAGGTTTTTGTCCTGTACGAGGTTGCCCCGGCTCCCACGGGGTCCAGAACTATCGGGATTTTTCGGTCGGCAGCGAAAAGCATGGCAGCTTCCATCGCCTCTATCCACGTTTTGCTCAATGTGCCGATGTTGATCACCAGGGCGCCGCCGACTGAAGCAGCGATGTCGATCATGTCTTCGACCTCTTCCCGTGCATGCGCCATCACGGGCGATGCGCCGATTGCGAGCAAAGCGTTTGCCGTCGAGTTCATGACCACATAATTCGTGATGTTGTGAACAAGAGGGGCTCTTTCCCGGACAGAGCACAGGTCATCCCAAATCTTTGATGCATTCACAGGCAATTCTCCTTTCGAAATAAAAAACCGCCGGCTCGACAACGGCGGTCATCGCAATCGGATCGTGAAACGAAAGGAGCGCCGTTTCCCTACGCCGGCATTACCCGGTTCAGGTCGTCAGGGTATCATCTCAGGTCTTTGGACCACCCCTAACGGCAAAAGCAATCTAGAACAAACATCGTGATCATGTCAAATGCGTATGGTGGGAGGTGGGTTGTCGAGGCAGAGATGACACTTTCTGAACTGCGGAATTTCTCGAACCTTTGTTTCCGTCAACTTGGACTTTGCGTTCAGGATCAACTGTGTAAAAGTCTTGAAGAGGTTTTTGCTATTTGATTTCATTAGGCGTAGACTAAAAACACGTTGAGAGAAAGAGAAAGAAATTTTCTCATATATCGAACAAAACCGGATTTCAAAGTTAATTGAGTGTTTCAGATGACCATAAACTACAATTTTGAATGGGATCCGGCAAAAGACCGCAAAAACCGGAATAAACACGATATAGCCTTTGAGGAATCAGCAACTGTTTTCAAAGATTCAAAGGCACTATCCATTTTTGATCCGGATCACAGTGATGGCGAAGAAAGATGGATAACCATGGGCATTTCGGATAAGGGAAGGTTGCTGATAGTGGTCCACACTTTTCGAGAAGAAAGTGAAGAGACCGTCAACATAAGAATCATTTCAAGCCGAAAAGCTGCAAAACGAGAAACAAAAGCATATGGTGAAGGAAAATGAGAAAAGAGTATGATTTTTCAAGAGGACAAAGAGGCAAATTCCATCATCCGGATATGAAGGTGAACATTCCCATTTACCTTGATGATGAAGTTTCAGATTTTGTCGACAAAATCGCGTCCAAGAAAGGGATTGACCGATCTTCTGTAGTAAACGAGCTTCTCAAGGGCGACATGGAACTTGCCAAGGCCATGGAATAGTTTCTCTTATCAAATTATCGAATACTGCAGTATGTTTTAGCTTTTGTTAATGTCCAAGCGCGGTTCACTCAAGCTCGTAGCCGGCTTCCACCCACGCTTCGACACCGCCGCTCAGGTACGAGATGGATTTGTACCCCATTGCCGTGAGTTTTGCGATTGCATCCAATGATCTTGGAATCGTGCGGCAATAGAGCACGACCCGTTCGTATGGATCCGGACCGATGGCCTCGCCGAGAGCTTCGGGTTCCTCGTTGCAGTAACTTCCATCAGTTTCCGGTATGATCCCCACGGGCGGAATCCTGACATTGAAAAGTAAAAAGTCCTTGTTTTCCAATGCTTCGTGGAGTTCTTCAGGAGAAAGAGCGCTTGTGCCTATGCAGTTGCCTTGAACACAGCTCTGGCCTGAAAAACAACGGATTCCACAGCCTCCGCAATGAGACAAACATGAGCAGGTATCAATGCAACTGCCGTTACAATCCTGTAAACCTTCTCCGCATGAGGGCGGAGGCCCATCGTATTGCCAACCTCCGTCATCTCCGCCGTCTTGCTGACCGTTGCCTCCGCTGTCATATCGGCCGCCGTCTTCTTCGTCGTCTCCGCCCTCGTTTTCGTGATTGGATTGCCCTCCGTCACGGGGTTCTCCGCCTTCCGGGGGAGTGCATGCCGAAGCGAAAAGAAACACCGACACAGTGATAAAAACGATCAAAAAACAAAGTTTTTTCTCTACGTTTGTCATCCCATAATCCGCGGATCGTAAACTTTCAATCACCATGTTACCAGCCCTAATGGCGAAAATACAGGGTGCTATTTCAACAGGGCATGCACAGGAGGCGTGTAAGGGGGCAAAAGTCCGGCCGGCCGGTCTTCGATTCAAAAACCCTTTTGGAGAATAAGCCCGTCATCGCCGACGATAACGGCCCTGTCCTCCGAAAAGCATACCCCGTTCAAGGAGTTTTCCACGCCGGACGCTGCTGCAGTAAAGGATTCTCCCCCGTCCGTGGATTCAATGACGGTTCCTTCGTCGCCCACAGCTACAACGATGCCCCCTTCCTTGTAAGCTATTGACAGGAGGGTTGCATCCGTGGCGGCCGAGAGGCTGCGCCAAGACTCACCTTCATCGTCCGTTCTCAGCACTATTCCATCTTCGCCGACAATCCACCCTGTCAGGCTCGTTTCAAAGATCATGTCATGGAATACGTTTGAAAAACCTGTCGAGACAGTCTCCCATGTGGAAGCATCGGTCGTCTTGAAAACATCTCCTCCCGTGTCGCCGGTCATGAATCCCGAATCCGGGCCTGTGTAAGCACCCGTGTAAAGAGTGTCTCCGGGCCACTTTCGGCTTGCGAAACAATTCCAGCCCTGCGGAATCCGGTACTTGTAAGTGCCTTCATCCAGGTTGCTTTGACCGATGGCATACCCGACGCCTTGTTCGACCATGATCACCTTGTGGTAAACGCTCATTGCAATGACCGCGCAAAACCAGGAGGGGTCCCACGTCTCTCCGCCGTCCGTTGTTTCGAGGATACGCGCGCCGCCCACTACAACCCCTTCAAGTGAATTAATAAACGCCACCGAAGAGAAATCAGGTTTTTCGGACGACTCCTGTGCTACAAAGCTTTGGCCGCCGCTGGAATGCAGAATCGTTCCGTTGTCTCCCACCGCCCATATTCCTCCGGACCTGCATGCAACCGCTCGCAAATTCTCCGCTGTGCCGGATTCCACCCGGGTCCATTCCGGCCCCGGTTGGGGAAGCATGTCTCCGCCGCCGTCGAAAGGGTCTATGGTTGAATCAGATGCAAGTGCGTCAACGGTGCCGTCTAACTCATCGGGGTAACCTTCCTCTCCGGATGAATCTACACATCCTATGCAGATTGCAGCCGAAACAAACACTATCATCCACCTGTTTATCCAACTGTTTAAAACCATGAAAACCTCCTGTTCAACAGGATGCGTCCTGGAGATTGAACACGCGGAGGATGTTTGTGGACTGGCCGAAAAACAATGGGCAGAAATTCAGGGGATCCGTCCAGGTGTTGTCATCCCAGTGAACCCGCACGTAGAAAAAACGGCCCACGGGCATGTACGGAACGCTGAATTCCCAGCCGAGAGGTCCTTCTTCGACAGGGGTTTCCGGAAACTCGATCCTTGTCTGAACATCTTCCACCACAACGCCGATTGGAACCTTGTCGCCTACCCCTTCCAAAACTCCGTCGAGCACCCAGGTGTCCACTTTTTTCGGTTCAAGGCTTACAAGTTGGTCGCCCGGCTCGAACAGCAGCCCGGTTTCGAGGGCTCTGTAGGTGGATACCTCGTTTGAGTCCCAATGGTACAAAATCAGGAAAAGCTCCCTGTTTTCCCCGGAAGATACATCCAGTACAAGGTCGATGGTGTCGTCGTTTCCGGGATCCCCGGCGTAACGCGCGGTTGCGGGAATGCGAAGATCGACCGCGCTTACCTCGACGGAAAAAGCCAGCGGATTATCCGCTAAGTTTACACTTGAAAACCCGCTCCTGAAAGCTCTATCCGGGTGGTTCACGTCGGTGGAAGAATGGACGCTTAGCGGAAGGTCCAGCAGTATCTCCAGATGCACCCGGGTGGTGGTGTCTTCTCTCGGTTCAACCACACATCCCCCGATGACCGCGCCTGCGAAAATCGCGGGTAGCAAAAATATTTTGCTTTGCTTTGTGTTTAATGCAGCCATATCTGCTTACCTCCCCGGAACACGAACTCTGACTCTCAACCGAGTTTTGGGCGGGGGCCTCTGAATTCCGGACGGCCCCTGCTGAACACTGCCCGCGGTTCCATCTCCGCCCGTTGTATCCAGGCACATCGAACCTCCGGCGCTAGCGGCTATTGCATCGGTTCC
>SLPX01000339.1 GCA_007131745.1 Myxococcales bacterium
CAGGATTTCGGTCCGGGTCCCGACGAGCCAGGCAGGGAAAGTAAAGACTTTTTACCAGCAAGTCGCTGCGTTGGTGCTGGTCGTAGATTGGGCATTGCCCTACGATTTGTTTGGTTTTTCCTATGTTCAGTACGTTGTTTGGGTTGGGCTTGGGATATTTTGGTCGGTGGTATTGGTGAAAAGGAAGACATCATTCGCCTGGTTGCGTTCGGTTTATGAAGTTCGCCTCAGCGGCCCGCAGTCCGGTGCCGAGGCGACCCTTTCCAGCCTGGATTACTATCTGGTGGTTTCCTGTTTTGTCCTGGCGCTGGTCCCGTTTAAGTGGATCGGGGCAGCGTCGGTTTTGTACCTGACTCTCGGCACCGGTTTTACCTACCTGTTGAATTTTATGCATTCAGTGATCCATCGAACCGTTGAGTCGCCGGATGAAAGCGCGTCAAGCGAATCGTCCTCCACCCGGCCGGGTTCGGAAAAATCAGTTTGGCCGTGGGTCGGGCTGAACCTGGCGGTTTCCGCTGGTTTGTCGGGATTGCTGTGGTTTGCAGTCGAGAGATATCGTGATTCGACAACGGCAATGGCTGTTGTGGTCACCGGCTATTCCCTGCTTTTCGCTGTTTTCCTTGTGATTACTTACCGTTCTTCAAAGCAAGACTGACCGCGGGCGGCTTTCCCGCGCTCCAAGAATTTCTGTTGACTGAAGCGGGGTGGGCGGACTATTAGGTTTTAGTTTGTCGCTTTTTTGAAGTTTTTCGCGTTCGGTTGTGAAAAACACTGGATGGCTGTTTTGAAAAGAGTTGGTCGTAGACATTGCTTCGGAGGAAGAAGGGTTTTTGAAGGGGCTTTGCTTATCGGATTGATGTGCGTGTTGTCGTTGGGGTGTGAAGCGAGGGGCCTTCAATCGATATTCGGAGCGAGGAGGCCGCGGTCCGGGGGTGGAGTTGTGGTTGATATTGCGGAATTGCCTGTTTCGGAAAAAATCGAAAAGACGGAAGGGGCGTCTCTTCATTGGATAAATCCCCGTGATGTGGACAAGGGACCCATGAAAATAGTCTTCACGTCATGGGAAGAGATTCCGGCCGCCGCGGAGCTTCAGGTCGCGGTGAACGGCGGGATATTGAGAGTCGCGCCCAAGTTCACGGTGGATGGTCCCCCGCACGGGGCTTTTTTCGAGGTGGAGGCTGCTCCCGGTCCTGGACTTGTCAGGGCCCGGGTTTTCGTCGGCCAAAAGTTTATGGAAGGGGTGGAGTTGAAGGGTGGGAGGTTGTTGAACATTCGGTTTGCTGATTATGATGAGGTCTGGCCGGTTGAAAGAGAGTGGAGCGAGTCGATGGAGATGCTCTACTCGGTCTGGATAAGCAGGCTTTTCAGGATGCCGAAAAGCACGCCTGGAGGCTGGAGACCGCTTCACCAGGTGACGAGAAACAGGGAGCGGAATTTTTTACATGGGAGCATGTCCTGGGACGAGGATAGTTTCAAGCGAGGGGGGCCTGCTGCAGTCACCATGAGAGGTGATTGCGCGGATGTTCCGTATTTACTCAGGGCCTATTTCGCGTGGAAGATGGGTTTGCCGATGAGGTTCAGGCAGTGCACCAGGGGGTCGGGAAGGCGTGGGCCGCGGTGTTATGATGAAAAGACCAACCTGATGAAAGATTACTCGGATATCAAGGATCCGGTTGCAAGATTCAATGCGTTCGCCAGGACTGAGATAGTATGGAAAGTGCATTCAGGCACCCTGAGAACATTGCCTGGAGACGAAGAGAGTGATTTGTTTCCAATTGAGGTGAACAGACGGCACCTGATACCGGGTTCGGTTTATGTGGATTCCGGGGGACATGCCCTTGTGGTGACGCACGTGGGCGATAATGACATCACCGCGATCGACGGCCACCTCGACATGTCCATCACCATACGCCGTTTTTCGCAGAGACGGTTTTTTCCGGTGTTCCCCAGCTTGGAAACCGGTGGGTTCAAGTCGTTTCGCCCTGTTTACGTGAAAGATGGAGTAGTCAAAACCGTGGGAAACAAGAGGTTGGGCGATCGGTTCTCAGTAGCGCAATACGGGTTTGACCGGGCGGATGATTACTATTCTTTTGTGGAGTCCAGGCTTTTTGCATTTCCAGGGGTGTTTTCCGGCGAAATAGCCACAGCCGAACAGACGGCATATTCGGATTTTTGATCGTGCATTGATCTGACAGGAGCGGGGATGGCTATGAATCACCCTTTCCCGGGGATTTGTTTTTCGGCTGAGAATGGTTGCCCGGGGATCGCGTGTTGTTCGGTTTATCCCCGGGAGGCGGAGGAGGAGGCGGTGGTGGTGGTGGCGGATCCGGTTCCCCGGGAGAGTCTTGTTTGTCTTGATCGCGTATGGTCGGCGTGCGGTATTTCGGTTGCTCAGGATAAGTGGGTGTCGGATAGCCCGGAGAAGTGACGAATGGGCCTTTGCTTGAATCTTTCGAACCGGAGGGATGTGCGATCGCGAAGGAACTGTTCGATGACTTTCCCTTTATGAAGTTTTCATTCTTAATGCTACCGGCCGTCGGGAATGGAAACGGGGGCGGGGAAGAAATTTGCAGCTCATTCGAGTCGTCAAGTAATTCAGGTTGCGCTTCCATGACCTCATCTTCCGTGGTCACCGGGGTCGGGCGCACCGGACCGAAGTGTGATTTTATGGAGTTAGATAGATCTTCAATCCGTGGAGCCTGAGGAGTCTGAG
>SLPX01000369.1 GCA_007131745.1 Myxococcales bacterium
GAGAAGGGGAAAGCAGAAGATGGTGAAAATGGGTGAGGAAACGGAAATAGAGGAAATAAAAGCAGAATCGCGGGGGGAGGAAAAAACAAGAGAAGGGGAAAGCAGAAGATGGTGAAAATGGGTGAGAATAGGAAGAGTCAAAGGATATTTGGAAAAAAGAGACAGAGAGGAACGGAGGAACAAGTGTGGCTCCTTTTAGCTCGACGACATTCTCCATTAAGCCGCAAAATCCGTCGGACGCCCCCCTCATCTGTTTATGATCGAGCGAGCCTGTTTGTTTACGGCAGCGGACAAACCGCCGGTCAGAGCGATGCCGAACCATGGGTCTTCGCAGGGGCCGAAATCGCCGGACGGCTTGTTTGCATCGGGCCTGTAGGGCTCGTTGACCTCCTGAAATTCAGTGCTTTCGCGTCGGGTTAAAGGATCTGCACTAAAAAAGATTTTCGTCGAAAACTCGGCTTGCGCAAAATGGGCGGGGGACATTATTTATGTTGCGATAAATGGGCTCTTGCGCCGGGTTTTGTGAATCATTACAACTTCAAGATTTTATTGTTGGAAAAACAGCGGAGAGAACTGGAAGAACATGGAAACAGTTGAAGTAGTGATAAACGGCATGGGAAGAATCGGAAGAACCTTGTTTAGATTGATGCTGGAGCGGTCCGGTTTCTCGATAAAAAGTGTCAATGACCCCATGGCGACGGAAACAATCGCCCACCTTTTGAAGTATGACACTGTTCGCGGCACGTTGAATGTTCCAGTGTCGTGCAGTGGGGATATTTTGGTCGCAGGCGGCAGGGAAGTGCCGGTAACCCACTACGAATCTCCCTTGTCGGTTCCGCCGGGAGGGTTCCAATCCGATATACTGATCGAATCTTCAGGAAGATACCCCGGTGGAAAGCTGAGTCATTTTACTGACTTGGGCGCTCGGGCGGTCATTCTCTCGTGTCCGTCGAGAGAGAAAGTCGACAGGACGATTGTTATCGGCGTGAATGAACAGGAGTTGTCGCGGGAGGACAGGATCGTGTCGAATGCATCGTGTACAGCAAACTGCGTCTGCCCTTTATTGCATGTGATAGACAAGACGTTGGGGGTGGAATCCGCGTTTCTCAACACCGTGCATCCATACACAAACAGCCAGAACCTTGTGGATTCAATGCACAAAGATCTGAGAAGGGCGCGGGCTGCGGGCGCCAACATTATTCCGACTTCGACTTCCGCTGTTGAAGCGGCGGTGGAAGTGCTTCCCCGGCTTAAAGGCCGGTTCGAAGGTATTTCTACAAGGGTTCCGGTAATCGGTGGAGCGCTCAGCGACCTCGTAATCGTGTTGAAAAAGAAAACCTCTCGGGATGAGCTGAACGAGATTGTTAAGGACGCAGCGGAAACCTCGATGAAAGGTGTGATTCAATATGTCGAGGATCCGATAGTTTCTTCGGACATTCTCAGCAACCCTCATTCCTGCATATTTGATTCGCTTTTAACCAAGGTGATGGATGGAGACAAAGCCCGGTTGATCGCCTGGTATGACAATGAGTACGGTTTTTCCTGCAGGGTGGCGGATCTCGCTCTGCTGATGGGAAAACAACTGACCGGGGTGTAGAAAACCCCGCGGTGGATGGTGTTTCATGTCGGAAGATTTCGATTCCAAGGCTCTCGAGGTAAATCTTTCAATGACAAGACAGGAAAACGTGGTTCTGCCGGAAGACCACATTTTTCTTCTGTCCCTGTCGGAGTCACGATACGGTATTAATGAATATACCCGGGATCTTTTGTTTGAATACCACCACAAGTATCCGGACAATGACTACATCAACGAACGTTTGAGAAAGATAGCGATCAGCGATTTCTGGCTGTACGAAGGTTGTGAAAGTTCAGAGAGAGCGCTTGGAATCATACTTGACTTGTTGAACGGCCATGTGGAAAGGCGGTTGACTTTCGATCAAGGCAAGGACCTGGTTCGTACGCTTGTAGATTTCACGGGGAAGTTGATCCGATCCGAGACCGCGCATAACCGGCTCATCGAAAGATCGTTGGAAACGCTCCAAGGGCTGCTGGCAAACGATAAAACTCTTGTTTTGACCAATTCAAACGCAATCAAAAAGCAGTTTTCGCAGCTTTCCGGGATTTGTGGACTGGACGAACGATATTTCGGTTTTTACAAGGAACTCTGCTCTGTCAACCTGGATTACTGGGAAACCTCGACCGCCATTGATGAATGGCTGGAGAAAAAAGATGGGCTGTTCTCCGATTATTCGTTGGGTCTGATAAAGAAAACGGGAAAAAAATTATACAGCGAATACCGTGTCATGATCGAACGGGCAGAAGATTTTTCGCTTCTGGAAGAAAACATTCCCCTTTATTTCGAGTTCGCCAACTTCTACAGGGGGTATGTGGACAAGCTCCCAACGGACCGGGATAAATTCCATTTTCTCGTCTATCTTCTACATTTGCCGGGTATGAGCCATCAAACAGATCATCTCATGTATGACCTGAATGTTGTTTTGAGCAATGTACTCGGGGAGTTGGAGAGCGAACAGGTCCGCCCTTTCCTGGACGAAGTGTTCGATTTGTTCGGGGATTTGAAAGAGACGAACAAGATGGCCGTGCTGGCCTGCAAGAAGACGATCGGTGCAAAACTGATGGACTTGGGGGATTATGGACTTTGCCGGTATTTTTCCACGAAAACTCTCCAACTGGGTTTTATCGGTCCGGGGCCGAGTTTCCAGACCGATGAGTGGAGAATGAGCGTTGATCCCGCGCACATTGAAAATATCCGGGCGTGGCTGGAGATTTTTGAATATGACACCGATAAATACAGGATGATCCTTCCGGGCTTGACGGCCTATCTAAAACTGGGAGGTGTCCTGATATTTGATACCGATCTTTTCCAGAAAGACATCACGCGACTACTGAATTCCCATGTCAAAAAGGACTACAAGCTGGTCAAGCAGCTTTGCAGGATGTTTCCGATCTATTTCAATATTATCGGAGCGGAAGGGGAGTTGCGTGACGTCACCACGCAGATGGACGAGATTTCTTTTCGTCAGGATCTGCTGGTTCATTTTCTCAGAAAACAGGTTCATACGGAGAGCAACAACACGCATATTCAACTTACCGAGAGAATATTCAGCTTTTGGATAACCGGTGATGAAGACCTGATAAAAGATCTTGTGCCCAAGGATGTGCTGGATTCGATTCATTCGGACAATCGTCACGCGGAGTCGATGAAACGTTCCATAATGAAGGTTTCGGAAGTTTCGGGCGTGGAACCGGAAAAACTTCTCGGGGCCGAAGAAGTTGCTCTTGTCAAATGGATGGAGGAGGTCCGGGAAATCGACAAGAAAGAAAAGCAGAGGTTGAGGCTTGTTTGTCGCCTATACAAATTGCTGGTTGAAAAATATTCCTTCAACACCGGCGATATATGCGGGCATCTGAGGCAATATAATATCCCCTCGTCGGAAAAAGTGGATGAACTCGAGAGGTCGTTGAAGAAATCCAAGACCGGCAGAGCATTGAGAATAGTTTTGGAGATGATGGAGGAATTGAACGCAATCATATTCAGCGAAAAGAAGACCGAAGGCTGGGAAAATATATATTACAAAAGGCACGTCGCCTACGGAATTCCTTCGATGTACGGCGCGTATCACGAAGATAGATTCGAATCTTTGGGTAAAATATTCAGATTGGAAAAGGTTGCCGCTAAATTGATCGGGGATTTGAAGAAAGACATAAACCTGAATTACATCACCATCGGTTCCCTGAAAAAAATTTCGAGGGTTTTGGAGTTTTATCGTAGAGGGCTGAAAATCGATGGAATATCGATCAAGAGATTCGACCTGAACCTGAAGATGATTCGCTACAGTCTAACGTCGAAGAGTTTCAGCCTTTACCAGTACCTCAACATGTTCAGGTTCATCGGCGAAAGCATAAGGGAGATTATCAAAAAGTATTTTTTTACTCCATACGACAACATACTCGAAATAATAATTCCACGGGTTTTTGATTGCCGGGATAGTTCTCCCAAAGAGCTGAGTACGTTCATACACGTGAAGTCCGAGGAATTCTACCGAGATATGCTCTCATCCGCTTTTCTTTTGCAGAGCTTGGATTCGTTCATTTCAGAGATCGTAGCCGCGCTGCACGGCATGGTGGATAATTATTCCGCGGGGATGATCAGGGACATCATGACTTACGATCCGGACATGGCGATAAGTCCGATCTATGAAAACACAAAGAGGTTGGACAATAAGGTGTTTCTTGGAAATAAGGCTTTCAACCTGAAAAAGCTCTTCCTTCTTGGTTTTCCGGTGCCTCCGGGCTTCGTGATAACAACGGAAATATTCCGTAGGAAGAACACGATGTCGGGACATCCCATGTTGTTCAGGGACATCCAGAGAAAAATCCGGGGTCACGTTCAGAGAATCGAAAAACTTACGGGCAAGCAGTTCGGCAACAAGGATAACCCTCTTTTGCTTTCGGTCCGTTCCGGAGCGGCCATATCCATGCCGGGGGCGATGAACACGTTTCTGAATGTGGGAGTCAATGAAGAACTGATCGAGACGTTGAGCACAAAAGAGAATTACGGTTGGACAGCGTGGGACTGTTACAGGCGGTTTCTCCAGACCTGGGGCATGTCAAACGGCGTGAAGAGGGATGTGTTCGACGCTATCATGTCGGATTTCAAAAAGGCTTGGAACGTGGATTTGAAGATCGAATTCAAACCCGCACAGATGCGCGAAATCGTGAAGGCGTACAGAGAGGCTATCGAGAAGCAAAACATATACATCGAAGACGATCCTTACCGCCAGCTCATAGCGACCATCATGAACGTTTTTAACTCATGGAATTCGAATTTAGCAGTTACTTACAGGAAGATCCTGGATATCGCGGACGAATGGGGAACCGCGGTTATAGTACAGAACATGGTGCTTGGGAATCTGAACTACACTTCCGGAACCGGGGTTTTGTTTACTCACGCGGATTACCTGGACAAACCCGGCATAAAGATAAACGGTGATTACACGTTTTTGAGCCAGGGGGAAGATATCGTGGGAGGGCTGGTGAATCCGTTTCCCATTTCCGCTGATCAACCATACAGAAAGGATCCGGAGAGTTCGCTTGAGAGAACTTTTCCCGGCATTTACAACAAGCTGAACGACGCGGCGCACGAGTTGATCCAAAAGCACGGGTACGACCATCAGGAAATGGAGTTTACGTTCGAGTCGCAAAACCCGGACGACCTTTTCATCCTTCAGGTTAGAGACCAGTCCATAAGGTCCTCTAGTGAGATCACCGTGTTTGAGGATGCGATTGACGATAGCTTTTTGCTGGGAAGCGGGATAGGCATCGGGAGCGGAGTGCTGAACGGCGTCATCATCTTTTGCGAGCAGGATCTCGCGGAAATCAAAAAGACCCGGCCTGACATGAAGACGATACTGGTTCGACCCGATACCGTGCCCGACGACATAGGTTTGATCAATGAATGTGACGGCCTGATCACCGCACGAGGAGGCGCCACGTCTCACGCTGCCGTGACGGCTTCCAGGCTCGGCAAGTATTGCATTGTGAACACGCTGGGGCTGATAGTAGACGAAAAAAACAAGGTATGCTGCTTCAGCGGTGTTAAAATGGGCCCGGGAGACATGGTGGCGCTGGATGGAAACAACGGGTGCATATACAGGGGACATTATCCGGTGGCAAAGTTGAAATAATCGGCATGGGCCGGGCATTTTTATAGAGGAGGAAAAAATGGAGATAAGCATCAAGAACAAGAATTACCTCGGTGTAAACAGTCTTGGAAGAATCGGAAAACTGGTTTTATGGAAACAGGTAGCGTCGAAGAAATTCGACGGAGTCGTGGTAAACCTGGGCCGAAAGACCGGTAAGAGCATTGAAGACATCGTTCAGACAATAGGGATGGACACGACCTATGGAACGATTGAAAGATTCTTGTACGGAGTGAACTGCTCGAAATCTCTAATCAGTGTTGTGGATAAGGAGCAGCTTCTGTTCGAGATTGATGGAGTGCCGGTGAAAATACTCACGAGTGAAAGGAATCCGAAAAACATACCCTGGAAGGAAAACGGAGTGGAGGTCGTTCTTGACTGCACGGGTCGTTACGTGGATCCCACGGTTCCTTACGACGATCCGAACGGCAGCCTCAGGGGGCACCTGGTGGGCGGCGCTCGGAAAGTCGTTTTGAGCGCTCCTTTCAAGATAAAAGACGTTTCAGCGAAGCAGCCGGAAGACTCTATCATGCTTGTCTACGGCGTGAATCATCTGGATTATAATCCGGACAAGCACCACATTGTTTCCGCGGCCAGTTGTACCACAACCGGAGCGGTTCACATGCTCAAGCCTTTGATCGAGGACAGGGAGGCTTCCAAGATTCTGACCGCGTCCATGTCCACGGTCCATGCCTCCACTAACACGCAGTCGATCCTGGATTCGGTTCCCAAGGCCGGGGCTTCGGATCTTCGCAAGAGCCGGTCGGTGTTTAACAATATTATTCTTTCCACCACCGGAGCGGCCAAGGCCATGGAGAGCGTGATTTCCGAAATCAGCCGCATAGGCTTCATGGCTGATTCGGTCAGGATACCAACCAACACCGTGTCGCTTTTGATCTTTAACCTCACGTTCAGCGCGGGCCTGGATGAAAAGGACAATCCCATCATAAACCGGAAATACCTGAACGATCTGTTCCGCAATGCTGCCGAAGGACCGCAGAAAGGTTTGCTGGTCTTCAGCGAAAGACAGAATGTTTCTTCCGACCTGATTGGTTTCCCCGCGGCCGTGGTTATCGAAGGGCGGGAAACCCACACGAGGACTGGTTTTGTAGAGCTGTCATCGGAGATGTTGGCAAGTTATGGAATCAAGGATTCCAAGACGATTCAATTGCCCGTCACCCACGCTAAACTGTTTGGGTGGTATGATAACGAATTCGGCAGTTATGTTACAGCGCTCGACATGTTGACCGATTACGTAAGAACCGCCTGAGAATCCGGGTCTGAATAAACGGGGAGGGTAAGGCTTTTAAATTCCGCGGAACCGTTTCTTGATATTCCACCCGGCCGGCTATGCAAATGAGGCCGGTCTCACCACAATGTTTCCGGCTACTTAGGTAGCTCCCATCCCGAGGTCCGGGGTTTTGGAATGGGAACTAGTTATTTGTTGACTCTGTTGAGTCTAGTTACTAGTTTCAGTTTTGGCGCCGGGGATGGTCGGCCGGGGGGGGATTGTCGCCCCCTTCCGCTGGAAGCGGGAAGAGAACATGTAACAATGGGAAACGAATTTTGTTTTTTGAAGGAGGAAGAAATGACGAAGATAGCGATTAACGGTTTCGGGAGAATCGGAAGGTGCATTCTGCGGCTGGCCGCAAAAGATGAAAACATCGAGGTGGTGGCGATTAACGACCTCATGGAACCGGCGGATGCGTTGCATTTGTTCATGTTTGATTCCGTTCATCTTCGTTTCGAGGATGCCGCTCTCGAGGGGGACATGATCAGAGCCGGCAGGCAGAAAGTCAGGTTGCTTAAGGAGAGGGATCCGGGCAAGCTTCCTTGGAAGGAAATGGGAGTCGATGTGGTTGTGGAAAGCACCGGACTTTTCAGGACGCGCTCGACCGCGGCGGCGCACATCGAGGCCGGAGCAAAGAAAGTGATCATCAGCGCGCCCTCCAAGGGGGATGATCCTGCTGATTTGACCGTTGTTCCAGGCGTGAACATGGATTCTTACAACCCTGAAAAACATCATGTTCTTTCTAATGCTTCTTGTACGACGAATTGCCTGGCCCCGGTGATCAAGGTGCTTCATGACAACTTCAAGGTCTTGAATGCTCAGATGACGACCATTCATTCCTACACCAATGACCAGAGGATCTTGGATTTTCCGCACGGAGATATGCGCAGAGCCAGGGCGGGGGCGGTTTCCATGATCCCAACCACGACCGGCGCTGCAAAAGCCATCGGCCTGGTAATACCCGACCTGGCCGGGAAAGTCGACGGCATGGCGATCAGGGTTCCCACACCCAATGTGTCGCTGGTGGACGTGACGGCGCGCGTTGCAAATCCGCCTGCCGGAAACGGAGCGGCTGCCGTAAACGACGCATTGGAAGCGGCTACCCGGGAAGGACCGCTGAAAAACATCTTGGGATTTGAAAGAAGGCCGCTTGTTTCCGTGGATTTCATGGGAAACACTCTTTCGTCTGTGGTGGATGCCCAATGCACGAATGTGATGGGCGACCTGGTGAAGGTTCTTTCTTGGTACGATAACGAAATGGGTTATTCTCAGAGGATGTTGGATCTTGCGGCGTACATGGCTGAGAAGGGGGTCTGAATCGAGCTGTTGCAGATCCGTTACGGCTCGCCAATCGGTTCTTGGGAATCGTTCGTGAAATTATTTCTGTACCGGCCCTGTTTCAGGTCCGGCCGGGAGGCTGATCATGGCTATTCGCAGTATTGATGATCTTGACGTCGGCGGAAAGAGGGTTTTTTGCCGTTTGGATTTGAATGTGCCTCTCACCGAAGAGGGGGAAGTGGCGGACGACACCAGGATACGGGCTGCGCTGCCCACCCTGGAAGACCTGCTGAAAAGAGGCGCGCGGGTGGTGGCTGCGTCTCATCTCGGACGGCCCAAAGGCAAGCATAATGAAAAGCTGATCATGGAACCAGTAGGAGCCCGCCTGGCGGAATTGATGCGTCGGGACGTGACGTGCACTGATGACTCGATCGGCGACGGAGTAAGGAAGGTCGTTTCCGACATGAGAGACGGCGAACTCGTTCTCCTGGAAAATCTGAGGTTTCACCCGGAAGAGGAGAAAAACGATCCCGAACACAGCAAGCTTCTCGCTGAGCTTTGCGACGTCTATGTAAATGACGCGTTCGGCACTGCACACCGGGCTCATTCCTCGACCGAGGGTCTGCCCAGGCTCGTTTCGGAGAAGGCAGCGGGAAGATTGATGTTCAAAGAGATTTCGTTTTTCTCGAAACTTCTGAAGAATCCTGAGCGGGTTTTTGTAGCGGTGCTGGGAGGGGCGAAAGTTTCGGATAAAATCGGGGTTATCAAAAGCCTCCTGGACCGGGTCGATAAATTGATAATCGGTGGCGCCATGGCAAACACTTTTCTGGCGGCTCGAGGCGGCTCGATGGGAAAATCGCTCGTGGAAGGCGACAAGCTCGATACGGCCCGTGATGTCATGAAGGCTGCACTGGCCCGTTCCGTGGAGATTTTGCTTCCGGAAGATGTTGTGGCGGCCGGGAGCATAGACGAACCGACCGGCGTGATCGCGGCGGCTGATGATATTCCCGATGACATGGCGGCTTTTGATATCGGGCCGGAAACACGCAGCAAATTCCAGGAAGCGCTTTCCGGGGCGAAGACGATTTTTTGGAATGGGCCCATGGGGGTTTTTGAGAAAGAGCCGTTTGCGGCCGGCACGACTGTCATGGCGGTTGGAGTGGCGGATTCCTCCGCTTTGTCCGTCGTGGGGGGCGGTGATTCGGTTGCCGCTGTTGCAAAAGCGGGCGTTGAGGACAGAATATCGCACATTTCCACTGGAGGAGGAGCATCCCTGGAAATGATGGAGGGAAGAACTCTTCCGGGCATAGCTGTCCTGGAAGAGTAGCAGGATAAATAGAGCGCAAGATAATGGAGTTAGACGAGATGACGGAACGAAAAAAGTTTGTTTGTGGAAACTGGAAATTGAATAAGACCGTCGGCGAATCCGAAGAGTTGGTGAAGGGAATTCTGGGCCGGTTGCGTGAACTTGATCCGGGGAAGCTTCCCGATATAGCGGTCGCTCCGGTATACACTTCTTTGAGTTCGGTTGCCCGGTTGCTCGGCGAAGGCGATCCGATCGGCCTGGCAGCGCAAAACGGTTACCACGAAGACCAAGGCGCTTATACGGGTGAAGTGTCCATGGCTCTACTCAAGGATGTAGGGTGTAAATACGTTATCGTAGGGCATTCCGAGCGCAGGGCTCTTTTCGGCGAGACGGACGAAGGTGTGAACATAAAAACCCGGCGGGGTTTGGCGGCCGGGTTGACGCCGATCGTCTGTGTTGGAGAATCGCTTGAGCAGAGGGAAGCGGGTGAAACCGAGAAAGTTGTCGGCGCCCAGGTTGAACGCGGTCTGCAAGGAATGAAAAGAGAAGAAGTTGCGTCGTGTGTGATAGCTTATGAACCTGTTTGGGCGATAGGCACCGGAAAAACCGCCACCCCGGAACAGGCTGTGGAAGTACACAGGCACATTAGAAAAATCCTGACCGGTCTCTACGATGACTCTTTGGCCGCGGGGATGGTGATCCAGTACGGGGGCAGCGTCAATCCGAAAAATGCAGAAGATTTGATGAGCCGGGAAGACGTGGACGGAGCGCTTGTGGGAGGCGCTGCACTGGATGCTGAGAGCTTTGTAGCGATCATCCGGGCGGCGGCCCGATGAGCCGGCTGATTTCGGCCCGGAATGTCTCTTTGAGATTTGCTCTTTACAACCGGGGCCGAATGAGTAAAAAGACCCCTCGCGGTTTATGAACCGGGATCGGTGAATCCGCGTGATCAGCCTCGCATCGACCGGGAGCCGGTGCCCCGTTGGTCGGGCTTAAACGCTTGAGTAAAGGTGCGTTAATGTCTTGGATTTTTTCTGTTGTACGTGTTGTTCATATCCTGTCGTGTTTCTTCTTGATCCTTGTCGTGCTCTTGCAGGCCGGCAAGGGGGCCGGAATCGGTTCAGCTTTTGGA
>SLPX01000420.1 GCA_007131745.1 Myxococcales bacterium
CAGTGATGATCGGACGAGCCTGTTTATATACGGCAGCGTCCAAACCGCGGAGCGTAACGATGGCGAGGCCGTGTTTTCGCAGGCTCCGGAAACGCCGGACGTCGCCGTTTGAAGCTCCCCCTTCGGGGAGCATCGTCGGCGACTCGGCCAAATCCCTTCAGCCCTTCGGGCAGCGGTCTTCTGACGCACGGCTTATTCCGAACCTGCTTCAACTTTTGGCCTCGGCAGATAAGCCTTTTTTTCGGCTCGTCCTGTTTACTGCAGTGATGATCGGACGAGCCTGTTTGTATATGGCAGCGTCCAAATCGCCGGACGCCTTGTGTAAGTTTAACCGTTCGACATGGTGGAGAGAAAAGGGGATACGATCCAACACTGGTGGGTGATCCGGGGATCAAAAAAATGAAAAAATCGAGAAAGAGAAAATCGAGGAATTCGTATAATAGCTGTGTTCCATTGTTAAATATACTTGTTTCCGGATGTTTTGTTTGTTTCGATGGCAGGTTGATAAATGTAGTTTTGCAAGAAAGTAAGTGTTGACAGGGAAACGGTTGAGAATAGAATCAAGAGAATGAACAACATATTTCGCCCTCCGGGAAAAGATAACAACGACTCTGAAATTAAAGAAGAAAATTGGAGGTAACAGTATGAAACGCCGTGAATTTATTCAGAAACTTGGTGGATTTTCAGCAATCGTAGGCGGCATGGCGGTATTCGGCTCGGCCGGCGGTTGCTATGGCGACTATGGTGACTATTACGATTATTGGGACAGCTACGGTGACTATGCCGACATTTACGGTGACTATGCCGACATTTACGGTGACTACGCCGACGGCTACTTTGACTACTGGGATGACTGCTGCTATTGCGACGGAGTAGGCGGATACTGCGATTATGATGACGGCTACTATGCAGACGGTTACTATCCGGATTATGGAGACTTCTCCTATTTCGACGGCTGTTATGTAGATTGTGAGTGGTAGTCCGACCGATTTCACAAAGTTGATTCAGTCTCCTTAAACAAGTTCTTTCGAACAAATCCGAAGCCCCTTTCTGTTGGATGATTTCCAACAGAAAGGGGTCGAGGTGTTTCCGTGCTTTTTGTTATCAAACCCACTGCAGCCTGCAACGGGGCCTGCATTTATTGCAGTGCTTACAAGCACCATCCCGACGAATTGGGCGGGATGAGCATTGAGCAAACCGAATCCATTCTGCTCAAGATAGAGGAATTCATCGTAGGTAGGGGAAGGAAAAAAAACCAGGGCCATGTATCCATCTTGTGGCACGGGGGTGAACCTCTGATCATGGGCCTCGATTATTACAAGGCCGTGGATCGGATCAGCAAGGATATCCAGGAACGGACCGGGGTTTCCATCAGGCACATGATGCAGTCCAATATAACCCTGGTGACTCCTGAGTTTGCAGAGTTTTTGAAAGATTTTCTTGAACAATCACGACTGGGCTCGTCTTACGATCCTATTGAAAACATCAGACTGCTCAAGGAAGGCCGCTCTTACGAAGAAGAGTGGAAAAAAGGTCAGGCGATTCTGAAGGAAGCGGGCGTCGGAGTGGGAGTCGTCTACGTTGTTCACCGGGAGTCGCTGGGGAAGGCACATGAGATTTACCACGGTCTTAAAGACCTGGGTCTTGACGGGGGAATGCGGTTCAACCCGCTCTATTCAGCGGGGTTGGCGCGTGATAACCGGGATTTGCACTTGACCCCCAAAGAATGGGGCGGGTTTCTGCTGGACATGTGGAAGGTTTGGAACGAAGACGGTAGAACACTCAGGGTGGATCCGCTGCGTTCATGGGATGACATGGCACATGGAAGATCGGTCAGAATCGTGTGCGCGTTTTCAGGGAAATGCACCTTTAATTTCACGGGCATCAAAGCAGATGGAACCGTATACAGCTGCGGTCGATCCATGGATGACAACCTGATGCCGTTTGGAAATATTTTCGAGCAACCTCTTGAGGAGATTCTTAATTCACGGGCGCGGAAATCTTATCTGAATCGAAAAGAATGGTTGTTGCACGGCGAATGCGCGGGGTGCAGGTGGTGGAGCTTCTGCCACGGAGGCTGCCCGAACGACGCTCACCTGGAACACGGAGACATGCTGAGGAAGACTTTCTGGTGCGAGGGGCGAAAGATTTTCCTGGATGAAGCTTTCGGCAAGGATGGAAAAGTAGTCTTACCGCCCGAACCCGGGAATACCGAAGGTCTGTTCGATGAACCTGTAAGGCACGGCCCTAAGAGCGGTCGAAAGAGAGAAGCCTGAAAAATGGTGCCTCATTTGATAGATGTTTCATCGCTCGTGCAACCGAACAAGGATTGGTGCCAGGTTGCAATCAGGATTGAAAACGGGGAATCCGTAGTTGACGCCAAGGAATTGCGGAAAGTGTTGGATTCCTATTTCCGTGAGTTGGGCGTTCGCAGGATAAGATCTCGGTTTTCCAGCGAAATCATGGAAGAGCTTAGGAATCGCTCCGGATTCCGAGTTTTGCTTGAAGCCGGAGTGGATGATTTGCCCCTGCTTGATCCCGATCTTCCGGGGAAATGGGAAGACGAGCATCGCAATCTCTGGATTATTCCGGCTGAAGATAGCCCTGACCGGATGTTGGATGTCGTTAAACAGGCTTCTTTGAAGGGATGGCCTGTACTTTTGCCGCCTGAATCAAGGATTTTCAGGGGTGGGAAAGATTTGATGCTTGGCTCACTGGAGCACTATCTTTTCGCCCCGGAATTGGTGGTGCCGGTTGAACCGTTTCATTCGATGCTGCGATCAAGTGTTCAGCGGATGGAAAACAGTGATCTTTGGCGGGTGTGGATGGCGCCCCCCCCGGACTATTTTTTCATTGACGGAAAGGGAAGGGTTTCCATCAGCCCTGAATGGATACAAAAAGGCCGGCTGTACGGCCGGGCGTCCGAGCCGATGGAAACGTGGCGTTCCAGTGATACATACATTGAGTTTCTTCGCTCCATCAGGAGTGTTCCGGATCCTGGCTCTTTATGCGCCCGGTGCGAACATGCCAGGATATGCCGAAAATTCTTTCTGACCTTGGACGAAGAGGCTGATTGTGAAACCTGGATGGAAGTTCTTGAAAGGATCAAGCTTGCTGCCAAGGTGATAATCGAGAGTAGAAGACCACCGGGAAGAACCCCCGACGGGAGGGGACAGCGAAGGCGGGAAGAAGGAAGGGGAAGACAGGGCGGAGGTGAAGAAGGACGAGGACGAGGACGAGGAAGAGGAAGACAGGGCGGAGGTGAAGAAGGACGAGGACGAGGAAGAGGAAGACAGGGCGGAGGTGAAGAAGGACGAGGGAGAGGAAGAGGAAGACAGGGTGGAGGTGAAGAAGGACGAGGACGAGGAAGAGGAAGACAGGGCGGAGGTGAAGAAGCGAGAGGAAGAGGAAGAGGAAGACAGGGTGGAGGTGAAGAAGGAAAAGGGAGAATGGGTGGCCGGACGGGGCCGCTCCCTGGAAGCGGGGGAAACCCTAATGGCGACCACGACAAGCGTTGAAGTTGAGGGCGGGGAGGTTCGCGGGTCTGAACAGCCCAATGATTCGCGAAATCCTTGCGCTCGGGATTTTCCGTGGGGATCATACAGCCTTGGTACTGCGCTCATCATAACTTGGTTTTACATGGCTTTTTTGCGGGCTTTTTACGGGGGCGTCATTCACCTGACAAGTTTGTTCGGTTGTACGGTTTCGGCTGTTTTGCTTTTCGTGTATGGGGTGATCATGTTTGCAGCCGGAGTGGGATTGCTCACGGGCAGGCCGGCTGCGATAAAAGCAGGGATTGCGGGTTTGCTGATATCGGGGACCGGACATCTTGTTTTTGTCTGGGTCAACCGGCAAGAGTCGGTTTGGCTCGAGACCATAGCAGGTGTAGCCGCGGTTTTTTTCGGCCTGCGCTATCTCATTTCGGAAAATACTTCTGAGCTTGTTTTGCAGCCCGAGTCCGACTTGCCCACACATATCAAGGTGTTACAGGCCTCGCTGGCCGGTTTCGGTTTTATCTGTCTGGCTGCCGTCATTTTGACGATGTGGGAGCCCTACGGACAGGCTCCTTTGGGAGCGCCTTAGGGAAAGAGTTTCAATAGTTTTTAAAGTATTCCAGAAAGGATTCATACACCCCTTTCGGCAAACGCAACTCGGTGATGACCTGGTCTTTGTTTCTTTCAAAAACAATTGTGTTCAGAGACTTCGACAGGCCCGTAACCCTGGACCAGTACTTCAGCCTGAATTCATCAAGGTAACGTTTCGCCCTGAAAATGAATCGCTTTGCGCTTCTGGGGGAGTCCAGTTGCATGAACCAGCGGAGATAGAGATCCGAATCCAGGATCGACAATGTAAAACCTCCTTCCCGAGCGACTCCGCCGCCCGGCGTCTTCAATCCTGAGGCCGGTATATGCTCCGGATTCGAAACCATCGCGAAAAAAGTGTCACCCGGTCCGTCTTCGAGCATTTTTTCCAAGGTCTTGAAACTCGAGGTTGACTTTGCAGAGACATCCGTGCGCCCCACGAGCAGGCCCAGGAGATTCGCCATCGGCCGGCGGAATGCAGCCAGCAACAAGCCCCTTCCCGGCAATGTCAGGGAATAGCCCGCGTCTTTGTGATAGATTCTGTGGCCGAGGATGATATTGGCTGTAAGCGCCCCGGAACTGCTGAAAAGGCGTAGGGTTCTCCGTCGATCCTGATCGATCTCCGCTGCAACGCAATAGGGGTTTTTCATTGCGCTTTTCCAGCCTTTGACAGCGTAACCCAGTTTGTGTACGCCGAAAACCGATGAAGATCCTTTGTCAAAGGCAAAGCTTATTCTCCTTGTTTTATTGATGTCTATGCCCAGATGCGCAATTTTCTCTGCAATCCAGGGAAATTGTTTTCCGCGCAAAACAGGGAGAAGCCATTTGATTTTCCGGATATTTTCGAGGTCCACGTACGCGTAAACGAGACTGTCCGCCGGCAAGTACCGAAAGAGATTATTTTCGGTTCCATCCAGCGGCTCGACCTCACCGGATGCATCATCCAAAAGAACTTCATCATTCTTTTCATGCGCGTTTGGAGATTCCGGAGGATCATCCAAGGCCGGGTATCTTAAATCGTGAACTTTTGTCAGGTCGTCTTCGTAAACAGCCCTATCGGTTTTGTGCGAAGAAAAGCTATGTTTCCGGGACTCGGGTTTGTAGGTCACTGCTGCGAACCAGTAACCAAACGCGGCCAGGCCGAATAGAACTACAATGGAAAAGCCGATTCGGAAGCGGGAAAAGCGAATATTAGTTTGCCTGTTATTGGACATGAAGCCCTTCAGGATGTTTGTTTTGTTTTAAGCACCAATATTACGGCAAAAGGTCCGCCCAGCAAGGAGGTGACTACTCCCACCGGGATTTCCGTGGGTGCCGTTATACTGCGCCCTATCGTATCACAAATAACAAGGAAAACTCCACCCAATCCAAATGCAGCCGGCAAAAGCAGCCGATGATCCGGACCGGTGAGTCTTCGAGTAACATGTGGAATCATTAAGCCCACAAAACCTATGGGACCCACAACGGTTACAACCGCTGCAGTGCTGAGAGATGCAGCGAAATAAGTGTATTTCTGGAGTTGTGCGACATTGACTCCCCTGCTTTGAGCCGTTTCTTCCCCACCGGCCATGACATTCAACGATCGGCTCATGATGCCTATGAAAGCAAGTCCGGCCGCTGAAAAAGGAAAAACCTGCAAAACGCTTTTCATGCTCGTGACGTCCAGGCCGCCCATGAGCCACCTCAGCATCCTGTAGCTGTTTCCGTAGTCGGCTGCATAATGTGCGAGCAGAATAACCGAATGAAATGTGAACGCGAGGCATACGCCCGCCAGCAGAAGCGTAGAAGTTGGAAGCGGCCTGAGGTTTCGACCCCGCTTTTTTCCACGATGGCTTCCAGCCAGGTAATACACCACCAGTACAGCCAGCAGTGCTCCCGCGAATGCAAAGATAGGAACTGAGGTGAAGCCCAGGAAAACGATGTCCATGCCGGTCAGTATCGCCAGCACCGCGCCCATGGAAGCTCCCGATGAAACTCCGAGGGTGAACGGTTCGGCAAGTGGATTTCGCAGGAGGGCCTGGAAAGCAACACCCGCCACGGCAAGGGTTCCACCTGCCAGCGCACCCATCAAAATTCTTGGAAGACGAATGGAGAAAACGATGCGACCGTCGATGGATGCAGTGTCCATGAAGGCTTTGCGCAGTGAGACCGGATGAGGCCCAATCAGCGGTGCGATACAGATCACCAGTGCAAGAAGCAAAATGCTCGCCAGGCACGTCAACAGGAAACGTTTACGCATGTTATGCTCCCTGCATTTCCGGGCGTTTCGGCCTTGACGGCAGCACAGTCCTTGCGCCGTCGATATCCACGACCCTGAGTCCCGATGAATAAACCTTTTCCAGCGTGGTTTCCGTCAGTACATCGAAAGGGTCGCCGTCTTTCCATGCTTGGCCGTTGCGCAGCAACACCAGCCTTGGAAACCAGTACGAAGCGATATTCAAATCATGGACCGCGGCCACCACCGCGGTTCCGTGTTCTTCTGCGAGTCTCTTCAGTTTGTTCATGAGTGCAAGGGCGTTGGCGGGATCCAGCCCGGAAGTCGGCTCATCCAGGATAAGAATCTTGGGTTCCTGCGCCAAAGCGGCTGCGATGCAGACCCGTTGCTTTTCCCCCCCTGAGAGGTTCTGGAAAAAACAATCCGCCTTGTCAAACAATGCCGATTCTTCAAGCACATGTTTCACCACTTCCTTGTCCTTCGAAGATTCGAATGCGAGGAGTGGAACGTGGGAATGTCTTCCGGTCATGACCACTTCAGATACGGTAAACGGCGCATCAAGGTGAAAATGCTGCGGGACATAGGCGGTTTTGCGTGCCAGTTCTCCGGGGGAAAATGAGGAAATCTTACGGTTGTCTATTTTGATCTCACCTTTGTCCGGTTCCAATAATCCGCACAGCAGTTTCAGTAAGGTGGTTTTGCCGGAACCGTTGGGGCCCGCCACGGCGACCATTTCGCCCGAATGGATCTCCAGCGAAATGTCTTGGATAACTTTCTTTTCAGAGTAGCCAAAGTGGACCTCAACGGCTTCCACGAGGCAACGGCCGGAAAATTCAGCATTCATTTTTTTGATCCGTGTGTGCTTGTGCCGGCACTTGTGTTAGCATCTCCCGGTTGATCCTTTACCGGTATCCTTAAACTACCCCGGACGTGTTTTGGTCAACCCGTTTTTTTTCGTTCGGCTTCTTGCCATTAACGGGAACGGTGTCACTTTTTTCTTCCCGCCTGCGGGTTGAAAATTTCTGTGCTTTGTGGAGATAGATGCATTCTCATAAACGGATAGCTAATGAAAGAAGATGTATTCATAATTGAAGGCAGACGATTGCCCCAGGGCCGGTTCGGAGGAACCTATTCGGGTCTTGAATCCTGGCAGTTGGCGGCCGGCATGATAAGACGTTTCGGTGAACTGCCCTCGATCGACCTGGAACTGGTGGACGGAGTTTTCCTGGGCCATTGCCGCCAGGCCGGACACGGCCCCAATCCGGCCAGGACGGCTGCTGTTCTGGGGGGGATCGAAAAGGACGTCTACGCTACAACTGTCAACACTGCATGCCTTTCAGGGTTGGACTCATTGAGGGCCGGAGTGGATTTTTTGGCTTCGGAAAGAGGTGATGTTGTTCTCTGCGGGGGAGTGGAAGTCATGTCATCCATGCCCCATATTCTCAAGGGTATGCGGTTTTCCGGTAAGAAACACGGAGACCTCGTTTTGAAAGATGGCTGGTCCGACGCCACGGATCCGCTCGTGGGCGAAAGGGCCGGTCTGTGTGCTGAGAAAAGAGCGGAAGAACTTGAAATAACTCGAGAGGAAATGGACGGACTTGCGGTTGAATCACATCGCAGGGCGCTCGGTCTTTGGAACGAGACAGCCGTGGCCCGCGAAGTAATGACCGGGTCCCTTCCGGTGACAAGTATAGGAGAAGATGGAGAGGTTTCCGTTGCAAAGTCGGCCCTGCCGCTCAGGGATGAAACCATACGGAATGAAAAGGAATTGCAGTCCATTGGCTGGTTGCTTCCGGTTTTCAAAGAAGGGGGACTTTTGACCGCGGGAAACACTTGTTGTCATGCTGATGGAGCGGCGGTGTTTATGCTCGCTACAAGAAAATACATAGAAAGTAAAGGCATCAAACCCCGCGCTCGACTGGGCCGGTTCTTTTTCAGGGGAGGAGAACCCAGGGACATGACAAGAGCCCCGGGTCGACTCCTGGCATCCATGGAAAGGTGCTATGACACGTACCAGGTCCACGAATCGTTTTCTTCGCAGGTGCTGGACAACGTGCGCACGAGTGGGATCGGTTATGACAGGATGAATCTGCACGGGGGAGGGCTTGCACTCGGGCATCCCACCGGAATGTCCGGAGCCCGGATTGTAATGTCTCTTCTCACGGTCATGGAAGCGCGGGACATGCAATCCGGCTTGGCGGTCATCACATCTGTGGGAGGGATGTGCATGGGATTGGAGGTTTTCAGGACAGGTTATTGAACCGTTGAAATCACTCTAATTCGATTCCGGGGTATAAAAGCCGCGCAAGGTTTTCAACTCCTTCAATCACCCGCGGGCCCGGAATCAAATACATGTCCGATTCCAGAACGTGTACTCTTCCGTCCACGATCGCGGGCACAACATCCAGTGAATTCCAGGATTTCAGTGCGTTTCGCGGAGAGACCACAGAGGGAGGGGTCACAACTTCAAAAATCACCCGGGGTGCTATAGATATAACCGTCTCCGCGGAAACGACCGGGTACCTTGCAATGGAATCCCGGATTGCATTCAGTCCGCCGGCGGCCTCTAGGATAGAGTGAGGAAGGGTAAACGAAGACGCCGCGTACATGGACCGGAGACCGCCGTCTGAACGGCCGACGATAAAAAGTCCTTTTGTCCTGTCTTCTCCGGTTTCCGCCAATCGTCGTCGAACCGCCTTTTCCACGACTTTCAATCGATCGTCTGCTTCTGTTGCCAATTTCCCGGCTTGCTCTTTTCGTCCCAGGGCTTCGCCGATTAAACGGATCGAATAAATGACATCGCTTATTCCCGCGTCGGGAACTTTCAAAACTCTTATTCCTATGGATTCCAACCGGTCGGCGAACTCGGTTTGTTCACTGCGCATGATTACGAGGTCCGGTCTGAGCGATACGATTCTCTCCAAAGACGGGCTCAGAAAACCTCCTACAATTGTTTTTTTGTCCGAGATTCCCGGGGGATGGTTCGTGTGTTCGGTTATGCCGGCAAGCTGTTCTTTTCCGCCGAGCGCGACAACGATCTCGGCTATTCCCGGCGAGAGAGCGACGACTCTTTGCAAAACACCGGACGGAGCCGGTCCGTAATGGTTCTGTCGGTTCTTGTTCGCCTCTATCCTGTAGATCATCACGAACGAGAAAAGAAATGCAGCGACCGTTATTCCTCCGGCATACAAAAGAGTGCGACGTTCCATGGATTGTCTCTTTAAAGTGCTTTAAGGCGCTGGGAATCTGTTTGTCGAGTCAGACCTTCGGGCGGAAAACCTCCGCTCGTCAGTCAACGCATTCCGAGGTATCAAAAAGACATTTGTCATCACAACCCAGGGTTCCCCCCGAATATCCCAGCATCACGCAGTCATAACCTCCAAGATCATCGCCGTCGCACTCTTCCTGCCCCTGCCGAATTCCATCTCCGCACTCATATCCGATGCCGCTGCAATTAGAGGTATCGAACATGCAGTACGCCCCACAAAAGAGAGTTCCCATGGTGTATCCCAAGCTTTGGCATGTTTCTCCACCAAGGTTGTCCCCATCGCATTCTTGGTATTCGCCGATGATTCCGTCTCCGCATATTTCGCCGCGAGAGCAATCCGAATCATCAATCGTGCAGGTATCGCTGCATACGAGATCGCCGAGTCCCAGTCCCAGCGATTTGCAAGTGACATCGCCGAAATCATCTCCGTCGCATTCCTCCCCTTCGTCCATGACGCCGTCGCCGCAATACGGCTCGCTCGGCGATGAATCCCCGCAACCCACCATTGACCAGGACATAATTCCAATGATTAGCAACCGACAAAGAGCCTGAGCTATGGGACGGTTTTTAAAATACATGTGCATTCTCCCGTTATTGTCTTTTGTTCTGTTATTCCAATGGTTACGGCTCTTTTAAATATTCCCGTCATCCTTTTTTTCTTTCTTCTTCTTCAATAGCGAACCGTAGATATGCAACATCGCTTTTGTCACTTTCACGAACCCTATCTTTCATTCGAATAAGTAAACTTTTGTTTGCAACCGGACTAGGTCTTCGAGTTCCGGTGAACGTGAGTAACGGCCATCCGGCGTATCATCCATTCTTCAGCTTCCTCATGCGTTGAAAACCTGTAAACCCCCTTGGGAACCAAATCGTCGCCTCTCAAACGTCGGATCGTCCTTAACAATACGGCGATATCACGCAGCAATTCTTCCTTTCCTTCGTTCATTTTTCGAGTGGTGACGACTTTCATTTTCATGGATACAGTCTAGAACATTATTTCACCCGCGGTCAACAGATGGTCGATCAGCCGGCAACTCCTTTCTCCCGACGATCCCCTATCTGCGGATCGAGCGAGCCTGTTTGTTTACGGCAGCGGACAAACCGCCGAGCGCCTTGTTTGAACCTCCCTGACGGGAGTTTCATCTGCGGCTCGTCC
>SLPX01000265.1 GCA_007131745.1 Myxococcales bacterium
AAGTCAACCTCCGAGCCGTGGTGGGTGCGCCAATAGTAGATTTGATTGCTTGCTTGACGGTAGTCATTCCATGCACGTAAATGTTGAAAAACCAATCCCTCGAGAGCGCTCCCTTGGATTTCCTCCGGTCGGTCCAACACGCCTGTTGGTCTCAATGATCGATACACACCCGTGTCAAAGAAATAGAATTTATCGTGAACCACGGTTTTTCTTTTGGCTCGCCTCCTGAAAACCGGAACACGATGAGCCAGCAGAAGATCTTCGAGAATGGAAATATAATTTCCGACCACCTTGCGCTCCACTTCGCATTCCCGGGCGATTTGGCTGACATTGAGCACCTGAGCGTGCGAAAAGCTCGCCGCCTCCAAAAACCTGTTGAAGTTTCCGATGTTGCGTACGAGTCCTTCCATCTGAACTTCTTCTCTAACGTAGAGATCTACGTATGCACTCAGAACCCGGTCCGGAGTCCGCGAGTCGACGACGACCGGCAAAAGCCCCAGTTTCAAAGCAGAGTCGAATTCGAAATCAACGCCACTGTGATTGCAAATCTCCGAGGAGAGAAATGGATGCATCCTGGTAAGCAACGCCCGGCCGGCGAGCAAATCCACTCCCGCTCGCTTGAGTTTGCGCGCGCTGGAACCGGTCAACACAAACCGCCATCCAACTCGCTCCTCGATCAAGGCATGGACCATGTCCAGAAGCTCCGGCACTTTTTGGATCTCGTCGATGACTACGGTTTGGCGTGTTTCCTCTCCCGCCTTGTCCGAGCCGGCGTCCTTTTTGCGTGCTTTGAGCCACTCCGCCAAGTGTTCCGGGTGCGCGCTGAATCGACGAAACACGTCGGGGCGCAAAAGATCGATCCAGTGCGCTCCGGGGAAAACACTCTTCATCCAAGTTGTTTTTCCGGTTCCGCGTGGACCGAAAAGGAAAAAGCTGGTGTCCGGCGGCCTGAAAAATCTGGGTATCATGATTCCATTTTTACGGCAAAAATGGAATCATGCAACCCGTTTTTTACACGAATGTATTCCATGTCGGTTTTCATTACCAGGAGTCGGCAAACCCCGGTAAGGGCGATAACCATAAGACCTCGCAGTCCTTCCAAGGCCAACTTCGGGGAATCGAGGCGAGCCAGGCGGGTTGGATCTTCAAAGTCAAACGGGATGGATTTCAAATGAAAATGAATCTATGGATCTGATCAAGGTAGCCGGTGCGTTCAATCATAGAATCATCCATGAAATATCGATCCTGGGCTTCGAATTTTCAAGGTTGGTTCTATTGATAGCCCATAAAACGCTGGAGGGGTCAAATGTTCATTTGGTCTGTTATGCGGCGGGTTGAGCGGTTTTTTTCCACCCAGCGTCAAAAGCATTGATGTTGGCGTCCCGGTGTTTTTTCGGCGCCTTGGAAAGGACGGCTTCGAGCCATTGCTCCCTTTCTATCGGCAGCCTTTGCAAACCGGCGAGGGCTCCGACCATGACCGAGCCCAGGGCCTTGGCCGTGCCGGCTTCGGCCGCAATTTCCACCCCGTCGAATGAGAAAAGCTGTTTAGTGTTTTCTTCAAGGGTTTTCAGGATATCCTCTTTTCGAGGATATGATTCGTGGCCCTGGCTGACACCGACCGGGATTATCGGCCTTTCGTTTACGATTGCGGTCGTTTTTTCCGGGGAAATCTTATTCAGGAAACGAATGGCTTCCACTGGTTCGAATCCGAGCAGGATGTCCGCTCCGCCGTCGGGTATCATGGCGCCTCGAACGTCGCCCACCAAAACAGTGGTTTCCACGATTCCTCCCCGCTGAGCCATGCCGTGAATTTCACTTGATACCACGTTCAACCCGGCTGCGGTGGCGGCCTCTCCTATCATGAGCGTGGCGGTGATGGAACCCTGTCCTCCCACGCCGGAAATAAAAATCTTGGTGCGCTCACCCATCTGTTTTCTCCTCCATGACGCGATCGTTCGGATCGGACAAATGGTTCATGTTTCCTCACGCGGGCGGATGGCATTGTTCGGACAAAGGGACGCGCATACGCCGCATCCGACACAAAGTGTGTCATTGATTTGTATCGCGCCGTCTTCTACGAAAATCGCGGGACATGCAAAGGTGTCGACACAGGTTTTGCACTTGGCGCAGCGTCCGCACAACAAACACCTCTCAGCTTCCATGCGGGCTTCTTGCTCATTGTAGCCCAACTCGACTTCGTCCACCGCGATCCGTTCGCCGGCTTGGCTTCCGAACCCTGATACGCGCTTTGATACTTCCAGCTTTCTCATGGGGACGCGTTCAAGCTCATCCAGGTCCTTTGGTTCGTACCTGAAATCTTCAGGATCTTTGGCATCCAGGTCCATGGAACGAGGCGGTTTGACCGGTCGTTTTTGCCCAGAAAGATGAACATCTATTCCATAAGCAGCTCTCTGCCCGGCCGCTATGGCGTGAATGACGGTCTTGGGTCCGGTGACAAAGTCTCCGGCAGCGAAAACACCCTCCACGTTACGGAGGGCACCGGAGGTTTCATCTACATCCAGCCCGATTTTCGTGATGGGTGAATCTTCGGGCAGGAAAGACGTATCCGGGCTCTGTCCAACGGCTACGATTACATTGTCGCAGACTAAATCATATTCACTGCCCCCAATCGGCACGGGGCGGCGGCGACCGCTCTTGTCGGGCTCTCCCAGTTCGTTCCGTACGAGCTTGACCCCAACGA
>SLPX01000197.1 GCA_007131745.1 Myxococcales bacterium
GAATCGGTTTTCAATAAGTTCTTGTGGGCGTGGATGGGGATTGCGGTCGCTACATTCATTCTTCTCTTTTTCGTGGCCGCGCCGTACGGCCGGCACGGTAGAAAGGGCTGGGGCCCGTCCATACCCTCTACCCTTGGTTGGGTTTTGATGGAGGCGGTCTCCCTGGCGACTCTTCCCCTGCTTTTTTTCATGGGCGATGCTTGGGGAGACCCGGTTGCGTGGATATTTATGTTCATGTGGACGGTTCACTATTTTCAAAGAACCATTGTTTTTCCGTTGAGGAGAAGAGATACCGGCCGCGACATGGCTCTTTCGGTGGCGTTCATGGCCGCGGGTTTCAACATAGTAAATGCCGGCACAAACGGATACTACCTGTTTCACCTGGCTGGGGAATACGGAAGTTCCTGGCTTACGGATCCTCGCTTTTTGTCGGGAGTGATGTTGTTTATGTGCGGGATGACATTGAACATTCATTCCGACAACATCCTGCTGAACCTGCGCGGTGAAGGCAAACCGCGGTATTCAATACCGGAAGGAGGGATGTTTCGCCTGGTTACCAGCCCCAACTATTTGGGAGAAATCCTTGAATGGACCGGATGGGCGATTGCGACATGGAGTCTTGCAGGGCTTGCTTTCGCTGTCTGGACTGTAGCCAACCTGGCGCCCAGAGCGCGGACTCATCACCGCTGGTATCGTGAAAAATTCGAAAATTATCCCCAAAACCGACGGGTTCTGATTCCGTATATTTGGTAGGGATTTTTACCGGGGCTTTTGCCCCCGAACCCACGCCGGCCCCTACCCCTTCTTGATTCAACTTGATCCAAGAATAAAAGAAGTCTATTTTTCGGCTGCATAGATTACCGCGTTGATCGGGGAGCACTTTCGCTCCTGAGACAAGCGAGAAGAAATTATTCATACCTACCTGATCGTTATTCTAGGCTATTTCGGCTTGGTCACCCTGGTATCGGTGTTTACCAGGAAAGCAGCAGGCCGGTCTTCAGCTGATTTTTTGATCGCGGGCCGGAACCTCGGTGTTATTACATGCGCGGTGGTTGTTGCAGCGGAATGGCTTGGTGGGATGAGCACGATAGGTGTTAGTGAGAGCGCGTTCCGGACGGGGACACTTCAACCGGTCCTCTACAACATGTCGACCGCGTTGGGCATGGTCATCATTGGATTTACTGTAGCTCGTCATTATCGCGAAAAGAATGTGCATACAGTGAGCGAAATGCTTAACAACCTTTTCGGGGAACGGGCCGCGGCTTTTTCCGCGGTTGCATTTCTGATCGCGTACATCACGCTTGCGTATGTCCAGTTGCAGACCTGCGCCGGAGTGATGGCTCCGCTTTTCAATATCGACTGGACATGGGCGGTTTTGATTGCGTCGGTTCTCATCACCATCTACACCTACATCGGAGGAATGCACGCTCTTGCAGTGACCGGTATAATACACGTAATCGTAATGTTTGTCGGAATCTCCATCGCCTTGCTTAACGGCTTAATCGACATCGGCGGCATGGGTCCTCTGACCGAACGTCTGGTTGAACTGGGGTCGCCTCCCAATCCGTACAATCCTTTCAGCGCTGGATTTAGTCACGCATTGAGCCTGGTGCTGGGAGGCGTGCTCGGTGGAATGGCGGGCCAGGCGAGCATTCAGCCCATATTTGCGGCGCGTGATGCACAGACGGCCAAGAAAGCAGCTGTGTTATCCGCTTTCATTGTAGCCCCTTTCGGTATCATGACAGCGTTGCTGGGATTGATATGTAAAACGGGTTACTACTTCGATGCAGGCTCGGTAGCGGACCCTAAAATGGTGTTGTCCACGCTTTTGACTACTCCTGAATTCATCCACCCTATCGGAGGCGGCCTCGCGCTTGCAGGCGTCCTGGCGGCGATCTTGTCCACGGTGGGACCGGTTAATTTCGCGGTCGTCACTATTGCAACCAAGGATATTTATCAGTCCATTTTCAAGAAAAATGCAGCCGACACGGAGCTTGTCATAGCGGCCCGGCGCCTGGTGCTGGCGGTCAACCTGGTGACAATCCCCCTCGCCCTCCTGAGTAAATCAGCAGTTCTGGATTCGGCATACATATCGTATGCAATCAGGGCCGTGGGCGCGATTGTGATCCTGCTCGGCATTTACGCAAAAAAATGGATATCAGTCACCGCCGTCAAGGCGGCGTTTTTGGGAGGAACGATATCAGTGATCCTGGTCGTTTCCGCGGACGCCTTGAATATATTCAGCTTAGACAAGACATTCGCCGGTATTGGTTCAGCTGTTGTGTTTATCTTGCTTGGAAATATCTACGAGCGCCTACGGAAAAAGGGGTCTTGCAAACAATCTTGACATGCAATAACTCTTCTCGGAACAAAAAACTGAACAGGATCTCATTGAGATCAGGACAAACATGCTCCCAGGATCCTCGATCCGGACGCCACGCAAGGCGGGAGCGCTGGGTCGGCGCAGTATACAAAAGGAATTTCTTTTGACTCGACGTTATCTGGTTCTTTCGGATCTTCATCTAGCCGACGTTGAAAACCATGAAGATGGTTGGAAGTACTACAAGCAAAGACGTTTCGTACCGGACGAGGAGTTGCGCAAACTCATCGGCGAATTTATCCGGGAGTCACCGGAAGATAGCCGAAAAATACTGTTGTTAAACGGCGATGTTTTGGATTTCGACTTGATATCCCCTTCAAAAAAGGAAATGCACTTCAAGGTTTCGCCCTTTGAGCGCAGATGGGGATTGAGACCCACTAGTGAAAAATCGGTATGGAAAATAAAGAAGATCCTCCACGATCACGATGTGTTTATCGAGGCTCTGGTGGACCTGTTGGAAAACGAAGGCGAAATCGTTTACGTCATGGGAAACCACGATCGCGAGCTGCACTTCAAGGAAGTTCAGGACGCTTTCCTGAACGCTGTTGAAGAGAAAGCCGTGGTTCGCAACGTTTCTGTTGACAGGACCAGAATCCGCTTTGAACCTTGGTTCTATTACGTCAAGGGGGAGATTTACGCGGAGCACGGACAACAATACGATTTTTACACGACTTTCCGCCATGTTCTGAGTCCCGTTGTGAAAGGAAGTCAAGGTGAAGAAATAGCACTGCCCATGGGAAACATCTCTAATCGTTACCTCATGAGCCGGATGGGCTATTTCAACCCGCATGCGTCTGATTACATTCTAAATGTATTCGCGTATATCACTCATTGGCTGCGTTACTATGCATTCTCACGAAGAAGCCTCGCTCTAAGTTGGTTCATCGGCAGTCTGGTGGTCATGCATCGGTTGCTCCGAACCAAGAGGAAGAGAATCCTTAGGCCCAAAAACTATGCCGAGCTGATCAATCGACAAGGGGAGAAATACGGCCTGCCTCCGGAAAGAGTGGAACGTCTCTACCGTCTGAGACACCAGCCGATAACAAACACTTTTTTCAAGATCATCCGTGAGTTCTGGATCGACAGGGTCGTGTTGAGCGCGCTGATGATAGGTGGAACAATCGTGCTTGCGCTGGTTCCGATTCCAATGTGGATCAAACTAATGGTCCCACTCACCGGGTTCCCTTTGTTGTTTTTCATCTACGAATCGATTCTGAAGGGTGAAACCGTGCTCACCGTGGAGCGTCACATGCCGGCGAGAGCCGCTCAGGTCGCAAAAATTATCGACGACACCTCGATAATCACTTTCGGTCACTCCCACATTCCACGACTGATACCTCTCAAAGCAGGTGTTTCTTTTGTCGACACTGGAACGTGGGCGCCGATCACCAAAGGCGCCAAGGGTTCGAAGGGTTCTGAAGAACGATCTCTTGACGAGGGATACCGCAACTACCTGATTTGCACTTTCAAAGACGAACCGTCGGCGCGAATCGAATTCGGGAGTCGACCAGTAAACTGAAAGAGAATCAGAGCCTGCAAATACATGGCCTCGGGATCCATCCCACAATCCCGGATCGAGCGAGCCTGTTTGTTTACGGTTTGTCATAGAAAGGGCAAAAGAGCCGCACTCAGCGGGTTTTGTTGTAGAATCGTCTTTGTCCATGATATAAGAATGAGCTGATTGGTTCTGATTGTATCCATTGTGACTGTTCTAAAGAGCTTGGCTGAAGAGAGGAATTCCATGAGCAAACCTCGGATCGTAAAACGCTATTCGAACCGCAAATTATACGACACCCAGACATCGAGTTATGTCACGCTCGAGCAAATCGCCGAAATGGTGAGAGACAAGGAAGATGTAAAGATAGTCGACAATAAGACAAAGAAAGATCTGACTTCTGTTACTCTTGCCCAGATTGTGTTCGAGGAGGAGAAAAAGAGAAGACTCGTCCCGCTGAATACATTGAAAACCATGATTCAAAACAAGGGCGAATCCATCTCAGGTTTCGTGACCCAGCTCGGAAGGGATATCGACAAACAGGTCGGAAGGGTTTTCAGGCGTCATCCTCAAAAAGATGATGATGAACAACACCGTACCGGTGAAACGGACACGGAAACCGAGGAGTCGACAAACTTGGTCTCAACACACGTGGAGCCGACAGACGACGATCAGGACCTTGAAGATGTTGTTGTAAATGAAGAGCACACTCAACATTCTCATCATCACGCCCTTGATCTCCTGCGGGATTGGCTCATGGCGTCCCAAAAATCTTTTGACGACTGGCAGTCGAAGCTCGACGAACAGATACGCAAGGTGTTTGAGTCAATGTCGCCGCTGGCGCCCCTTCAGAAACAGGTTGAAGCGCTCAACAAGAGAGTGGAAGACCTGGAAAAGATGTTGAAAAACAAGGATGAATGAAAAACGCCGAGGGGGGCAACCCGAAGGTTTTCGGAAAATCAGTAATCAATGCCGACTGAAAAGCTCCAGGTGTGCTGCATGTTGGCGTCGTCTTTGAGTTCAAACGTCATGCCGCCTGCATGGTAGGAGTCATCGGAAACACCTCTGATGGTGGTAGAGTATTCGGTCGCAAGCATCAACTTTAGGTTTGTATTCAGCTCAAAAAGAAACCGCAGCCCGAAAAACAACCGATGTCTCAGAATCGCCTTCTGGTCCATGAACACGTAGTATGTCGAGCAATCAGGAGCGCCGTCCCCCCTGTCCACGCAGTAGGCTCCCGGACCCAACGGAGTTGTGTAGCTTCCGCCCGCTGGACTTGTTTCCTGCAGAGCGTCTTGAGTGGGGTTGAAATCAATGACTTCAGAGCGGGCGATCACCCAAAAAGCGTTGTACCCGAGGTACGGGGTGAGGTTGAACGAACCCGCGATTCCAAAAGACTTTGACGCAGAAACATCGGTGCTCAAAATGGTCATGTTCACCTGGTTCGCGCCTACCAGTCTCTGAAAATATCCCCTGACAGCGAGCGCGGGGGTAATCCAATGGTGAAAACCCTCATGAACAGCGAACTTGGCGAAAAGATTGACCGTGAACATGTGGCTGTCGACGAGATGAGTGAATCCACCTCCCAGTTCGAAGGAAGGCAGAGGCATCCATATTCCCTTTCGAGCCTCCAGACTTATTGTTGAAGCTACGGGCTGGGGAGTGCCGTTTACGCCGTATTTCCAAAAATCCTCGGAGTGACTCAGCGATGTGAACCCGTACTTGAAATCCAGGACGAAACCATTCCAACCCGCGGTCTCCGCGGGGGCAAGAAATTGGGGTGCAAAGATAGCTCCCATTTCCGACATCAGGCTTCGCCATGCCCTGTTTACAGCGGCTTCGCTCTGATTGTTCCACTCGCCCGTGCTGTAACTGTGAAACGGGCTTTCAAAGTACTTGTGCAAGGAAAAATCATAACGATAATTCCCGGCTGATACGGGCCGGGCCGCAAACAGTATCAATACCGACAAAGCGGCGATCATGAGCCGAGCAAGACCCTTGAACATTTCCATAGCTCCTATTATAGACTTACGTCCGTCAGGCTTTCAAATTGCAGGAGATGGAGGACTTTGTCAAGGATTTCAAATGATTCATCCGACCGCCCGAACGAAAGAACCGGGCTGGACATCCCAAATCCCGGCCTCTTCAGGGTAGCCCTGGTTGAACCGGAAATACCTCCAAACGTTGGCGCTGTTTCCCGTACTTGCGCGGCAACAGGGTGCCCGCTGTACCTTGTCGGAGACATAAAGTTCAGGGAAGACCATCCCCGGCGCAAGCGCGCGGGCCTGGACTACTGGAACCTGGTCGAAAAGATCAGGGTGGAGTCAATAGAGGCTCTGCTGGAAAGACATCCGGACGCGAATCCTCATTTTTTCAGCAAAAAAGCCGAACGATGCATCTACGACGTTAAATTCCGTGAAGGTGACTTGTTGATCTTCGGGTGTGAAACAACCGGTTTTTCTGAAAATGTTTTGGAAAGGTATTCTCGTCATCTCATAAGGCTACCGATGAGACCCGGGATTAGATCCATGAACATGGCCTCGTGTGTCGGCATAGTCGTATACGAAGGAATCCGCCAGGTCTTGTACGGTTTTTCCGGAAAAGGCTGCGCCTCATGAAAGGACTCTTGGTGAAATCGTTCCGGACTGCGTTTGCACCCACAACGGCAATGTTGCTCATTGTGCAAGTGTCTTGCTCCGCCCCTGCTTTGCCGGCCGAATACGAAAGAGCGCAGGCAGCGGAATTGAGAGGCGATTACGAAGAAGCCCTGGATGGATATGTCGAATCATCCAAGCGGGCGAAAAGAAAAAAGGATCGTCTCATGGCCCGGTTCAGGGCGGCGGGTGTCTTAAACGCCATGGAACGAAGAGAGGAAGCGATTGCCGCTTACTTGGAAACAGCGGAGATGGGAGTTGCCATAAAGGGATCTCAACAAGCCGACAGCTTGGCGGCCCGTTCGCTGTACCGAGCCGGCTGCATCGCGTACGACCATCTAGGTCAAGCCAACCCTGAACAAAAGGTTCGTGCGCTGGAACTTTGGTGGCGGACGATGAAAGAACACCCGGACGCTCTCGCTGCGGACGAGGCCCTGGAGAGAGTTGTCGGCCACGAACGACGGGTAAGCTCGTCTAAAAACATGGCAAGCCTTGTAAAGAAACTCTGGGCATTGTTCAGGATGCACCGGGAGAAGGACATCGCGGATAATCTTTTGTGGACCCTGGGCGAAATTTACGAAAAGGATTTTGAGTCCGCAGAGCACGCTGTTCGGATTTATGAAAAGCTCGCTCTGCGTGAACCCTCGGGACCTCTGACCGATGACGCGTGCTTCAAAACTGCCGCCCTACACCGGCAGTTGGGCAACCCTCTTCGTTCGTTGGTGTTTTACAGGAAAATACTGGAAACAGTTAAACATTCATGGGTGTTTCGGTCTTTTACTTCCCCCTACGCTCCCAAGGCTCAACTCGAGATCGGCATTGTCGGATTGAATGAATTGAACGAACCCGAAAGAGCGATAAGAGCTTTCAGGCGTTTAGTGGAGAAATTCCCGACATCCATATTGAGGGACAATGCATTGTGGTGGATCGCTCTCTCCGAATTGAGAATGGGAAACATCGCCGGAGCGCGTAGAACTCACCGGGAATTGGTAAGGCGGTTCCCCCAGAGCCGGTTCACCTACCAGCTTGACGCTCTCATCGATTGGGCTCCCGCGGCCCGGGCTATTGCCGGGGAAGATAGAGAGAATTTGTGCCGTCTGTTGAAGGACCACAGGCAAAAGCACCCTTTCGGGTGGTTTCGAAAGCACCGTGAGGATTTGTTCGAGAAGAACGGTTGCCCCGGCGAGCTTTAGCGCTCGTTTTCACAGAGTGCGAGGTTTGCATGACCATGATTTTTAAGAATGGTTCATTCGACAAAAAAGAAAATGATTATAAAGAAGAAAAATAATAGGCAGGGACACCGCTATCTAGGCATCGACGATGCTCCGTTTAAGAACCGGCGGGGATCCCGGGTACTGCTGATCGGGGCGGTCTGTCGTGGAACCGAGCTTGACGGCGTAATATCGACACACGTCACAAAGGACGGATGGAACGCAAGCGCAAAAATCGCTGAAATGATCACCAGATCGAAGTTTCACCGCCAAATCCGCGCTGTTTTGCTGGACGGCATAGCAGTGGGCGGCCTGAATGTTGTGGATCTTCCATTCCTGCATGAACAAACCGGGCTTCCGGTGATCACGGTTATGCGCAAGGAACCCGACCCGGCAGGCATGGAACGTGCTTGCAGAAAACTCCCACGGTCCGCGAAACGAATTGCACTAATAAAAAGAGGGGGCGGCATATCGAGATCCGGCGCGATTTTTTTTCAAGGCTTTGGGTTGCCGTACGAAGAGATTCGCGCAATCCTGAAAGAGTTGTCCGTATGTGGACATATTCCTGAACCCGTGAGACTGGCGCACCTGATAGCCGGCGGTGTCATCTCAGGGGAAAGCGGCAAGAGAGCTTGAAAAGCAAACCTGAAAAGGATGCGGTTCACGAAAAACAACGCGGATCGCGAAGCGGCATGAAGGAACGAGAAGTTCAAAAGAAGGATGAGTCGGAAAGCGGTTTGGATTACCACCACCAGGATCGGGAAGATCACCACCATCTGCATTCCGACCTTTCCACGGCTCGGATCATCTGGGCCGTCGTAATAAATATCGGCATCACCGCTGTTGAATTGATAGCCGGGATCTTGACCGGCTCTCTGGCTCTTTTGTCCGATGCCGTGCATAATTTTTCCGATGTGCTGGTTTTAGGAGTCACCTATCTCGGCGCCAGGGTGGCCGGCGGAAAACCCGACAAGCATCATACATTCGGCTTCGGTAGGGCCGAGGTGCTGGCCGGGCTCATCAATGCCGCAGCCCTTGTCGTAATAACGTTGTTTCTTGTTTACAAGGCGTTTCAGCGTTTGCTCGATCCTCAACCCGTCCAGGGCACTATCGTCCTGGCCGTCGGGTTTGTCGGGTTGCTGGGAAACGTGGCGTCGGTTCTGGTTCTGACTCTTAAAAGGAAAGAGAAAAGTCTGAGCATCAACTTGAGAAGCGCTGTTTTACATCTTCTGCTGGATGCGCTGTCCGCTATTGGAGTCATGATTGCAGCAGGGGTCATCATTCTGACCGGTTGGCAGTACGCTGATCCGGTGGCGGCTGCAGTAATTGCTGTTCTCGTCTTTGTGGGAAGCGTGAGATTATTGCGGGAAGCGATAGAAATCCTTATGGAAAAGGCTCCTTCAGGTCTTTGCGTGAATAGAATAAATGAGGCACTGATGGAAATTGAAGGCATATCTGAAGTGCACGATCTGCATGTCTGGTCGGTTTCAAGCACATCGCGGATAATGAGCGCTCATTTCGTCACGGATCCCGCTGCATCCAGGTCGGTGGAAGACATCGTGATAGAAGCCCGCAAGGTGCTCGCTAAAAGGTTTTCGATCCTTCACTGCACTCTGCAACCCGAGCGAACAGGATGCTCGAAATCCGAAATCGATCCGCTGTGACACGCTCCGGTTGATTGTTCAAGAGCGAGATCCACCATTCGGGGGGTTCCCCGGAGCTTGAGAATTTTTATTGAAATCCCTCAGCCTTTAGAGCATGGTTCGGTCGTAAAGTGCATCGAACCGTTGGAATAATGGTTGAAAAAAAATTCTTAAGTGTTTAGAAATCTGAGTGGTTTGGAAGCACGAAACAAAGAAGGGCAATCTTTCATAAAAAAAAGGAGAGGAGCGAGCCATGCAAAGGAAATGGTTGTGTTTGTTGATGGGAGGAGCATTTTTGGTGACAATGGGTTTTTCCGCTTGCGGAGACAACGGGGAAAAAGATGATGATGTAGACGCGGGTATAGACGCTGATCTGGTTGACGCGGATCTTGTCGACGCGGATCTTGTCGACGCCGACACGCCCGACGGTGAGGTGCCTGAACCTGGATGCACCGGGGATTCGCCCGCCCATGCCCAGGAAGTCGGCGGATGCTGCCTGCGTGGCAGCGATTGCGTCAAAGGTTACTGTTTCGCTGGATATTGCACCGGTCAATGCACCGGGGACAGTGACTGTGAACCCGTAGCTGTCGGCCCGTTTCCGCTCGACACCGAGTTCAACTGTAACGTAAATTCCATGGGCTTTTACAGTTACTGCGCTCCCGGCAGTCTGCAGCACTGCGGAGGCGAATCCGATTCCCCCTGCCCCGCGGGTGAATCCTGTGTCCTGGGATGGGACGACACAACAACAGTGAGCAACGATCCCGACCAACCCGGGCTGCGCGGGGTATGCATGACCAACCTATACGGAGAAGGCGTGTTGGCCGCCGGCGAACAGTGTGATAACACTATCGATGCAGCTGATTATCAGTGTGAAGCTCCGGGTTATCTTTTCGGAAGTTGCATGGGCCGTCGTTGCACCGTGGCCTGTGATGCAGCCAACCCGGATGACACCTGCCCGGCGGGAACGGAATGCATAGGCCCGATAGCCCTGGAAACCGGCGGAGCTGACTTGCTCCTGGGGACGGGTTTCTGCGGAGGACAAAGTTGCGGAAGAATGGAGTTTTCCACGAACCCGGACGAAGACATCCGCATTCCGGGTTTGGACGCCGATTGTCCGCAGGGCGAAGTGTGCACTCCGTTTATGATACTGGGAGCCGAAGGGGATGTTTATTCGATGAGGTGTATTCCCGAGATGACCGCCTACGGGGCCCCCGGAGACACATGCGAGCATGCAAGGAAATTCGGGCAATTCTGTAATCACGACCTGTGCCTCCAGGCATCTCCGGTTTGGCAATCCGACGGGGCGTATTGCGATTTCCACGAAGACTGCGGTCCCGATGAAGTCTGCGCAAGGGCGCCCAACCAGTTCGTCAGGGATCGTTGCGCGCCGAAACCCGACCCGGGATTCTGTTCGGTCATGTGTCGCTCGGACGCTGATTGCCCGGACATGAATGGAGGCCCCGCCTACTGCATCACCCTGGGAGCAGGCAAACTCCACAACGGACAAAGCGCCTACTTGACTGCATGTTATCCTGAAAGCGAACTTTTCGAAGTCGATCCCGAACCGTGCGAAAGAGAAAGCGATTGTGACACAGCACTGGGTCTGGGATGCTTCAGGTTGGGCAATTACAGCCACAAGAAATTCTGCGACCAATCGGTTACAGCGGATCCGAACGGCGTGGAATGCACGAACGACCCAACGATTTGCGAAAATTGGGAAGCATGCGTGGAGGATTTCGACACAGGCGTGAGCACGTGTACTTCGGTAGGATTCGTGGGTGATCCTTGCACACCCGGTGAGGGAGAGTGTTTGAGCGGCTGGTGTTTTGACGGCGAATTCGACATCGAAGACGATGGGGGCAATCCTACCAATACTTTTTGTTCCGCAGTGTGTACCACGACGGATGACTGCGGTGCGAACCAGGTATGCGAAAATATCCTCTGGGCGAAAAACGATCCCGATACGAGTGACGATGATATAACCGGAGGAATCTGCCGACCCATGACGGTAAGGATTCAGAGCGAAGCCTGCGAAAACTCGGACGAATGCGACGGCGACAAAGTCTGCGACACCGATACCGGACGTTGCTTTGACCCGGCCTCCGAATGGGGAAGCGCGTGCACCGACGACTCCGACTGCAACCAAAACGGGCTCTGCAACACCAATGTACCGAACGGTCTTTGTTACAAACCCGGTTGCGATCCCGCAAACCCAGGCGATTACTGTGGAACCGGCGACGCTGTCTGCTCGGAAAATAGCAGCGTCGGCGTCTGCCTTGAAGAATGCACCCAAGACAGCGATTGTTCGAGGCACACAGACGACGGCCATATTTGTGTAAATGGAGCTTGTGAAAGCCCTTAGAAAGACGTAAACTGGGCGATGTGATCATTTTTGTCACGGCTGTTTTTCGGGCGTTGCGGTGCTTTACAGGTCGATAGGCCGGTAAAATAAATACCGAGCGTCCGCAATTCACAAAAGCCGAGGATTAGTCATGAAACATCGCTTGCTTACGGCGGAAGTCTCATCTTTATATGGAATTTTGAATCTTTCTCGGTCGGTCCTCATAACCATTTCATTCATTGTTTTAGGGTGCGAAGGTTTGTCCTACGAGGAAAATCCGAGCGATCAGAATTTATAAGCGGAAAGAATCGAAACAAAAGAGCGTGCTCTCGGAGAACCGATTGAAGGTTTGCCCACATATCACGAGCGGACTCTGCACCACATGACTAACCGTATCAGGGCCGGCATGCACTGCGGAAACGATAGCCTCGTGTGCGGCGGCGCTCCGGTCCGTCCAGTTCGCTGGTACCACGAAGCCGGCAAGGCTGCTCACTGGTTTGCGCAGCACCTGCATGACGCAAAATGCTTTCAGCATCAAACATGCTGTTGGCTGGAAGTTGTAGACGGCGTGGTTCAATGCGACAGCCAGGGTTATCAGTGTTCGGGCGGCGAGGGCAATTGCAATAGCAACAACTGTGATGGAACCAGCGTAGGCGGACGTCTGAGCCTATTCGGCGCATCATACACAGGAGAAAACATAGCCGCGGGAAATTCCACGGCAGCGGCCACGATCTGCCAGTGGCTCAATTCTCCCGGACACCGCAACAACATGTGCAATTCATCCCACGGTGCACTCGGCACCGGACACTACTCCGGATCGAACTGTTACGGATCATACTGGGTTCAAAACTTTGCGGGCGGGTCGCCCCCCGCGGGTGTGGTTTCAGCAAGCCACTGGAGCGATTCGGGTGGAACCGTTTTCGGAGCGCTTCTTTATTTCCCGGGCGCTGACGACCCGCCGATGTCGGCAGACGTTGTATTAAACGGAGTTTGTCATCCAATGACCCGGGAACTGGGCAATAACGTTACCGGCGCTTTTATCACCGGGGGCATAAGCCCCGGTTCAGGTTGCCACGCCTACTGGTTTCTTGTACGTGACGCAGACGGCGAACGATACGCCTACCCGACTACAGGTTCATACCTGTTCGGGAGCGGTTGCGGAGCCGAGTATACGAACGACCAGGCGGGCGCGGACTGCGAAGGCGGAGCTCCAAGCTGCCTTCCGGGAGAAACGCGGCACTGCTACTCGGGCCCACCCGGCACGGAGAACGTGGGAGAATGCAGAGGCGGCCAACAGGAGTGCATAGCCGGCACGTTCGGGCCCTGTGTAGGCGAGGTTCTTCCGCAACCCGAAGTATGCGACGGCAGGGACAACGACTGCAACGGCATCATCGACGACCCGTGCGAGTGCACTCCCGGAACGGAAATTCCCTGTGGCACCGATGTCGGTGAATGCGAAACAGGCATTCAGACATGCAATTCCGACGGAGAGTACGGGCCTTGCGAAGGCGGCGTTTGGCCTGAACAAGAAGTATGCGACGGCAGGGACAACGATTGCAACGGAGTCATCGACAACGACTGCATCCCACTGGACGGAGGAGTGGTGGATCCTGACGGCGGACCACACCCCAGCGACGGAGGAACTTCAGACTTCGACGGCGCTGTCTCGTTGGTAGACGGGTCAACGCAACCAGGACAATCTTTCACAGGAACGATGACCGGAGGTTGCTCCTGCCGTTCCGTCCACTCCACAGCCTTGAACACCTCTCAAACATCGGATCTCCCGCTGCCGAAAGAAGTTTTCTTTATGTTCCTGGCCCTGCTCGGCCTGGGGATGACTCGTTTTCGTTGACCTTTGCCGAAATACGGATTACCAATCAACAAACTACGGAAAAACCGTGTCCGGAGTTGAGCGAGCGTGAGTGTTCGGGTCAACGAGATATTTGAAACGCAAGAACCTGTTCTGCTCAACAGCAAATACTCTCCGGAACAAAAACATCGAGCAACTGAGATTTGGGTGGATTTTATCCCCGTGGTCTGATATTAAAATTTACCGGTAACAGGAGGACATAATGACAAAAAGAGTTTTAACGGGAAGAAACGGGATTAAGGCGGCAGGCGCGATTTTTGCGTCCGCGATTATTGCATCTTTTGCAGTGTTTGTGTTTTTCGGAAAAGCTGATCTGAAAGCCGATGGCGGGGAATCCCGTTCCGAAGAAAAAGCACCCACCATTTTCGGAGCTTGGGAAGTGAGTTGCTGGAATTCCAAGGGCATGGTTATCGAGTTTTCAGGAAGCCGCGGCAAGGCCAAAGGGGTCATCAAGGTTTTAGGAAAGGGTGGAAAGTTCCACTATTCACAGGGAGACGAGATATTCAGGCTCCGGGAGAGTTCCGGAAAGTGGCTCGGCCAATTCTTGTGGCGAAATACGGACGGTGTACAAAGATGGCAACCCGTCACATTCACCTTCATCAGAGATGCTCACAAGAACTGGCGTCTTCACGGCAAGACAGCCAACGAACACTGCTACGAATACATGAAAAGAGCAGAGTAATCGCTTTATCCCCATAAAACCTTTCGAAAAACTACGATCTATCCTTATCGTGATCCTTGTAGACGAGTGTGACCTTCCAGTCCAAACTAAACGCACTAACCTTGAGCGCCGATTCATCCCCCCATGCTGCGATGATTGCTCACGTACCTCAAGTGCGCTGCGCCGAATTGCAGGAGTATCCTCGGTTGTCAAAGGGCAACGTCTAATCAGGTAGGATGATTCTTACGTGGAAAGGCTTGGGTCCGATGGGGACCCAAGCAAGCCTACTGCTCAGGACCGGCTTCTATCTTCTTCCCCGCCCTCGCCGCATTATGACATTTACTCTCGTCACCCTGCCGGGTTGAACATCCACGGTTCTTCTCTCGATGAATCCCTTTCTTCCTTTTCTGGGTTCAAAACGGAGTTCATATCTTCCAGGACGAACTTCAAGACGAGGAATGGGCGTAACTCCCACGAACTCGCCGTTCAAAAACACCTTAGCATCAGGCCTAGAAGTAGCATTGATATAACCCATTCTAACTTTGGGTCTGAGCGTCCTCTCTACGTCTTGCAATTCTCCTGGACGTGCATGGAACTTGACTACTTCAGGATGGTGGCCTCTCGCTCTCAATTCCAGGGTGTGCCTCCCCGGCGGAATTTCTTCCCGCCTGATTGGAGTCTCGCCGATGTGCTCGCCGTTTAAATACACACGAGCCTGCGGATTCGACCTGACCCTGAGCCGCGCATGCCGGACCTTGGGCTGAAGGTTTCTCTCCACGTCTTGCAATTCTCCTGGACGTGCATGGAACTTGACTACTTCAGGATGGTGGCCTCTCGCTCTCAATTCCAGCGTGTGCCTCCCCGGCGGAATTTCTTCCCGCCTGATTGGAGTCTCGCCGATGTGCTCGCCGTTTAAATACACACGAGCCTGCGGATTCGACCTGACGCGCAATCTCGCGAATACAGGCTTCAGGTCCCGCTGAACATCCTGGAAATCCCCCGGTTTCGCAAAAAACTTGATGACTTCAGGGAGATGTCCCGGTGCTCGCAATTCAAGCAAATACCTGCCTCGACGCAGATCATCCACCTCTAGGGGGGTCCTGCCAATGCTTCTCTTGTTGAGGAATACCTCCGCCTCCGGATTAGACCTGACGCGCAATCTCGCTGTTTCAGGCCTCAGGTCCCGCTGAACATCCTGGAAATCCCCCGGTTTTGCAAAGAACTTGATGACTTCATTGAAATGCCCACGAGCTCGCAACTCCAGAACATGTCTGCCGCGACGTAGATCTTCCACTTCAAGGGGGGTCCTACCGATGTGTTCGCCGTTTAGATACACCCGAGCCTCCGGATTCGACCTGACGCGCAATCTCGCGGCTCTGGGAGGAAACCGGTGCTCTATATTCACCGGAGTTCCGTGCCTGACGTGCACTCTCGTAGACCATTCACGTCCTCCTTTTGTCACCAACCTAACGTCGTATGGTCCTTCCGGTAAAGCGCGGTTGATCATCGGCGTTCTTCCGAAATTCTTGCCGTTGAGATATATGGACGCCGGAGGTTCAGAACGTACGGCCATACGTCCCATAGGAGGCGCCAACGGTGTCAGTTTCTCAAACAAAACCGTCTTTCGTCCGCCCTGCACATCAGCGGAAACAACCAATTCCTGATACCCGCGCGCACGCAAAATCACTTTGTGTCTTCCATGTGCCAATGGAATCGCCAAAGGGGTCTCTCCCCGGAATTTCCCCCTGATGTATACGCGTGCAGATGGTTTCGAATTGATCCTCAACATTCCTTTTCCCTGCGCTTCGGCTTCTCCAGCCAACGCAAAACACGACAAAAACCCCGCCACGACAACCAATAGTCTTCTACCATTCATGAGGCACCTCCTTATTCTATGCCTATTACAATGCCGTTTATTCAATACCCATTAAACGGATGTTTCCCAAGACGTTCTTCCAGGCCTTTTTATTCAAAAAAAGTTTTCTCCCCAAAAACGTTGAATCACTCACTCAATCACTCAATACTGAATCAATGATTGAATTCCCAAAACCCGACCTTTGTCAACAAAAGAACAACACTCCCGGAAACGAAAAACACCCCGAAAATCAACAAGAAACTATTCAAGGATAACCCTGCCGCCGTCTTTTTCGGAACGAATGACCTCCCCTATCGTCCAGGCGCTCACACCCGTTTTCTCAAGAGCTTTGGTGATCTCGACGGCGTTATCGCGCTCAGCGAAAAGCACAAGTCCGAGACCCATGTTAAACGTCCTGTACATCTCCCATTCCTCGACCCCTGCCGAGGAAATGATTTCAAAAATGGGAGGAATCGGCCAGGCACTTCTTGATAGGCGCAAACCCAAGTTCGGTTTTTCAGTGAGACAGCGTACCGGGTTTTCGACAAGCCCCCCACCGGTAATGTGCGAAGCAGCCTTGAGTCCGCCCGTTTTCATCGCATTACGAATAGCGCGCCCGTAGATCCGCGTGGGTTCCAAGAGTTCCAACCAAAGCGGCCTTTCCAAACCGCGGGGCGAGTCATCCAGTCCGTAACCCAATTCCTCGAACAAAACTTTTCGGGCTAGCGAATAACCATTGGAATGAAGGCCCGATGAAGCCGCGCCGATCAGAACATCTCCCTCTCGAATGGTCTCACCGGTGAGAATTTTTTTTCGCTCGACCACCCCCACGCAAAACCCACTCAAATCGTATTCCCCGTCGGGATAAAATCCGGGCATCTCGGCTGTTTCTCCGCCAAGCAAGGCACATCCGGCCTGGCGACATCCCACCGCTATACCCTCGATCACCGATTGAGCGATGTGACGTTCCAGTTTCCCTGCAGCAAAATAATCCAGGAAAAAAAGTGGTTCAGCGCCTGTCACGGCCACGTCGTTTACGCACATGGCGACCAGGTCAATACCCACGGTGTCATGGCGCCCGGACGCGAAAGCTATCTTGAGTTTTGTACCCACACCGTCCGCTCCGCTCACGAGAACCGGCTCATCATACCCTGAAGGAATCGAGCACAAACCTGCAAACCCGCCGATTCCCGACAGTACTTCAGGCCTCCTTGTGGTCTCTACGAACTGTTTTATGCTCTGAACAAATTTGTCTCCCTCCTCGATATCCACTCCGGCCTGTGCATACGTCAATATTTTCCTTTTCTCCTGATTCGAATCCATTTCGTGTCCAGAAGGCTTGTCGTTTTCTTTCATCCGATTATTTCCTTGTCTGAAAAAAATGCTGCGAGATTTCAGTGATGCAATGGAGCCGTAGCAACCCTGAAACGCCTGGTGCGAGCGGGCGGCGGAGATGGATAGGGATCTTTGGGGAGAAGTTCGGCCACTTTATTTAACCGGTCTCCTGGTGGGGGATGCGTTGAAAAGAAACCTGTCCGCGCTCCTTGGAGGTTTCTCATAATTGCTATCACGTTGTACAAACCACGCGGGTCGTAACCTGCAGCATACAAAATACCGACAGCTCTCCTGTCCGCTTCGTATTCCCACTTCCTGCTGTAACCGTTTTGCACCATTGTACCAACTATGTCTCCGACCGCCTGGGTCAGAAACTGGGCGGCTGCATTGTAGTCACCGAAAGCGCCGGCAGCAGCCTCGGATGCCATCATCTGAAACACTTGGTTTCTTCTCGCTTGTTGAATGGCTCTTACACCGTGTCCACGAATGACATGCGCCATCTCGTGCGCCAGGATTCCCGCTATTTCGTCTTCGTTTCGAGCCAGGCGCAGCATCCCGGCTGTAACAAAAATATAGCCGCCCGGCGCGGCGAATGCATTGATTTCAGGGGTATCTATGATCACAAAGCGATACCCTCCGATCGGCGGCATCCGGTCCCCCTCAACATACGACATCTCTGCTGCGGCCGCCAAAACACTGCCCACGTGATAAATATATTGAGTCGTACCCGGCGGAACTCCACCCCATTCTTCCATGTCTTCGTAATCCAGATAACCATAGTGGTAGCGGGATAAAATATTCACAGCCACGGCCCTCCCGAGCCAGTACTCGTCTTCGGGCGTAATAGCCCGATTCGCTTCGGCCGCTGCCTTTGAAATCCGCATGATGCCATGCACATCTCCCGCTATGTCCGACGCCCGCAGATCACCTCGAAGCAATCCGCCGATGGTGCGGCAACCCTGCACTGAAAAAGCAGCGACTGCGAACACTAACAAAGCTTTTGCAAATCCCCCGGTATACCCTCCTGCCCTATTCACTCTTTCCTCGCATGTTGTTTTCATTTTCCACCCCCTTCTCTCAGCCTTATTCCTCCTTCAGACATGAATTCTGCTACGGCTTCAGGATTCACACCCGCCTTTTCGATTGTATCCACGTGCGAAAAATCGAGCGCCGCGTTTTCGTCCCGGAACCGCTGCTCGACGGTCGGATTGAACCCCCTGCCCGCCAATTCCGCTTCGCCGCGGGTCGTGCCTTCTCCGGTTCGGCCGGACTCAAGCTTGATCTCCTGGTCGCTGACGCGATTCTTGTGGATCCAGCCCTGCCTGCCGTCCGCCTGAACCATGTACCAGGGACCTTGAGTTCGAATCACCGTGACTCTTGCGCCGCGCTTCAGGTTCATCACCGACGGCCCGAAAAACTGAGGTGATTGCATAAGCTGAGCGCTAAGTGCCCTGACGGTCAGCGTGCTGCCTTTACCGGGTTCCGATCGAGCCAGGCCCATCAAGGCGGAGCCTCCGATTAAAGCCGCAAAAATGATACCCATTGTTATCTTTTTCATTCTTCACCTCGTTTGGGCTTTCTCACTTGAGTCTGATCAGAAATATTCATCTCCCAACTCTCAGATCAACTCATTTCGTGGTCATCCTGAACACTCCGTCCCAATCATCGGGCGGAGGCGTTCTCTCGTATTCTTCGCATCTCTCAACATACAACTCTGACGGCCGATCTCCTGGATAATCATTCAGTATAGATCGAAAAGCTATTTTGGCTTCTGAAAACTCTCTGTTCCTGTAAATCTGCAAAGCAGCCTCAAAACGTTCCACCATTTTCTTGATTCCGGGATCAGCTTCCTTTAATTGTACGAGGAGTTCGTAAATCTTCACCGGCTCTTCTTTCCCCTTTACGGTCATCCAGTCCAGTTCCCGGGTCAGTATTTCATCAGCTACAAGATCCCTCGTGCCCTTTGCGATCATGAGCGTCGTCCCGTATACTTTGTTTGCGCCTTCAAGCCTTGCAGCCAGGTTCACAGTATCCCCCATGACCGTATAATTGTACTTGTGAAGCGAACCCATGTTGCCCGCGACAGCGTTTCCAGTGTTGATCCCGGCACGGAAATTCACGGTTTCACTGAAACGTTCCTTCCAGCCGCCCTGGAGTTCCATCAATTTCTTTTTTGTTCTCAACGCGGCTCTGCATGCGTGCAATGCATGCTTGTCATCATCCAGAGGCGCTCCCCAAAAGGCCATTATTGCGTCTCCGATGTACTTGTCCACGATTCCATTTTCCTCCAGGATTATGTCCGTCATCGCTGTCAAATACTCGTTGAGAAGCACAACAAGCTTTTGCGGCCCCAATCTTTCGGATATGCTCGTAAAACTCACGACGTCAGAAAAAAACACGGTCAAATCGCGACTCTCACCCCATTCAAGGGAAAGCGCTTTCGGATTATTCATCAACTCCCGGACAAGAGCCGGCGACGTATACCTTCCCAATGCATCCTGCACAAAACGCCGGTCGAGACTCTCCTTGTATACGTGCATTGCAACCACCCCGGCCCAGGTGACCAAAGCCCCAAGAAACGGTGTTGCAAAGTCCACCCAGACACCGTGTCTTTTAAAAAGCAAGTGTTCCGTTAAAGCCAGCGCACCTATCAAACCCGCCGTGATGAGCAGGCTCGAAAGAGCCGCCATCAAAGCGGAGCGCACCATGCCCACAAGAAAAAAGGCTCCGGTTCCAAGCAGAAAGCAAAGCAGAAACGATAGCAAAGCTCCGGACAGGCGAGGTATTCTGCGCACGAAATCATCGTTTAATAAATTATCGATGAATGTTGCATTGATCTCCGCTCCAAGCGCTCTGGCATCCAGCGGAGTCGGCTTCAAGTCCCTCATTGCGGCGGCCGCTGCATGGATGATGAAAATCCGGCCTTCCACCGTCCCCGGTTGCATTCCAGCTATCCTCTTCATGCTCCCGGGATTCTTACCGTCGCTTTTTTCAAGCTGTTTTACCAAGGTATCATCGATTTTCGGAACACACACCCCGCTTTCAAAAACCTTCTTGAGTTCACTGATCAACGATGCCGCGGATGGAGCCGGGTCAGCGTCTCGTGAAACCGTTTCTATTTGTTCCTCCCTCGGTTTGTTCACAGCCGAACCGGTTTTTCTTACGCTTTGCAGCAGCGGAGTCAGCTTTTCACCGCATCCCTCCGGAAGCTTCAGGTGACCAATGCTTTCCACCGCGCCATGCAGAATTTCCAATCTTCTTGCATCCGTGTCGCCACCTTTTGAATCTCCGGTTTCCGAGTGTTTTTCTTCTTTCGGAATGAGGTTTTGTTCAATCTTTGATAATGCGTCTTCTACTGTCTCCCGGAAAAGGTTGATCTCCATCTCCTGAGCCGCAACATTCAACACATGCCTGATTCCGACCCTGGAATAGATATCGCCTGAACCGTGGTATCGCAACACCACCCTTCCGTTTTCATCCAGTGGAATCCGTCGGCCGTCGAAAAACAGATCATTGCCTTTCAGTTCCGGTTTCTTTTCGGGAAAAGCCGCCATCGCAACCGCAACACCAAAGGAAGGAAACAGACTGGACCGATGCGCCATTACCGGAGCATATCGTCTGAAGAGTCCGTCTTTTTCCGGATCCTGCCGAACAACTCCCATGGCGGAATTAACCATAAGGGGCATGAGAGGAGGAATGATATGCGGGTATGTCCTGTAAACGGAATCATCGGGCGCATCGTCCGGAAGTCTTCCCATTTCCACAGCGATGTCCTCTTCTCTTAGTTCCCGGACCTGCTCGTCCGGTTTCAATTTCCCCACCCGGATTTGGGAAAGATCCTTTAACAGTTCCTCGAAAGGTTCCTGGATGGCGAGTCTTTCCAGTTCCTTCCTCAGACTCTCCTCGCTTTCCTCACCCCCAATCCAAAGCTTGCAACCCTTGGTTACATTTTCCCCCCGGAATTCCGATAAGAACACTCGACTCTGCCACCACAAGAGCTGACGGGCGAGTTCATCCGCTTCTTTGCAATCTTCAAACTCCCTTACCAAGGCCGCCCACGGCCCGGGTTCCTCAATGGATCTTCCGAACCTGGATAACTCCAGTCCTATGACCGTCCGCGTGGAAGAACCCAGCACTTCCCCGAATCTTTCCACGTCCTCCACCCCGGCATTTCCAGGGTCCACGAACACGAAATCGAAAACGACCGCGGCTGCTCCCCTTTCCAATAAGTGTTTGGCTGCAACAGCAAACAGCTCCCTCGGCCAAGGCCAACTCAAATGGCTATTGCGATGAACCCATCGGATATCGTAATCATCCACGTCCACCATGACGATTCGCGGATCCGCCCGCCCCTTGTCCGCTGATGAACGGGCTCGTACATCATAGGTATAAAGCTCCAGCCCTTCCATCCAGCCGGGTCTCAAAAACGCGGTAAACCCGGCGACTATTCCCACGATTATGCCCACAAGCATTCCCGGCCAAAGACGCCTCAAAAGATGAGCATTCGGTTTTTCTCCAAGCATCAGCGCTCCTCAAACGGGAGATAGCCGAAAAGCCGCTCCGGCAGGTCGTCCAGCACGAGCCTCACACTGCATGCATTGCACATAAATGAGTATTTCGCCATATCGGACGCCAATGCATCATTCGGCACCTCCAGGAGAAAAACACTCTCTCTCCTGCACTCTTCGCAAAAATAAGGAACAAACTGAGAGATGACATTTCCCTCTCCCAGCATCTTCGGAATCATGGAAGCCTGGCGGGCAAACGCGGGGGAAATTCGCGAAAAAACATAGTCATCGACGGAGTGAAGCGCCTCCAGAAAATAAACCCATGAGCGCAGTCCAGTGGAATTGATATACCTGATGCCGGCCAGGTCAAACTCCACCTTGCCCTTGAGCTTTCCCGGAAGTTCCCCGAATTCAGTGGCTTCCGTGAGATCCCCGACAAAACTGACTATGGTTACTCCCTTGTCCTCGCTTATCTCCCAAAACGCCAGCTCTGAGATCTGCCGTCTCAGCAAGCTGGGCAATTTGGGGAATTCCAGGCCCAACACGCCGGTTCCATTTGTAGACAGTTCCGAACGCCACACAACTGTGGCGTCCAGTATAATCGGCCGGGAGGACTTGTGTCGTTTGACTTTCAAGCTGACATCGGTGAAAGAATTGAACACCGTCCGATTCAATCCGTCCAACTCGACCCTGGCGCCGTGTATACCCAGGTCTTTAACTCTTCCCCTGTACCGTCCACCCTCGTTTTCCACCTCGGCATCTATGGACACTTCAATGCGTCTTCCCAGACGTCTCGGCAAACCCAAGACCTGCGACAGATTCTGAAACAGATCCTCGTCCGACAAGGGATAATGCAAAACGCTATGCGCCCCAGCCCTCTCTGCATCTTTAAGCAAATCATCGTTGGAATCCTCTTTCGAAACAGCCAGGAAAATTCTGACATGCAACAACTCCGGCCGTGTCCTCATGATTCCACAAAGATCAAACCCATCCACATCCGGCAGTTTACGATCCACGATCACCAATTGCGGACGAAGATCGATTGCAGCTTTGAGCAACTCTTCCCCTGTATCGCAAGATTTCAAAAGCACGCCCAAACGGCGGAAATAGGAGGATTCCAGGCGGCTTATGAGATCCTGATTTTTAGAAATCAAAGCAAGTATCACGCTAAACCTCCAATATTCAAAAACAATACAAAGAAGAGATCGGCTTTTCTATATTCAGCATCTCGACAACACTGATTGCCTTGCAAAAACAACCGGATAAGGGCCAAAACAAGGTTTAATCCATCTTCTTTTTCAACGATCTTTTATCCGATATTTGCAATTTAAAGTAAAGCCCCGCAAATAGGTGGGTTTTGAATGATCGTGCAGTCCAACCAGCAGATCCCGTGGAAAGCTTCCTGTTTCCAACCAAAAATACGTCGGACATTTTTCGGTTTCAGTCGCAGCCGGAACTACATACGCATGTGCCGATGTTTTCACAGGTGAGAGAACAACCGAAAGAGCAATCGGACAAGATGCAATTCCCGCTTCCGCTGCAGTGCTGGGAACACTCGCCCCCTTCGCAGGACAAATTGCAGTTTCCAGTGCCCTGGCAAGCTACGCTGCAACCTCCTCCTTCACAATCGAATTTGCAGTTGCCCGTGCCCTGGCAGATCATGATGCAGTCGCCGCCGGGACATTCGATATCGCAGTTGCCGATTCCTGAACATACGCATGTTTCGCCGGGCTTGCACGAGGTCGATTTATTACCGATACAAGACGATGCCGCCGGAACGAAAACCGACAAAACCAATGACAAAACAGCATACTTCTTCATGTAGGATTTCTCTTTTTGAAACACCTTTGGAACTTTCAAAAAATATTCCCGCAAGGAATTCCAGTCAAGCCTATTCGAGGCGCAGACGAACCTCCAGCAGGGAGGTTGGAACAAGCCGTCCGGCGATTTCGGCCCCTGCGAAGACCCATGGTTCGGCATCGTTGTGACCGGCGGTTTGTCCACTGCCGTAAACAAGCAGGCTCGCGCGATCCCGGAAGCTGTTTATAGAGTGAGTTGCACTCTGCATTTATTACAAAGGTGACTTTATCTCCCACTTTGTTAAAAAGGACCGAATAACGGCAAAAGACCGACGTCAAATGCAAAAGGCAAATCATGGCCGAACGATTGGACGACTGGGTTTCCATTTGGCACAAGCCTTATCGAAAACATCTGCTTCAACTGCTTGTGATCGGCACGGCAGCAGGTGGATTAGTCTATCTTGAAAACACTTTTCTTCGAGGTTTGGTAGAAAGCCTCTCCGCGGCTCCTAGGGCTGGTGAAAGCTTTTTTTCAGATTTTTTCACTGCCGCCTGGGGAGAACGGTCTGTTGCCTGGATCTTTCTGGGGTCTGTTTTCTTGGTTGGCCTTGCACGTTCCCTGTTGGGAGTATCCCGAGATCTTCTATCAGGCAAGCTGGAGGCCGAATCGCGATGCGATCTGGAAAGACAAATATTGAGACACCTGTTGCATCATGAAGATGGTTTTTTCGCCGAGCATTCCAGTGGAGAAATTCTCAACCGCCTTGAAGTCGACTTGTTCCGTATATTGGATCGCCGTGAAACATTGGTGACTGTGTGGTGGTCCTCTCTTACGATTCTGGGCAACTTCGTGTTCTTCGGACTCGCGGATTGGCGTTTGGCCGTGGTGGTTTTAGTCATTTCGATCCTTGGCATCCTGGTCACTCAATACGCCGGTCTTCCGTTGAAGGATTCCGACGCCGCCTACTTCACCGCCGGAGACCGTGTGAAAACGGATTTCGAGGATTACATGAAGGCCGTGCCTGAAATCCAGGTCGGCGGGTTGTACGAATCCATGATCCAAAGGTTTCGGATTCCTCAAAACAGCAGGGTGAGAGCTTACCTGCGCTGGGTTAAATCCAACACGGGCTTCGGTTTCACCCGGGTTTTCTGGCCCGTACTTGCCTTTTTGGCGACAGTCCTCGTTATTGTCTACAGCTATACAAAGCAAGGAGAGGACGCGTCGCACAAACTCGCCCTGATACCTGTTTTGATCTTTGCGCTTCCCACGATTTTCAACAATGTGACGAACCTCGTGGGTCAACGTGTAAAGTTTCAAATAGCGCGAAACAGTGTAAATAGAATTCTGGAATATAATTGTGACAATATTGCGCCCGTGGAGGACCATTCCGGAGAGTCCGTGGAACTTGGAGAACCCGGAAGAATTACACTCGATGATGTCACCTATCGTTACCGGGCCGCAACCGGTCAACTCCAGGGCGGAGTATCCAATGTCACCGTTTCTTTCGCTCCTTCGACATGGACGACGCTTGCGGGAGGAGCCGGATCCGGCAAGTCAACTCTTTGCAACCTGATCCTGGGGCGGCTGGTCCCCGACAAAGGGGTTATTCAGCTTCAAGACACATCCTTTGCAAGAATCAACGAAGCTTCACGCCGGAATCTTGCAACCATCATGCCGCAGAGAATCGTCCTTTTCGACACGACAATAGCTGAAAACCTCTCAATAGGCAGGGGAAAGATTGTAGATGCTTCCAAACCGGACGACTCGTCTTTTAATAATTATATTTCCGGAGCGGACATCGAAATTCTTGAATCCATCGGTCTCGCTGAAGTGTGCAGAATGAAAGCACTCGAAATGAATCCTTCGCCCGGATCTCTGGATCTTTTCTCCGCTTCGGAGATCAGGGAACTCAGAGAAAAAGCCCGTGGGATCGTCAGTGATTTAAAGATTAATCACACGGTTTTTTCCAAAGACAACCCTGACCCCGAAAGACCGGTTTTTGAAGGTTTGTTAGGTGGGAGAACCGATCTGAAAAAGGTTGTGGAAAGAATTTTCACGGAGTCTTTCCGCTCCCGCTCATGGAAAAAATTCTCGGATTCACCTATGGGCGATTTTCTTGCCAACTTGGGAAGCGCAGTGATTTCAGGGTCTAAAAACCTCCTCGAAATTCCCGACCATGATTCCTTTGCCGCTTTGAGTCCTTCGAACTTGGAAAGGAAGATCTGGGAAGAACGGCGACGCATCCTAACTCAATCAAGGCAATCCAAACCCTCGGCGGCGCAGCTTAAGTCCCGACGTCTGAAGTTGTCCTTGATTCGTATCGGTTTGACTTGCACTCTTTCCGAGATACATGAAACCGATACATTGAAGAAGATGGATTTCAAATCACTTAAAGCATGGCGGGAAAAATATCCTGATGATGCAAGCCTGATCCGTGAAATAGCAGGGAACCAATGGCATCCGTCGGATCCCGAAAGCCTCGATCCTACGTTGAACTGGCGGGACAACTTGGTATTCGCCAGGTTGCACACGACAAACAGCCGGCAAGCTCAGAGGATTGACGAAGCATTGCTGCGGCTCATGGGTGAAGGCCGTTGGAAAGATTTCTTCGTGGAACAAGGCTTGGGTTACAAAGTTGGAAGAAATGGTTGTCGTCTATCCGGCGGTCAGAATCAACTTGTAGCGTTGGGCCGCGCTCTCCTGAGACGCACTCCGGTGCTGGTTCTAGACGAACCGACTTCAGCTCTTGATCCGGCACGTAGAAATAAGATCGTTAATTTCTTGAACGAATGGAAAGACAAAAGAATAGTGATAGCCATCAGCCATGATCCCGAACTTGCAAAAGCGGCCGACAAGGTCATCTTGATGAAAGACGGTCGATTGTCCGCTGAAGGCGTTTATGAACAACTGATGGAGAGTTCGAATGATTTTCAGGCGGTGTTCCGCAGTTCACGGTTCTGAGGTCAATCGGTAGAGAGTAAGGCACTGTATGTTGAGCATCGAACAGAAAAAGGAAGCGCTGCGATGTTGTCCTTTGTTTTCGGGGATGGAAGCGACCGAGATCGGGGTCTTGTCCGAAGCAATGGAAGAAGAGTTTTTCCAGGAAGGAGAAGAAATCTGTGTTGCCGGAGAAACGGCCGACAGGATATACGTTGTCTACGAAGGAGAGCTCTCGGTCTACCTGCCCGGCATTGATGAACCCGTAAGAAGATTGATAGGAGGCCAAGTCCTGGGCGAATACGGTATGTTCACGAAAACCCGGACCACAACAATCCTTGCATCAAAACCCACTCTCATGCTGTCGATGGATTATGAAAGATTCCAAATGTTTTTGTTCAGTTATCCGAAAGCCATGTTCGAACTTTTCAAAACCTCGGTCAGGCGATTGATCCAAGCGGAGGATAGGTTGCGCGACAAGACGGACAAGAGTTAAAATTCAAAAACCAAGGCCAAAAAGGCTAAAAGTGTCTTTTTTTCATCCGTTTTATCCGGAATCCCTTGCCTCAAGCCGAAAAGAGGTTATGTTTGTTCCTGTAAAAGGTTATTGAAAAACATGCAGAGTGTTTTTTGTTTTTGAAAAGAAGAAAAAAAGGAGAAAGACCATGAGCCACAGACCAGACCCAGTACCCGAACCCGGAACCCCCCCAACTCCCTGAAGAAATTTTTTTCAAAAAGGGAACTTCGGTTTATTCAGATTTCAATCGTCTCATCATCTTCCCGGTATGTAACCCGGTAAAGATCGGTGCGGCGATCCAGCCAAGGTCTTACAGATGCTGTACGGAGTGTCCGACGCAAATCATCAAGATCTAATTCATGAACCAGCAAAGTCTCCGTGTTAGCGTTGGCCTCCGCGCCGATGCCGTCCCTCGAAAACGCTATGTCCGATGGCGTCAATATGGCCGATTGGGCATAATGGATATCCGCTCCGCTTACTGAAGGAAGATTTCCCGTGGCCCCACATAACACACAGTAGACATGGTTTTCGATACAACGGGCGTGTGCGCAATATCTCACCCGCAAATGCCCGCTCCTCACATCGGTATTGTAGGGCACAAAGAGAATCCGCGCTCCCTTTGAAACAGCGATCCTTGCCAACTCTGGAAACTCGATGTCATAGCAGGTCAGGATAGCGATCTTTCCGCTGTCGGAGTCGAAAACCTTCAGCCTGTCTCCAGGTTTAACCCCCCACCACCTGAACTCCGCCGGAGTAATCTGGATTTTCTTCTGTCTCTCGAAACTGCCGTCACGCCTGAAGAAATACGCGGTATTGTATAGGTCTTCTCCCTCCATGGTCAGGTGCGAACCGCCTATGATGTTTACGGCATACTTGATAGCCATGCGGCGAAAAAAATCTATGTACTCAGGTGTAAACTTGTCCAGCAACCGAGCCGTTACACCGGGTCTACCTTCCGGCAAGAGAGGAAAAAGCTGCGTGGTAAGCAACTCGGGAAATATCACGAAATCAGAACGGAAATCCCCGGCACTGTCGATAAAAAACTCGCAGGTTGTCATGAACTCTTCAAAAGAACTGACCCTTCTCATCTCGTATTGAACCGAAGCGACACGAACACGGCCGCGACCGGCCATGGTGCCTGTCGGCGGCACGTACTTGGTGTTCAGCCACTCCATTAATACGGCGTGCCCCCTTGAAGACTTGTCTTCGAGCAGATAGTCCCGGATCAGCCTCAAAACAGCAAATCCATTTGCCAATTGGGCTGTTATCACTGGGTCCCTGATTTGCTTTGTCACCACCCTACGCAAATACTCTTCCGGAGATATCTGTTCGGCCCACTTGAAGTACCGCGGCATACGCCCGCCGATAACCAACCTCCTAAGGTTCTTTTCGACCACCAGCTTTTTGCGGGCGTCATACATCCGCCTGGACAACCGAAGCCCACGGTAGTCAGGGTGCACCGACATCTCAACACCGTAAAGAGTATCTCCTTCTTCATTGTGAGTCCCGAACCAACCCCTGTCGGTTGCCTGCTCATATGTGTGTTTAGATCCCAACTCGTCCAGATCCACGATGAGGCTTCCGGAGTTCGCCACCAACATGCCGTCCAGTTCTATGCAAAGCTGGCCTTCGGGAAACGTTTCAAGCTGAGTCAGATATTGATCCTTTAGCCAGGGAACCATATCAGGATAGCATCGTCTCTGAAGAGCCACAAAGTCTTCATAATCATCGGGTCTCAACGTTCTCAGCACCAAACGAGCTTTCATCTCGTCCTTTCGGCGTTTTTTGTCGACCTTGACGTTGTTCCCTTTTTTGCCGGAGCTTGTATTGCCGCGTTTGCTCCCGCTGCTGCCTCCGGTTACGGAACCCTTGTCTTTTGACATCACATCCTCCCAAGCTTTTTATCTAATCGCTCTGTCTTTCGAATGAAGTGGTTTGGCCCATGCCAAATCGTCCATGCGGCTGAATCGCCTTTTTGCTGAATCCTATTCTACGGCACCCAGGGGCAATCCGGATCCATACCGCCGGGGACGGGGTCGGAACCGCCGCAGTAGAAGTATCCAAAAAAGTCATCCCAACCGCATGTATTGAAAGGCGGGTCGTATGATGTACAGCTGTGTGAATAGAGCACTCCGGCTTCGCACCAATGCACTACATCCCCGTCGCAACAGCCCTCCAAAGGCATGTTTTCGCACAAATCGGTTTGGTCGCCGGAGCACGTCAGCGACAGTGTATATGAACTGTGGGCGCCGGCGTAGCCGTCCACCACTATGTAGTAAGTTGTGCCCGCTACTCCATCGAAAACAACCTGTTCGTCGCCGACTCCCGCGGAGTATGCGATGCAAAACCCGCCGTCGCACCCCCCCTCGAGTATGAAGAGGTCCAAGTCCGCAAAGAGTTCTGTGAGATCAACCGTTACCTCTCCACTTTCTTGGGGGACGAATGCGTAAACATGTTCTCCGCCCGTATGCGTCAACATAGTGCAGGACGGATAGGAGTTAATGAGATTCGGCGAGCCTGTGGTGTCATCCATTATCACATTCCCGCAATCGATAAACCCCGGATCCGCGCAAGTCAGAAACGGTTCATGCGGAACACAGATACCTTCATCACACAGAAAGCCTTCTCCGCATACGCCGCAGGAAACGCCGCATATAGGGTCCGGTCCGCAATCCAGGCCGGTGCAATCAGGTGTACAGCCCCAGGGACAATCGGGAACGATATCAACGGGGACGGGGTCGGAACCGCCGCAGTCGAAGAAACCGTCGGCTTCACTCCAACCGCAAATATCGTCGGGTGGTATGTTTTGCGAACAGTCGAGAGCATAGAGTGTGCCGTCTTCGCACCAATAAACTACACTTCCGTCGCAACATCCTTCGTAACCAACGCCTTCACATTCATCATCGGGATCGCTGCACGTCAGCGACAGGGTGTATGAGCTGTGGGCGCCGTCATAGCCGTCCACCACTATGTAGTACGTTGTGCCCGCTACTCCATCGAAAACAACCTGTTCGTCGCCGACTCCCGCGGAGTAAGCGATGCACAACCCGCCGTCGCACCCCCCCTCGAGTATTAAGAGGTCCAGATCCGCAAAGAGTTCGGTGAGATCAACCGTTACTTCTCCGCTTTCTTCGGGGACGAATGTATAAACATGTTCTCCTCCTGTTTGGGGGAACGAAGTGCAGGACGGATAGGAGTTAATAAGATTCGGCGCGCCTGTGGTGTCATCAATGATTACATCCCCGCACTCGATGACCCCCGGATCTGCGCAGGTCAGCCGAATCGGCTCGCAGTACGCAGTAGTTTCCTCTTCCACGCAAACGTGCGAATCGCCGCAATCATGGGTGCTTTCCGGGTACACACACACCGGACCAGCGTCGGTTTCCTCGCAGTCGCCTGTTTCAGGATAAGTCACCAGCACGTTTCCGGTGCATTCATCGGCAGGAGGATCGTCGCAAGGTTCGATGTCCGCGCAAGTGATTTGGATCGGTTCAC
>SLPX01000172.1 GCA_007131745.1 Myxococcales bacterium
AGCCAGGCGCAAGATTCAACGAGCCGTGAATGAAAAAGGAGATAACCTGGTCAGGATCGTGACTTTCGCTCGGCGCCCCCGCCTGGTTTCTTTGCAGGGCTCCAGGGTTCCCGAGTTGAAACGTTTCGAGGGCCCTGCCGGTGAGGCGACCAACATTCAGGCCGCGTTGCAGCTTGCATATGGGCTCTACCCCGGGGAAACCGTGAAGCGAATGGTGATCTTTTCCGACGGGCTGGAGACCGACGGAGACGCTCTTTCCGAGGCATACCGCGCTGTTGAACGTGGAATAAAGATCCATCACTGGAGCTTTGACGCTCCTCCGGACGACGAGGTTTTGATCAAGGAAGTAAAGCTGCCCGAAAAAATTGAAATCGGGAGGAAATTTGAAGTCACGGTAGAAGTCTATTCAAACCATACAACCGATGCGATGATCTTTCTGAAACACGGCGCTTCTCCCGAGGAGATGTTTTGGAACGAGCTTCGATCATCGAAGAAAGTGAAACTCAATCCGGGCCGAAACGTTGTAAAATTTCCTTCGATAGTCCACGAACCAGGCCTGATAGCATATACCGCTGAGTTGAGGCTTCCCTACGTTGAAATCGCTAAACGGGAAAAAACCGCAACCACGGAGACCGAGGAAGAATCAGGAGAGTTTGAAGATCCGGAAGAAGATGGATCGCCCGGGGAGCCGGCTGAAAAAGAAACCGAAAAAGGGCCTCAGCCGAAAAAAATAATCAGGGATACCATAAAGGAAAACAACCGCGGTGTGGCCATCATGACCATTCGCGACAAGCCTCGAATACTCGTTGTCGAAGGGGGACGCAGAGGTCACCTGGACAAGTTTATCCACGGACTCAAACAGGAAGATTTCAGGGTGGAGTTGCGGGGCAGGCACGGAATACCCTCCACCCCGTGGGCGCTCAAGCAATATCATTGCGTGGTGCAGTCCGATGTGATGGTGTCCGCTATGGGGCTCGCTCAGATGGGAGCGATTGACCGTTATGTTCACCAGTTCGGCGGATGCTACATAATGGTGGGCGGTGAAAATGCATTCGGATCCGGGGGGTACCAAGGAACTCGGCTGGAGAGGATCTTGCCGGTGAGGATGGATACCGAGAGGCAGCGCCGCACCCCCCACATAGCTCTCGTCTTGGTAATCGACCGCTCCGGTTCAATGTCGGGCCAGCGGATGGAACTGGCAAAAGAAGCGGCCAAGGCTTCGGTTGAAGTGCTTTCGAGCAATGATCTCGTAGGGGTCATTGCACATGACACCCGGGCGATTCCCATTCTGCCGATTCAAAGGGCGGCCAATCGCCTCCGGATTTTTTCCGCCATATCATCCATCACCGCAGGCGGCGGAACCAGGATTTATCCCGCGGTCCGAATGGCTTACGAGTGGTTGCAGACCGCCCGCGCGAAGGTCAAACACGTTATCGTACTTTCCGACGGGTATTCTCCCAGGGATGCTTTGTTCGAAACCATCGAAGAAATGCGATCCCGCGGAATCACTGTTTCCACAGTGGGCGTTGGCGGATCTGTGGACGAATCCCTGCTTCAAGGCATGAAGGATCGAGGAGGCGGACGTTACTATCACACCACTGATCCTGACAGCATTCCGAGGATATTCGTAAGGGAAATCCGCGAAGTCTCCCGGCCCAGCATAGAAGAAGGCGCGTACACCGCGGCCGTGACCAAGAACGCGGACTTCCTGAATAACACCGGAGTCTCCGCGGTCCGCTTTTTTCGCGGCTACAACCCCACGAAGCCCAAACCAAGGGCCGATGTTTTCTTGAGCATGAGTCCCACCGGAGATCCATTGCTCGCGCGTTGGCGCTGGGGCCTTGGCAACACGGTGGCTTTCACCTCGGACATCAAGGGCGGCTGGACCGCTGACTGGATGGAGCATAATTTCGGAGGTTTCAGGAATTTCTGGGCCCAACTCATCCGGTCTTCGATGCGTGTAAGGTCGCTTCAGGAATTTCCCATGACCGCGGAAGTGCGTGAAGGAAGAATTCACGTCACCGTGGACGCCATTGATCGCAATGACAAGTTCATCAACGATTTGGAAGCTGAAATCGACATCTACGATTGGGAACGTCCGCACAGAAAGCATACCGTGAAACTGGAACAGACCGCGGCCGGCCGTTACCAGGGTGTTTTTTCCATGGATCGTTACGGAGCGTTCGTCATACAGGGCCGCCATAGAATGCCTTATGAAGTTGAAGGCAAGGACGGCTCGACGAAAACCCGTCATCGCACCATTGCGGAATCCTTCGGATCAGTCACCCTGAGTTATCCCCGCGAATACCTGGAGATGCAACCGCCACAGGAAGAGTGCATCAAAAAACCCGCAAGTTGCACCGGGCTGAACAGGCTGAGCAGCATCTCAGCCGTCACCGACGGCACAGGTCTTGACCCCGGCTATTTCAAGCGCAACCCCAAAGCGCGGAGAAGAAGGTTTCTTCAAGCCGTTTACGACTCCGAGGGCGAATCGGTTTCCTACGCCCGCCAACTCTGGCCGTACCTCATCTGGATAATCCTTGGCCTGCTGATCCTGGACATCTTCCTGCGAAGAGTGCGACTCTTCGGATACCGCCCCTTGCGAGCGAACTGAACTACACCGCATTTTCGATGAAAAAGCTAAAAAACTTGATTCAACTCTGGTATTTTATATAAAATAATCGTATGAGATCTGGCGATTTTGGCTTTTGGAGTTTGAAATGATTGACAGAGAAATAAAAAAGACATTAACCGAAAGGTTTTTTAAAGGAAAAATCATTCTTCTTGTAGGTCCAAGACAGGTCGGGAAAACCACGCTTTCTAAAACTATTGTAAAAGAGATCGGGGTTGATCATCTGTGGCTTGATGGGGATGAGCCGGATGTAAGGATGCTTTTTTCCGATGTTAATTCTTCAAGACTTAAAAATATTGTCGGTGATAAGCGGGTAGTTGTTATTGATGAGGCACAGAGGATTCCCGATATCGGCATAAATCTTAAATTGATGATTGATAATATGCCTGAAAAACAGTTTCTTGTTACCGGCTCATCAGCTCTTGAACTGACTGATGAATTGAAAGAACCACTTACGGGAAGAAAATATGAATATTTTCTTTATCCTCTCTCTTTTTCGGAAATGTCCTCCCAAAACGGATTGCTTGATGAACTCAGGCTCGTAGAACAAAGAATGATATACGGCTATTATCCTGAAGTTGTGACTTCACCCGGGAATGAAAAAGAGATTCTGAGGTTGCTGTCCGACAGTTATCTTTACAAGGACATATTGAAAGCCGGACTTGTGAAAAAACCGCCCATCCTTGAAAAGATCATACAGGCTCTGGCCCTTCAACTGGGAAGTGAAGTTTCATTTGCCGAACTTGCCCAGTTGACGGGAGTAGACAATGCAACTGTTGAAAGATATGTGGATCTTCTGGAAAAAACTTTTGTCATATTCAGAATTCCTTCGCTATCAAGAAACGCAAGAACCGAGATCAAAAAAGGGAAAAAGATATATTTCTACGATAACGGGATCCGCAATTCAGTGATCAAGAACTTTGCTCCACTACAACTTCGTAATGATGTAGGGGCGTTATGGGAAAACTTTCTGATAACCGAAAGGATAAAAAACAATCAAATATCCGGAAGATGGGTAAACAGGTTTTTCTGGAGAACTCACGCTCAGCAGGAAATTGATTATATTGAAGAATACGATGGGATCCTTCATGCCTATGAATTCAAATGGAACCCCAAAAAGAAAGCGAAAATACCCAAAACCTTCACAAAGTCGTATCCCGATTCAAAAACCGAAATAATCACGAAAGATAATTTTGAAAACTTCATACGAGGCCAAACTTCGGATTAAAGAACGCAAGAATCCCAAACTCTGCTGGGTGGATCCGGGTGTTATGAAGGCGGTGAAAACAGATATGCTTTGATTGATTGTCCGACAATGCTCGGATAGGTGAGGTAACGCGTGAAGAGGTGGGTCGGCAGAACCCGATGTGGCCGCTAGCGCTGTTCTTTGCCCGATTCGAATACTCTTGTTTTGTGCAGCAGAATGGGAAGGTGTTTTGCAAAAAGAGGGAAATCCTTGTCGGTGGCGTATATGGCGAGTTTTCGCCGGACAGCAACGGCGCAGATCAAGAAGTCTGTGTTGGACCCCTGAACTCCTTTTGCACGGCAAGTGTTGAAGAATTGCGCGGCCATGACATGGTCGGCCGTTTCCAAGCGAATGTCAGGAAATGCTGCGAGGTGTTTCTCCAGTTTTTCGAACTGCGCATTCTCGCGTAGACCGGAAAGGATCTCTTGTCTGATGGGGCCGATAATGTCGACACGATGCTCAAGAATCAGATTCCGGAATTCACATACAACACAGGACTCCAATTTTTTGCGCCGTCGAAGGGCTTCGGACCACACACTGGTGTCCACGAGAACCCTCATGCCCCGGATCGCTGCTTCTTGTAGTTGTACCCCGGCTCGTAGTCCACCGAGCCAAACATCGATAGAATCTTCTCCTGCTCAAGATGATGGATGTAATCCGTCAATGCTTTGGTCACCGCAGCTTTCTTGGTAGGGTGATGCCCGAGTTTAACCGCTCGCATGATGAGCTTATCGTCAATCTGAAGGTTAGTTGCCATGATCATCACCTCCACACATATGATCACACAACGCAATGTGTGTGTCAACAATCCACGATCACCAGATTATTGTTTCCCCCACATCAAGTGAACACATTCCAAAGCTATGTTTCTACCAAGGTTAACTGGTCGATAGGCCGGTATCTCGGATCGAAAATCCTCAATTATTCCCGATTTGTGGGTGTGTCAAGCGGTGTGCAAAAGTCAAACCATCTTCCGGTCCCGGATAGAAGACCGGCATCGGTTCTAGGAAAGGGCCGAGTCAAGCCACCCAGTCTTTTTCCCTGAGCTTGGCGGGAAGATATTCCTTGCTGATGAAAGTTATTCCCCTGGCGGATAGCGCTTCCAGTTCCAGCTTGACCTTGGAGTCGAGCATTTTTTTCAGCTCTCTCTGCCATTTCTTGGCTTGGAACCAGGGGTAGTTCATCATTTGCCTGGCCCGGTTTTCATCTTTGGAATCCAGGGTGATGGTGACATTGTCGGGAAGCCCGTAGCGTTCACGGTCGAAAGACGACAGGCCCAGAAAACGGGCTTCCGGCACGGCCATTCTCATGCTCTCAAACGCGAGGTTGATGGATCCCTGCTTGATGACCGAGTAGATGTAGAGACCCCAGGGGTCGTTGTCTACGAGCACGTAGAGAGGGATCTTGAGTTCTTCGACCATGCGGCGGACGAGTCTTCTCATTCCCCTTGCGGGCATTCCGTTGGATTGAACGAGGATGCACTTGTGTTTCTTCCAGAACTTGTCTTCGTTGAGTCGCCGCCACACAGCGTCCTTTTCAACCAGGAGGATGAATTCCGCGGTGCAGTTTTTGAATTGGATGACGTCTTTTTCAACGATCGAGGGGACAGCCCATCCACCAGTGCCCATCCGCCTGGCGTTTATTGTGTCGCCTCCGTCTACGATTGTAAGTTCGCCGACCAGGGAACCCCTGTTGGATGCAAAAAGGTGGAGTTCTTCCCGCAGGGTGTCGACCGCGACTTCCAGGTCTTCGATAATCGGGTCGGATTCTTCCTGGTCGTCGAACGTATTTTCATTTGTTTTGCCGATCGTGTGCTTGGTCATGTAGAAAAGATCACGAATGGATGTTGTTTTGCCGGACTTGAGCAAGTCTTTGCAAGCCGAGGCTATCAGGAATGTCTGCATGAACCGCTTGGCCATGTTGACGTTGAAGAGCACGCGGTTTTGGACCTTGTCGCCCATTTCGATGATGGATCGTTCTTCGTCGAACTTGACGTTCGAAAGGCTTCTGACGGGAATGGACACGGAGGGGTTTTCAAGTTTTTCCGCTTGTTTAATGATCCTTTCGGCCATTGATACCAGGCGATCGGTCACCTCAGCGGAGCTGAGGCTCCGGCGGGCGCGTCCATTCTTGTCGTGGAGCGCGGTTTTGCGGGAGGTCTTTTTTTCCTCCGTCTTTTTGGTCGATTTTTCACTGGATTTTGTTGCAGCGGATTTTCCGCGCCCAGGTTTTGTTTTCTCAGGCATTTGATTTCTTCTGTGCGGTATGCGGTGTTTTTGTCATTCGATCATATTTTGTGCATCGGATTCCACGGAAGCAAAGTGGTCCGCGGCTTTTCTGAAAACAGCCTTGAGTTCGATTTTTCCCCTGCCGGTCAGTTTGTGCAGGGCTTCGATGAGTTCCCCGCTGTATGTATCCAGCTTGTCACGGCGTTGAGCTCTTGCTTTTTCCTTGCTTCTCCGGCTCAGGTGCAGGTTTAATTCCCGCCCGCATTCCTGAACAGCGCGCTGCACTTCATCAATGATTTCCTGGTAATGAGCGATGGCCTCCTTGCTTTCGGATGTAAACGGCACCCATACGGAGGAGATATGCACCATCAAGACCAGCGGACCGGATGGGAGGCCTCCCCGAGGCTGGTTCAGGCCGTAACGCCGCCAGTTGACGTCGGTTACGGCCTTGTAGATGGCGCACGCTGATTGCTGGTACTGAAGCGGCACCCTGTTTGCCAGGCGCACAAGCTGAATGGGCCGGTTCTGGGCCTCGGCGCGCACGCCCGCGTCCAGTGCGCTCCGTATACGTTCGATTTCCAGTTTTTTAAGCTGTCGTACCTTGGTGGACCGGTTGACTCCCGCCTTGCGCAGCAACTCTACCACTTTTTTCTTTGTCAACCCCGGCACCGCGGCCAGTGCCTTGTCAACGGATTTGTTGTCGGCCAGTTTTGTGCCTCCGACCCAGACTCCGCCGGCTGAGCCTTCTTCGTTTTCCTCCCCGTGGTCGGTCAAGCCTGTAAGTTCGCCTCCGTAGGCCAGCCCGGCTTCAACCTGGAACGGATTTCCCCTGTAGACTTTCGGCGGGCGGGTGCGGCAGGCGTAAAATTCCGCGCCTTCGATTTCCCGTTCCAGGCCGCGGAGAATGAGTTCCTCTCCGATCGGCACGATGCAGTTCGTCGGGGGCGCCATGATCTTGACTTCGGAAATTGCTTTATAAAGGGCTTCGATTTCTTGGTTTGCTATTCGCTTTGTGCGCGCGCGTGGGCTTACACCCGCCGCGCTGCAAATCTGTTCCGCCACCCTGGCGGAAACCCTTGAAAAATCAGACATGAGCGCGGATTGGATGTTTCCCGCGCTCGACTCCTTGAGCATTTTCATCAAGAGTCCCAGCTCGACGCCGTGGGGATGAGGCTTGATTTCCGCTGGTTCCGCGGGCAGTTCATCAGTTACCCGTTCCATCACTTTATGCTCTTTTCCTTTGGGTGGGTAAAAGAAGATCTCTGCATGCGGGTTTGCTATGGCCGTGTGTTCGAGATACTCGTCGATGGAACGTTTTCCGCCCTTGTACGTACCTTCCAATTCTATTTCCACGCGGGTTCCATGGTCTACCTCCTCCCATTCCACTTCCACATCTTTTATGACCTCGGGAACATTTTTCCGCGTGTTTATAACGATTTCGAAGTGGTGAGCGAGCCGGCCTGCGCCGGTCCGGGATGTGATGACAACTGGTTTTCCGGTGGTAAGCTGGCCGTACATTCCTGCTGCGCTTATCCCGATACCTTGCTGGCCCCTGGATTGCTTCAGCCGGTGAAACTTTGAGCCGTAAAGCAGTTTTCCGAATATCTTGGGAACCTGCTTTTTTACTATACCCGGTCCGTTGTCTTGTACTGCTATGCGATAGCGCTTTTCACCAACTTCGTGGATCTCAACCACAAGAGTGGGGAGGATTCCCGCGTCTTCACACGCGTCCAAAGCGTTATCCACGGCTTCCTTCACCGCGGTCAGCAGGGCTCTCGATGGGCTGTCGAATCCGAGCAGGTGCCGGTTCTTGACAAAAAACTCGGATACGGAAATCTCCCGTTGTCCGGATGCCATGGATTCCGCGGATCGTCGTCTTTTGCCGGCCGGTTTCTTTTGGGACTGGTTTTGGGCCGGGGTTCCGGCGGCTTCATTTTCGCCCATAGGGGATTGCACATCCAAATCTTTTACTTCTTTTTCTTTTTTCCCGTTTTTCGTGCAAGTTTTTTCCTTGTTCAGCCGGAACACGAGATCTTCCAGGCTCATCTGGACATCGCTCGCCATTAAATGCTCTCTTTGTCACCCTGCAAGGGTGCGTTTAAATCGTTAAAACCCTTCAAAACAAGGTTGCATGGCATTTTGAAGGTCCTTATTCGAAAAATCCTTCCCATCATAGAAGGAGTAGCCGACCTGTCAAGAAGCCCCGCTTGTTGAAAGGCTCTTCCATCTGCTCAGCTATAACCTTGACATCCGAAAGAAGCCTGTTGTATTCCGTGACTAGAAAAATCGCAACCAGGTAAATGGGAATATTTCGCGAGAAGTGCATACGGTCCCAAAGGACTGTTTGGAGGAAACCTATGAAGAGCTTGTTTCGTGTGAGTTCCGCGGCGGCGGCTGTTGCGCTGGCGCTGTTGATGTTTCAATCCCGAACGGCTTATGCTCAAGGCGGACCCGTTGATATCCAGATGTTTCGTCCTGCCATGGATTCCAAGGGCATACTGGGTGTGGAGACGACTCAGGTTCTTCGCCCCGGAATGTTTTCCATCGGTTTGACCGCAAACTATGCTCACAAGCCGCTGGTTCTAAAGGGCGACCTTGCGGGGGGGCCGAATCGAACATTCCAAGTCAAGACCCTTACTTCAGCGAATCTCCAGTTCGCTATAGGTTTGTTCAAACTGGGCGACATGGAGTTCATGGAGCTGGGATTCGGTATTCCCATACACGTTATGACCGGGCATACGAACCCATATATAACCAATACGGACAATGATTTTCCCTGGAACCAGAACCCGGGACCAGGAACCCCCTGGGCGCCTCTCGGGTACGAGTATAACGGTAATTTTTCCTCCCAGGGGGTGGGCGATATTTACCTGAACATGAAGATGCGGTTCATGTCTTCTGTGACCAATCCTGTCGGGTTGGGCGCGGTGCTTTCGTTCGGGGTTCCCTCTTCCAAGATAGGAGGAGGGGATGAAACCTTCGTAGGGTCGGGCGCGTTTTCGCTCTGGCCGCGCTTCGTGATGGATACGTTCTTGGACAAAGATATGAGGGTTTTGGTCAGCCTGAACGTGGGCGCGAGGCTTCGTTTCGGAAACACCGCGGAATTGACGCCAAACCCGGGTTGGGACACATGTGTTGTGGGAAACAGTCCACGTTGTGACTTTGAAGGCAGCGCGGACAACGCGATGGTGAAAAACCTGGCATGGCAACACCACGCCACCATAGGGTTGGGATTGTCATGGAATCTGGTGAGACACAGGATCGACTGGGTCACCGAATTGTTCGGCGCGGTGGAGCTCACGTCTTTTGCCAAAGACGATGATTATTACAAGAGGGTTTTCCCGTTCGAGGCATTGACCGGGTTTAAGCTGTATCTTGCCACGAATTCGTTTCTGGCGGTTGCAGGGGGAATAGGACTTACGGGCATCGGGCCGTTGGATAACGCCGGTGCACCGGATTTCAGGGTGCTGGCATCCTTTACCTTCGAGCCGCTCATGATCATGAGAAAGCCTGAAGAGACATTCAGGGACACCGACGGCGACGGAATTCCGGATCACCTGGATCGTTGTCCCAACGAACCCGGTCCCGCGAGCAACCATGGCTGTCCGGTTCGGGAAGAGTTGGATCGTGACGGCGACGGAATTCCGGATCACCTGGATAAATGCCCGGATGAGCCGGAGGATTATGATTCGTTTGAAGATGAAGACGGCTGTCCCGAGCCTGACAATGACGAGGACGGGGTTCCCGACCACATGGATGAATGTCCTGGGACGGATGCCGATAAGCTTAATGATTTCGCTCTTGTATGGGGATTGCCGGAAAACAAGGGCTGCCCGGTTCCGGACAGGGACGGAGATGGAATCTGCGATCCGGAGGACCATATACAGAAGAATGTCCATATTTGGGAGGAGATGGGTATCTGCAGGGGCAAAGACATGTGTCCGGACGTACCTGCTCCGGGAACAAAGGATGGATGTCCTGAAGAGCGAAGGGTGGTCGTGGAAAAGGACAGGATATTGATCTTGGAGAAGATCTACTTCGAGACAGCGAAAGCGGTCATAAAGGAAGTATCGTACAATATATTGGATGCCATTGTACAGACTTTGCAGGCCAACCCGTCCATTGAGTTGATCGAAATCCAGGGACATGCGGACGAGAGAGGTTCGCACGCGTACAACATGCGTCTGACCGATGACCGGGCGCACGCGGTTCTTCGTTACCTCGTCAACAAGGGAGTGGCCCGATCCAGGCTCGAGGCGAAGGGTTACGGATCAACACAGCCCATCTGTCGCCAGAGCAACGAGGAGTGCTGGTCCCAGAATCGGAGAGTGGAGTTTGTGATCAAGAGAAGAAAAGCGGATGACGATGATTTCTGATTCCGCGTATGTGTGACAGTGGATCACCGGGTTTTTCCGAGATTCAGCCGACGGTGATCAGGAGAGGGTTTTCATGCACAAGATCAAAATGTTGTTCATTCTTTGCGGGGGCTTTTTGCTTGTACCCGCTGCTGCCGCGGCCGAAAAATTTGAAGATCTCCTTGAGAAAGCCAGGCCTGTTGAAGAGATGGAGACGATCATAAGCCCGTTTGTGCAAATATGTGGCGACAGCGGAAAGGTGGAAGATCTCCAGTGCAGGGCGATCAGGTCCAGGATGCAACAGAAGGTGAGAGGTCGGTTGTTTTCATATTCCGCGCCGGCCGTCGAAGTGGGTGAATATAACGGGACTCTGCTGAATTACCCGGCAAGGATAATCGGAAACCTGACCATGGCCGGACCGGTGGAATTGAAGTGGGGGCTTTACGGAGGTAAAAACGCGTGGCACATCACCACCGCGGTGCCGAAGAAAGTCAGGAAGAAAGGGAAAGCACTTTTAATTGATGGAATCGAACTGAGGGATCATATTGAGAAAAAAGGAAGAACTCTTGTGTTTTCGGTTTCTCCCTCGGAAACGGAGAAGTGGGAACGCACGGAGAAGGTTAATCTCCGGGTGCAGTTTGTATTTGAATATGACGGGCGGACCTGGCCCGACAAAATGGCGGGCAACGGAATAGTCGTGGATTTGAAGGGGTATCGTTTATACAACCAGTGCACCGGAGAGGTCGTCGCTTCGGTGCCTCCATCCAGGGAGAAAGGGCCTACGGCTGCTGATTCGCCATCCTGCCGCGCTGTGTTGGCCGCAACAGAAGATGCGGTGGATGCAAAGGAAGACGCGATCCCGGAAGTGCTAGGTTCTTCTGTGATAAGACAAGTCATGCAGAGGGCTAATCCCGCTGTAAAAGAGTGTTTTCAGACCTACCAGATTTCAGGCCTGGCGAATGTACGAGTTGTTTTGCAAAACGACGGCACAGTGCAAAAAGCCGAAGTTTCCGGACAGTTTGCAGACACCCCTACCGGCAAGTGCATTATAGACGGTGTTCAGAACCTGGTGTTTCCTCGTTTCAAGAGGGACACGATGAGTTTTTCATACCCGTACCACCTGAGATGAATCCGGATATAGGCGGAACCTGTTTTTCCTTTGTCGATTTTTCTATCGTTTCAAAAACCGGTTTGTTCTCTCCGGGTGATGGGATCAAGGATCCGGTGAGGTCGGATCTGTTTTTTCGGCGGCATGCTAATCGTCCGGCTGGGGGAATCGGCGCTTTTTTCGGGAAACTCTGCATGAGTACTTGTCGATCAGGCCACGTTTCATGGCCCATATGCAATGGCCCGCGGGAAGCATTCTGAAATTCATTTCCGTGTGGAAAGTAAGAGTTTTTCCATCGGTTCTGAATATCACATCCTTATGCCTGTCGGTTCGAAAGACCCTTATATTGTAACGGCGTAAGCGGTTCATCACAGGCCGGGGCACTTTTTCGTACCAGGGGTGGTCGCAGCAGGGAATCACTGCATACCTGGGTCGGAGCCGGTTGATCCATTCTTCCGATCCTGAACCCTGGCCGTGGTGCCCGAGTTTCAACACGTCAACTGATTTCAGAAGATTGGTCTTAACGAGCGCGCGTTCTCCCGTACGGCTGAGATCGCCGGGAAGGAGAAATGAGACATCTCCGTAGCGGACCATGATCACGAGGCTTCGGTTGTTTATCGCGCCGATGGAACGGCCGCGCTTTGTAAGGTAGTTTTTTTTCCGCGGGTGAAGCACTTCAATCTTGGCTCCGCCGAATCTCAGGATGTCGCCTCTTTTCAGGATGGTCGGGCGAACAAACGAACCATCCCGGTTACGGAAACTCATGCGCCTGGATCTGAAAAAATGTGCTCCGTCGCCGTTTGTATACAGAGCTGCGAACGGCACGCGGCGAAAAAGCCGCCGGGGATTTCCAATGTGATCGGAATGAGGATGGCTCAAAATGAACGCATCCAGACGTTTAGTCCCCTTTTTTTTGAAGTAGGGAAACAACCGTCGGGTCAGGAGATCGTCCCCTCTTTTCGGGTCCGCCATGCCGGAATCCACGAGAATGTTGTGTCCTTCGGGAGTGGTCAAGAGGGCGGAATCGCCGTGGCCGGCAGCGAAAAAACGGACGGAAAAAAAATTCGTTCTTTTTGGGCCGTTTCCAATGGTTTTGTTTTCGGCTGAGGAAACTTCTGCAAAAAGCAGGGATGAAAAGAAAAGTAATGAAACGATGATAAAACCGGGACAGCGGAAAAACCTATTGTGCGTTTTTTGGTCCAAGCCGGCTCCTTAAAAAAACCGTCTCCAGACGGTGAGTTTTCTACAATCTTATTTTCCTGTTCAATCGGCGCCGGGTCAAATTATATTCGACAAGACGCACTTCCCGAAAACAAAGGATCTCGGCTGGAATGTCGGCCGGAATGCTTGCGGTATGGGTGTGGCACTGGTAATTTGTGCAACATGATAGACTTGGATTTCGACAGAGTTCACTTGTGGCATCCGTATACATCGATCAGTTCTCCCCTGCCGGTCTACCCGGTACGGAAAACGCGGGGATGCCGAATCATCCTTGAGGGGGGCGAAGAACTGGTTGACGGCATGGCTTCTTGGTGGTGTTGCGTGCATGGTTACAATCATCCCAGGCTGTTGGATGCCATCCGTGACCAGGCCGGGAAGATGGTTCATGTTATGTTCGGAGGGTTGACCCATCGGCCGGCGGTGGAACTGGGACGCAAACTGGTGGAGTTGACTCCGGCCCCCCTTGAGAAAGTTTTTTTCGCGGATTCCGGCTCGGTGTCCGTGGAAGTCGCTCTCAAGATGGCCCTTCAATACTGGCACGCTCAGGGAAGATCCGAAAAGAAAAGGATAATGACGGTTCGAGGCGGATATCACGGCGATACTTTCGGCGCCATGTCTGTTTGCGACCCGGTGACCGGGATGCATTCGATGTTTACCGGAACGCTTGCACAACAGGTTTTCGTGGAACGGCCCGGGTGTGCGTTTCACGAGCCTTGGAAAGAGGAGTATGCAGAAGGCGCGGCCCGTGCGCTGGAACAGCATTCGAATTCAATAGCCGCGGTGATCATCGAGCCGATAGTGCAGGGAGCAGGTGGTATGTGGTTTTATTCGCCGGATTACCTGGCTCGTCTGCGCGATCTCTGCGATGAACATGATGTCTTGCTTATAGCGGATGAAATAGCCACCGGGTTCGGCCGAACCGGCCGCATGTTCGCTTGCGAGCACGCAGGGATCTCTCCGGATATTCTCTGCGTGGGCAAAGCCCTTACGGGCGGGACGATGAGTTTGGCTGCAGCGCTTTGCACCACCAAGGTGGAACAGGGGATTTCATCGGACGGCAAGGGGGTACTCATGCACGGGCCGACATTCATGGCGAATCCGCTTGCGTGCAGGGTAGCGCTTGAATCGGTTGAATTGCTGCTGGAATCTCCATGGAGAAAACGGGTTGCTCAAATTGAAGCCGGGCTGCGGGAAGGGCTGGGTTCTCTTGCAGAGCATCCTAAAACAAGAGATGTCAGGGTTCTGGGGTGTATTGGAGTGGTCGAGATGAAAAACCCGGTTGACGTGGCCCAAGCCCAGAGGTTCTTCGTGTCACGGGGGGTGTGGATTCGGCCTTTCGGAAAGCTGGTATATCTCATGCCGCCTTACGTAATCAGCGAAGGGGAACTCGAGAACCTCACCCGGGCCATTGTGGAGTTTGTGGAGAACGGTCCATCAGATTGAGGTGGATGGATCCACGTATGAATCCAGGAGTTGTTTTTGAGTCAGCCCTCAGCGCGACTGCTTTGGAACAGGGCCGGTTTTGCAGTTTTCCGGGGGCAAGGGGCGGGTGATTTTTTTTCGGACGCGTCTTCGTCCGAAAGGTTTTGCTTTAATAGGAACTTCGGGTTGTATGCGGTTTTTTTGAGAAATTGTCTCTTGGAACATTAACACACTGTTTCCCTTTTTTATGTGTGCCGGGTGAATTCCAGCCGGCTATGTGTAATCGGTTTGATGTTAATAACAGACACAATGTGTAGTGTATTTGAATACATTGTAGTATAAGAGTGGGTAAAATCAAGTTTTCGTTTGTGGAGAGTGCAAGGATGTTAAGCGGTTTAGACGGTTCAACATTTTGATGATGTTGACTGTTATGGCCGGGTATGCTGGAGTTCGCCGAAACCCATGGGAAGAATTTCGCAATTGTGTGTGTTGAGAAGAGTGCATGATCGAAAAGAACGAGGAATCGAATAAATCGGTTGAAAAAACGGAAGAAAAATCGTTGTCGGCATGGCTCGATAATTACGTAACCGGGCACGACGGCGGGAGTCTTTCCGATGACATGGATTTTTTTCATCCACCTCCGGATGAAATAGGAGATGTGCAAACCGCGTTTTCGACTCTGCGGAAAACCCAAAAGCCTCGTTCGCTCAGGATGCAGATGATTTTTGTTATGATGAGTGCTGTGGGAGGGGTGGTTCTGGGTTTTGTTTTGAATTTTTTGGTTTCCGTGGAAAACCCTTTTTTGTTTTTTCTTTTTCCCGTGATGGGATTGTCTGTGGGTGGGTTTGCGGGGTGGGGACTTTCGGGGTTCAGCCACCGCGTTACATACGTTGGAGAGAGGGGAATAGCTCAAATAAGTTGCACGGGGGCGAGGGAAAAATTCCACACAGATCACATGCTGTTGTTCCAGGAAGCGGAGAATTTGAGGACCCGGGTATATGCCCATTATACCAATAACGTGTATGCACGCACGGATTACAGGTTTGTCTGGACGGATGCTCAGTCCAGGGTGGTCTTGAGAATTGCGGGAGCGCATCACAGCGAGGAAAATGAACCTCCACCGGAGAGTTCCTACCATTATGCGTGTTCAGCGGAAAACAGTTGGACGGTTTTTGTCATGGAAAATGCCAAAACCCATCTTCGGGCGGCGGATTGTATACGTTTTCTCCTTCGAAGCGGGGGGTTTGTCGGGGTGGGAACGGATCACATGATGATAAGTATCGGAGGAAAAACCGAACGTATCGAGTCCTCGGACATCAAGAGCATAGATATTTATGGAGGAACTTTCCAGGTGCGGACGGCGGAAGCTCATGAAAGCTTGTTTCGAAGGAAGGGGATTTACGAGTTTGATTATGCAGATCTGGCGAATGTAAAACTCTTTTTGATCACCCTGGAGAGATTACTTGGGTTTGGATTCGGTTGAGCATGGAATTCTTGTAAATTGCGTGTAAAATTGAATGATTTACCAGGAAATTAGATGAAAAGAGACCATGAAAAGGAGATGAACGGAACGATCCTGGAACAAGAGCCTGTGGCTGGAATATCCGCGAACGGGATATCGACAGGTTCAGTGATCGTTTCGTTCGCAGTGCTGGGCGCGGTGGCCGCGTTGTCTCAAAGTACGATCCTCCGGGAAGCCATGGTCACTTTTCACGGCACCGAGTTGACTATGGGAGGTTTTTACGGCTCCTGGTTTTTTTGGATTGCAGCCGGAGCTTGGGCGAGTCCGAGACTGAAGCGGTTGTATGGAAATCGCCCCAAAAATCTCTACATATTGCTGTCCGCGGTGTTTCCGGTCGCATTGGCAGCGCAGGTTCTTGTTCTGCGCTATTGGAGGATCATTACCGGTGTTTCTCCGCTCGAAATCATAACCCTGGAAGAAACCCTGGCCGGCACGTTCATCGGCACGGCCGGATGCGGTTTTCTCATGGGGGTCTTGTTTCCCATAGCCGCGGGGTTGCTAGGTGATGAGGGGAAGGATTCGGTATCGCGCATATACATGTGGGAGGCGATAGGCAGTCTTTTGGGCGGGATGGCCTTTACTTTTATTCTCTCAACTTATCTTGCTCCGGAAAAAACCTTGGCGGTCTGTTTCCTGTTGATGGGTGCGGCATCCTCGGTTCTGGCGGTTCAAAACAGTCGGCGTTTGCATTTCATCGCCCCGGCTTTGTCCTTGATGCTAGGGGTGGTTTTGTTGACTCCCGCGGGAGCGGGTCTCAACAGGCTGACCGAAGAAGCCCGGTGGAATTCTTTGCAAAAGGGTTATCATCTCGAATCCACCCTGTATTCTCCCTACTCGCATATCGCCTTGGGCCGGACGGGCGTGGAAACAGCAGAAATCTCCGCTGATTACGGGGTTTTTTACAACGGTGTGCTGGGTGTCAGCTTTCCGGATCATGCAAGGAATTCTCTTAAAGCAGCGCATATAAAGGCTCAAAATCCTTGGGCGAAAAATATTCTGCTCATGGGTGGAGGTGTCGAGGGCCTTGTACAGGAACTGGTCAAATTTCCATCTCTGGAAAAGATCGACGTGGTCATGTTGGACCCGTACGCTATATCGGCCATCAAGAAACGTTTGCCGCGTGATGCGAGAAAAGCCTTGGAAGATCCCCGGGTCAACATCGTGCAAACCGATCCCGGAAGATACCTGGCGGAAAAATGCCGGCCCCGTCAGTATGACACGATTGTATCTCTTTTCCCCCGTCCGACCACTGTTTCCTTAAATCGGTTTTTCACAGCGGAGATATTCGCCGACGGTAGAAGGGTTTTGGGAGACGGTGCATTCATCGTCTTTTTTTCCAGGGATGAAATCGGATACATCACGGAAGAGGAAAGAAACAGTCTTGCAGCCGTCTACAAGACGCTTCAGAGCGTTTTTACGCATACAACCATGCTAAGCGGAAAGCTCCATTACATGGCGGGTTCTTTGCGCGAGGGAAGGTTGTCTTTCGACGGTGAAACCCTGGGGCTTCGTTACCGTTCCCTTGAGCTCGATGATTGGCCTTATCCGGTCGACGCGTTTCCGGGCCGGACCCTTGACGAGGAGATGTCCGGCCGTCTCAGAAGCGCGGTCCACGGAGCGCCGGTTCGCATAAACAGGGAATATGCTCCCACCGCGCTTTTTCATGGATTGATTTATGTGGGCGGACTATCCCGTTCAAAGCTTTTGCCCATGCTAAAAAGCCTCAGGAACACGGGGCCTTCGCTGTTTTTTATTATCATTGTGATCGGCTTCGCCATGGGGGTTTTTCGCCGGGCGGCCGATCCGGATCCCGAGAAAGATAAGAAGCGACTCAGTCGCCTAGCCATAGGTTCGGTGGGGTTTGCGTCAATGACCCTGCAGGTCGTGGTGTTGGTGTCTTTCAGCGCCAGACACGGGTCGATATACAGGGAGATGGGCATGTTGACGGGGGTGCTGATGACGGGTTTGGCGCTTGGAGCCCTTACTGGGAGGCGGTTGAAATACATATCAAAATCAAGCCGGCTGGAGTTGACACTGGGGCTTTTCTTGATGGGATTGCTGGCATGGAGTTTGCCGTTGATAATTACGATCGTCGGCAAAACTCACGGAATTTATGGTCGCATGGCCTTTGGTGTCATATCCCTGACCATCGGGTTTTTGACCGGTGTGATTTTTCCCTTGGGCGTCAGGCACCACGATCCTCAAGACAAGGCGGCATCCCTTACAGCGTCTTTTCTGAACGCAGCGGATCACATGGGAGCGCTTTTCGGAGGGTTGTTTGCGGGTACGATTTGGCTTCCCATTTTTGGAACCACGACAACGTGTCATTTCGCCGCCGCCACTCTGACCGGGACGGTGGCGCTGATGATCATGGACGGAGTTTTCGAGAAATGGAATTTGAGGCAGAAGCCGATCCCGGAAATCCGCTGGACTTTTCCCTGGAAAAATTTCAGTTGGAGCTTTGCGGCGATTACCCTGGTTGTGGTCGGCGCTTCTACCGTCATCTCAGCTCCGGGTGAAGAAAACGATTACCGATTCGTGGAAGAACCTGAAAAGGAAATCAAAACGGAAGAGCTTCGCTCTGAATATGTACGGCACAAGAAGAGAAAGGGAGTCAGCGTAGTCGAAGAGTTGAAGCCTTTTCCGCACCTGAAACTTCTTTGGAAAAACAGTTTGGCGGAGATCGTGTTTTCCTCAATGCACACCGCGGGCGATGTTCAAGGTTATGGAGGACCTATTGAACTGATAATCAGGATGAAAAACGACGGGACCATTGTCGAAGCTCGTTTGGGCCGACACAGTGAGACACCATCGTATGTCCGAGAAGTTCCGGAGTGGTTGAACAAATTTGCCGATTATCCTCCCGAGAGACCCATGCTGGGTGCAGAAGGTGTGGATGCAATCAGCGGCGCCACGGTTACGACCGAGGCGATCAAACAGATTTTGTCGCGATCCCGTTCAAAAGCGATGCAGGACATTTTGAATATCCAGGATCCATCTTTGGACGAAGTCGCTCCCGGTGCATGGTCCGAAGCATTGAAGAGTTTGCATTTCTGGTCTTTCCCGGTTTTCATGTTGTTTGCCTTGTTTGCATACATGAAAGCAAGACCGGGTTTGCGCATTGTCTGTCTTGCATGCGGGTTCGTTTTGCTTGGGTTGTGGTTGAATATTCCGTTGAATGTGGTCGATCTGGGACAGATGTCCCAATTCGTTTTTCCTTCGACGCCGATCAAAGTCCTGACTGTCTTCGCTGTGGTGTTGTTGGGGGTGTTTCTCGGCCAGGTATGGTGCGGGTACGCGTGTCCTTTCGGCGCGGCGCAGGAATTGGTTTGGCTTTTGTTGCATCCCAAGGGGATTCGTTCCGAGCGATCCATCCGGCAATCGGATCGATCCTTTGGGGTTTTTGAAATGAGAGCGCGGTATACCAAGTTTCTTTTACTTGGGTTGGTTTTGTCCGCTTATGCCGTTACGAGGGAACAGGGTTTTCTGACTTTTGATCCGATGACATGGGTGTTTGTTTTGGACATGAACTTGTGGCGTTGGGTTCTTTTAATCTCGATTGCAGTCGGTTCCCTGCTGTTGTTTCGCCCTTGGTGCCGTTACCTTTGTCCGGTAGGCGCATGCTTGGCGCTTTCCAACAAGGTCGCCTTGTTGGACGGGAAAGGTCCTAAAAGGCGGGTCAATCGTTGTGACATAGGCGTTACCGGGATAAAACACGCGGACTGCATTCGATGTAACCGCTGCGTGAAGTAAACAGGGATATTTCAATGGATGAATGCATTGATTGGCTTGCCCGACAGGGTAGATGGGTTGAAGTAGGCCTCATCGCCGCCATGGTGGTAGTGGCCCTGGTTTCTTTCAAGTTCGCGGTTTCCGCGGCTGGGCGAGTGGTTCTTTTTGTTGTAACCGTTGCTCTGCTGGGCGGGGGATTTTATTGTTTAAACAGGATTCGAGCCCAGCGGCGATGGATCACATTTCGCATAGAATACCGTGGACGGGTGGTTTCCGGAAAGGGATCCGGTTTGCGCAAAGGTGTTCGTTGCTCAATGGAGGTGGAAGGAAGGTTTCAGTGGTTTCAAATAAAGGAGATGGGAGATGTGGGTCCCCCTGATCTGAAAGAGATGGATTCAGACGGGGATCAAACATCTTCTTCCGACAAAGAATCCGGGGAAAAGCGGGGATCCATATCGGCCGAGTGCCGGCTGAAACTTACCTGCGGGGATGACAAAGTGATGGATTTTGGTCCGGAAGGAACATGCCTTTATTTTCATCACGAGGGAAGAGTCGATTTCAAATCCGGCGAGGGGGTTTCAAAGGCTTTGGATTTTGGAGGGAATCGTGCAGTGATCAACATGACCTCGCCCGAAGGAAAGAAGGAGAAAATCATTCTGCGGCTTAGGCGGACCGAGATCCGAAAGCCGGTTATATAGGGCGGCGTAAAAAAGGATTTACCGACCGCAGGAGGGGTGATAGCATCCGTTTCGTTCATTTAAAACAAAAGGATCGGAATGAAAGGAGCAACTGCAAATGCGACGAATAATTTTCGGATTCATGGCGGTTATAATGGCAACAGCCTTTGTGTCCTGCGGTACGAAAGTCGACTGCGAGAAGGTGGGAAAGCGGATTTTTGAAGAGTGTTTTGATGAGTTCATGGTGGCGTCGGGACATGTAACGAAAGAGCAAATGGACATTTTTAAAAAGACAGACCAGTACAAAGAAGCTCAGGAAAAGGCCTTAAAGGAATTCATGGACAAGTGCAAGGGAGACGGCGGAAGGTTTTCCGATGGTCCCAAGATCAACGAGTGCATGAAGAAAAAATCCTGTGATGATTTTGCGGCATGTGTCAAACCGTTGATGAATTGACCGTTTCTTTCCCTTCATGAATCCCGTCCGCATTAAAGAGTCTTGACCTTTCCGATAAGCGCTGAAGCCCATATTCAATGACTTTCGATGATCCTGGTGGATGTCTTGGAGCCGCACTCTGGAGGCGGATTTGAGTTTACAAATTCAGTAACTTCTGTTAAAAGACGGCCGCCTTGTAGAAGCGCAAATCGAAATGAAAGGAGTTTTTGCAAATGCGACGAATTGTTTTGGTTTTCATAGCGGCGTTTTTGGCCACTGCGGTTGTTTCCTGTCGTTCGGAACGTGTAGATTGCGAAAAGTTGGGCAAGCGGATGTTTGATGAGTGTTTTGATGAGTGGATAGTGGCGGCCGGAGGCGTGACAAAGGAACAGATGGATGAGTTCAAAAAGAGAGTGGACGAATACAAGGAAACAAAGGAAGAGGCATTGAAAGATTTCATAGGCAAATGCAAAAAAGACGGAGGGCGGGACAAGAACGCCGCAGACATAAACAAGTGCTTGGAGATGAAATCCTGCGACGAGTTTGTCGAATGCGCCAAGCGGTGGGTGGATAAATAGAAAAGGAAGAGCGATCCCTGTTTCATGGTTTTTTGCAGATCGCTCGGGATCTGCCCTGCGGGACGATTTGAGTTTACACGCCGGAAATTAGTTGCTAGAAAAGCGCCGGTTGTATGAAACGGATTTGGAACGATTTGAAAGGAGCGACTGCAAATGCGACGAATAGTTTTTGTGTTCACGGCGGCTATTATGGCTGCATCTTTTGTTTCCTGTGGCGCGAAGGTTGACTGCGAAAAGGTGGGAAAGCGGATGTTTGAAGAGTGTTTTGAAGAGTTCGCCGTAGCGACTGGAGCCGTGACAAAAGAGCAGATTGAGATGTTTAAAAAGACCGACCAATTCGAGGAAGCCAAGAAGGCGGGATTGAAGGGTTTCATGGACAAGTGCAAGGAGGAAGGCGGAAGGGCTAAGGACGGTAAAAAAATAAACGAATGCATGGAGAAAAAAACCTGTGAAGAATTCGCAGAATGCATCAAACCCTTGATGAAATAGGTAAGCGTCTGTAAAAGAGTTGAATGTATCCGAATGAGGCCGAATAGGGTCGCCTTCCTCCGTCAACCGACTTTCCGCTGTTTTTAATCAAAGTATAGTGATTTATGTCCAATATGATTCGCAATATCGGGATCAGCGCGCACATTGACGCCGGCAAAACAACTTTGACCGAGAGAATGCTGTTTTATGCCGACAGGATCCATGCCATGCACGAGGTTCGCGGCAAAGACGGGGTCGGCGCCACCATGGATTCAATGGAGTTGGAAAGAGAGCGGGGGATTACGATCCAGTCGGCGGCCACGCATTTTGAGTGGAAATCCAACCACATCAACATAATCGATACTCCTGGCCACGTGGATTTCACCATAGAAGTCGAGCGGGCTTTGAGGGTGCTGGACGGAGCGGTTTTGGTGCTGTGCGCGGTTTCAGGCGTGCAAAGTCAAACAGCGACCGTCGACAGGCAGATGAAGCGATATGGTGTTCCCAGGATAGCGTTCATAAACAAGTGCGATCGAGTTGGAGCGAACATAGATCGCGTGTTGAAAGGTCTACGGGAAAACCTGGGTCTAACCCCGGCCGTATTGCAGCTGCCGATAGGTATGGAAGCGGATTTTTGCGGCCTGGTTGATATCATCGAGATGAAATCATTGAAATTCGAGGGCCGGTGTGGGGAAAAGATAGTGAAAAATGGAATCCCTGAAAAACTCAGGGATGAGGTTGAAAAGCATCGAGAGGCCTTGCTTGACGTAGCGTCCATGTATTCGGATGAATTGATGGAGGCGGTGCTCGAAGACAGGGTGGAACCTTCCATGATTCGCGATGGTTTGCGTTGTGGAACCCTGAAACAGGAGATCATTCCGGTTTTCATGGGATCCGCTTACAAAAACAGGGGTGTTCAGCCTTTGCTGGATGGTGTTTCCGATTATCTTCCTTCTCCTGCAGATGTGAAAAATTCTTATTTTGATTTTGTCCTGGAAAAAGAGATGGAGATCAAGTGTTCTCCCGACGAGCCGTTCATCAGCCTGGCGTTCAAGATAGAAGACGGCCGCTACGGTCAGCTTACGTACTTGAGGATCTATTCCGGGACGCTTTCTAAGGGAGGCGTGATCCACAATTCGCGTACCCGGGAAAAAGTAAAAGTCGGCCGGGTTGTCAGAATGCACGCTGACGAGATGCAGGAGCTCAGCAAAGCGGAAGCAGGTGATATTGTAGCGCTTTTTGGTGTCGAATGTGCAAGCGGAGATACTTTTACCGATGGATCCGTTGCAGCGACAATGACAAGCATTCATGTGCCTGATCCGGTTATCTGTTTGACTGTGAAGCCACGGGACGATAAATCCCAGGTGAACATGTCGAAGGCGATTGCACGGTTTACACGGGAAGATCCCACATTTCGATGCAACGTGGACCCTGAAAGCGGAGAGACCTTGTTGAGCGGCATGGGGGAACTTCATCTCGAAGTTTACATCGAAAGGATGCGCCGCGAATACAAAGCTGATGTTGAAACCGGTCCGCCGCAAACAGCGTACCGTGAAACCCTCACCCAAAGAGCTTCTTTTGATTATCTTCATAAAAAGCAGTCCGGGGGAAGCGGTCAGTTCGCTCGGATCATCGGTTTCATTGAACCGTGCGAAGGGGAGTTTGAATTTGAAAGTCGGGTGGTAGGCGGTTTTGTTCCGACTGAGTTCATAAAATCCGTGGAACGGGGTTTTCGTACAATGTTGGACAGGGGGCTCCTGATAGGATTTCCCGTCACTGGTATCCGCGTAGTGCTGGAAGACGGGAGAGCGCATTCAGTGGATTCTTCCGACATGGCTTTTCAGGCTGCGGCCCGGGGAGCTTTCCGCGGGGTTTTCATGAAAACCCGACCGGTCATCCTTGAACCCGTTATGAGGGTCTCGGTCAGATGCCCGACCGGGTTTCAAGGGGCTGTGATGAAAACGATTACACAGAGGCGGGGTTTGATAGTAGGGACAACTGAAGATAATGGAGATTGTGCCGTTGAATCGGAAGTTCCGCTGTCTGAGATGTTCGGTTATGCCACCATCATTCGTTCTTCCACCCGGGGAGAGGGTGAATTCACCATGGAGTTCGCTCGATACGGAAGAGTACCCGCTGCGATAGCCGACAATCTCCAGGAGAAATACAAGGAAAAGGCCTTGAAAACTTCCCGGTCGGCCCAAGGTTCCGGGTAGTGACATAGCAAACTGAAAGGACCGCTTATGACGGAATCCCAAGTTTTTCCGAATACATTTCCGGCCGGTGTTCTTGTCGATGGTTTGGAGCCGGGACAAGCAGCGGTAGTAATTGCACGTGCAGGCGTGGGAAAAAGTTCTGTTTTGATACAGGCCGCCCTGGCATGTCTAATAAGAGGCGGTGAGGTTTTGCATGTCTCGGCCGGTCAAACGGTGCAACATGTAAAGCGTGCATATGACGACATGTTATATGTGATTCACGAACGGTTTTTCAAATCCATTTGTTTTGACTCTATGTGCATGTGCGTAGAACGCGGCAGGCACATCCATTGTTGCAAGAACAGGGTTTTTTCCGCGGAAAAGCTGGAACGGACGATATCCTTTCTTCCGGAAGAGTTCACGCCCTCCGCTGTAATGGTCGATGGAATGGATTTGAAACGCATGGGCGGAGAGGCTCTGGTCGAACTTCAGAAGCTGGCCCAAAAAAAAGGCTTCTTTCTCTGGTTTTCCGCACTTTCACACCGAACGGATCCCGAACCTCCAAACGGATGTTTGCCTGTACCGCTGGATGAAACCGAGAAATTTTGGGATTCGGTGTTTGCTTTGAAACCTGTTGCCCGAAGAACCGTCCTGGATTGCTTGAAAAAGGGTGTCCGTTTGTTTCCGTGTTTCGGCGATCCCGGTTCGGAAAAAAAACAGGCCGGACTGTTTTTGGATCCCGTAACCAACATGATAGTATCTGATGGGTAAACGGGTTGACAGAAGAGGTTAATACACGTATTTATGAAGCCGTTATCGCGGCGGCATAGCCAAGTGGTAAGGCAGAGGTCTGCAAAACCTTTATTCACCGGTTCGAATCCGGTTGCCGCCTTTCCGAATTATGCGTGTCGGAATACTTGCCTACAGCTACCCTCCATGTGATTCCATCGGCGCTATGCGGCCGGCGGGTTGGGTCCGTTACTTGCCGGAATTTGGAATTGAACCAATCGTGGTGACAAGACACTGGGATGGGAACCTTCGAAGCAGCCGGGATCATGTCGAAAAGAGTTCAATAGAAGAAGTAAGGGTGAAGAGGGAAGGGGGCGCTTTGATAGTCCGCGCGCCGTTCATCCCCGACGTGCGGGACCGCATGATCTTGCGTTTCGGATTGGAACGTTTTGCAGGGCCGAGGAAAATGCTTTCATTGATTCTGTCCTGTTCACAAATGGCGACACTTGCGTGGGATCATCACGCACCGGTTTTTCGGGCCGCTCTGGATCATTTCCGAAAGGAACCTTGTGATCTTTTGATCGCCACGGGGGGGCCTTTTGTTTTGTTTCGTTATGCGCATTTGCTGTCAAAAAAACTGCGAATTCCGTGGATAGCGGACTACCGCGACGGTTGGACCACATCCGAGGAGCTTAGTTACTCATCTCTGCACCGCAGGATTTTGCAGAAAACATTCTTTCGTCTGGCAGAAAAAAAATATCTGCAGTCCGCTGCTCTGATTACCACGGCCGCGCCGTCTTATGCCGAATCTCTTGCCAAACTCCATGAAAACATTCCCGTCCAGGTTGTGTTAAACGGGTTTGATGATGAGACGGTTTCCTATCTTAGGAAAGATGGGGTTTTGAAAGATTCCAACTTTGCACTGGATCCTTCGGAGCGCATGTCAACTCCAGAGTCCGGGAGGCCTGTAGGAGACAGAACGCTCGTAATTTTTTACGGCGGAACTCTCTATGAACACCAACCCGTTGAACGGTTTTTTGATGGGTTGGATCTTTTTGTCAAAATGAGACCCTCGGCCCGGCTGAAAGTCAGATTTGTAGGGACCGGTTTTCACGAGGCGGCTGGTGAGAGAATCCGCAGGTTGACCGAAAAAGCTCCATATTCAGTGGAAATTGTTCCAAGAATGGATTACCGGAATTTTTTAATCGGAGCGGCTTCAGCACACCTGCTCCTCTTGTTGAGCAGAAAAGATTCCGGGTGGTTGAATGCAAAGATATTTGATTATTTGGCCGTAAGACGGCGAATCATTTTGGTGGAGCGGGATGGGGGGGTTCTCGATGGTATTATACGTGAAACAGGAGCAGGGTTGAGCGGATCTACTCCCGGGGAAATCGCCCGGATTGTTTCGGATGCTTATGATGCACTCCATGAAACAGGTGACGTGGTGTGTGTTTCCGAGGGGTGGGAAAAATACGGTCGTCGGGGTCAAACGGAAATTCTTGCTAATCTGGCGGTGAAGGTTGGAAGTCGATTCCGTCTGGAAAAGGGATGTCCTCGTTGCATGGGCCCGGGTTGATTCGAAGTGCCTGTGATTCGAAAAGCGGTCTTCCATCAGGTGTTTTCCGGGCTGCAGACAGCACACGGGCCAGGAGATGAAACGGGGTTGTACCGGTGACCGTCACCAGGAGTCCGCATTCATCCGGAAAAGTTCTTTTTACATCAAGAAGCAAATCCTGCAGTTCGGCGATTGCAGCGCTCAACCCTGATTGTTTTTCGTACCGCTCTCCTGTTTCTTCGATTCGGTCAATGTTTATCGTAGGAGAACACGCACCGCCTCTTGCAGAAACGCGGAGTCGCCGGGGAGAGATCTCCAGTGTAATCCAACGAGATGTGCAATCTTCCCGCCATTGAACAGCCGGCACGAAAGACTTTTCTTTTTCGGTCGGCCAGGGAGCGATTGCAAGCATGCTGAGAGGAAGCTCCGACATACGGAGGCCGGTCGCACTCTCTGTCAGGATGGTTTCGCACAATTGAGGGGCGGTGTGAGCTTTCTTTTTTGGGATAGGCGCGAGTACCTGGAACCCGATGGATTCGAAACCGGATCGCACTGAAGCTTGCAATACGGCCCAAACCCTGTACCAGGGGATCGACGGTGAAACCCTGAGAGACATGTGTTTGCGTTCGCTTCGGCCGTAAAGCCATGTAAGAAGGGGTCGCAGGTTCCTGTCGCTCGGCCGGGTGACCACTCTATCTCCGGCCCGTATTCTTTCTTCTTCAACCAGGACAAGGGGCGATTCAAAACGTGGAGAACAATGTTCCACCACTACAAGATCTTTTTTGGATTTCAGAGCGCTGGTCCAAAGGGATGTGGTTTTCGCCAGCATTTCATGTTCTTGTTTCCATCGTTTTTTTAAAACAGGAACCAGGCTTGAAGCCAGACGGTTTTCGGATTCGGCAGCGATCTTGTCGAGTGTGATTCTGTTCATGGCATGCAGTGCAAGGGGATCCGGCGCGGGAAGCAGGTGGACGTTTTCGGAAACATAAGCTCGCGGGTCGTGCTCCGTAAGCGTATATAGGCAGAAGTTGGCCGCTTTTTGACGTTTGCCTTCAGGTGCAATCATCATCGCCCAAAGTGATTGGGCGCACCAGCCGTAAAGGCGCAAGAGAGCGTTTGCTCTAAAACGTCCGGGTCCATCGCCATGAGTTTTCAAGAAATTCACATGTTCGAGACGTTCATTTGCGGTTCGTGGGAATTCACGATCTAGGTCGAGCATTTTTTTTAAGAAAGAGAGTTCTTCTACAATGTCTGAATTTATGCCGGATTTCTTTGAGTGATTCAGCAACCGGGCTGCGTACTGATGAAGGGTTTGGAGAACGATTTTTGTCACTGCGGCGGTTCGCTCCACTGAGTCGTCCGAACGGGATGGAATGTTGAGGGTTTCCAGTAGAACCGTCCGGGAAGGTTCATGGGGCATGAACCTGGCGAAATCGAAAAGATCAACCAGGTAGTGCAAACGAAGGAGCGCCGTTTGGACGCAAGATTCATGGTGGGCCATTGTTTGAATGTGGTTTCGTGCTCCTTGTCCGGGTGGGAGAATGAGAGTTTCTTCAATGCGTGCAAGATCGTGAGCGTTTCGGGGACAGCCCGAAATGGTCGACACGAAAATCGATGTAATAAAAAGAAGGCGAAGGGGTCTTTGCAATGGCCCGGATTTTTTCCCGGAAAAGGTTTTCATGGCACTCGCGCGTAAAGGTTCTACGAATATTTACAATTGTAAAGATTGATTCAGAATTTCTGCGGATTTTCTTCCGTAACGCGATTCCGGTGAAACGTTTACGGCTTTGAGAAAATGATCCCGAGCGTATGCTTTTTCTCCTTTGCGATTCCATACCAGCCCAAGGTGATAATAGGTTTCGGCAAGGTCGGCCGGCCCCGGTCGCCCGACCTCCATGGACCGGCAGAACTCCGCGATTGCATCGTCAAGCCGGCCGAGTTTCGATAAAGCAATGCCTCTGGTCCTGTGGAAAAGGGGATTTCTGAAACCCGTGGCCACTGCCTGGTCGCAAATGTTCAATGCTTCTTCAGGGTTGCCGTTGATACCCATCAAAAAATACGCGTAATTGTTTTCCCATGAGGCTTTGAGATCTTCCCCCAGATGGTTTTGATCGGTTTCTCTGAGATAGGATCCTCCGGTTTCATAATCGCCCATTGCCAGGAAACAGGCCGCCATGTTTAGGTTTAGTGCGGCTTTTTTTGATTTTTTCAGGGTGAATCCCAGCAGAAATCGTGATCCACGGGCGGAAGCACTAAAACGGCCTTGCTGAAAGTCATTCTGAATTCTGGAGGAAGTGAGAAGAATATCCATAACAAGAACCGTTACTATGAAGACACCGGCTGAGAAAAGCACGGACGGGCTCAGGGATAAGTTAAACAGGGTCAGGGCGGGGAAGACCAAGGCCGATGCAACGGAGCCGGTCAAAATAATGTGAAGCCATCCGTATCGAAATGCATCCATATCTCAGGCTCAATGGCAATCGTTATCAATACCGAGCATTCCATAAAAAATTCATCCGATGATTTCCATAACCCTGGATTTATCAGGGATACCGGCCAGACCGCCGAGGCTGGCGCAACTCAGTCCGGCTGCAACGGATGCAAAGCGCATGCATTTTTCCAGGTCCCACTTCTGGAGCCATCCGTAGACAAAAGCGCCGCGGTAGATGCCTCCCGCGCCGGTTGTATCCACAGTGTCTTTTGTTTTGTATGCGCTTTGCCTGATAACATTATTGCCGGTCAATCCGATACTGCCCTCGCTTCCAAGAGTCAGCACAACCGTTTCCGGTCCCATTCTCCGGAGTTCCAGGAGAGCGTCTTCCAGTTCGCCCATTGGGGCGGTTTCCGATGCGAACCGTTCTGAGGCGATGAGCACATTCGTCAACGACACCAATTCGCCCATGCCTTCCGTCAATGCCGCCGCGTCGAGAATAACCGGTATGCCCTTTTTGTTTGAATATTCGGCTGCATGAATCGAAGCTTTCATCTGGTATCCATCAAGCAAAAGAGCAGATCCGCCGTCAATCAGAGAAAGGTCCAACTCGTTGATTTCAAGAGGAGAACAGTTCCCCCGGGTATGAAAGAGGAGGCGGTTCCGCCCGGATACTTCGACCGCTATGTAGGAAAAGGGGGATACTTTTCCTTTTTCGATCATCAGGCCTCGTAAATCCACTCCTATTTGTTTCAAGCTTTTATAGATAAAATCACCGAACATGTCGTCCGAGATTTTTCCGATGAACGAAGTCTCGAGTCCCATTGATGCCGAGGTCACCAGCTCAGTGCCGACGCTTCCGCCCGTCTGGATGCTGAACTGGCTCATTTCCATTTTGGAGCCCGGGCCGGATAGATGGTTCACTACTCCCAAAAAATCAACTCCGGCCATTCCGATGCCTACCACTCTTTTCTTCATAAAACCTCTTTGGGTTCTTTTTTCCTTCTAGACAGAAAGGTATATTAGCCGTTAATATGATCTCCGACAAGGAAAAGGGGTGATTCATTCTTGGAATGACCGTTTTTGTAACAGGGTAAAGATAGTAGCCTTCACGTAAGGAGAAAGAAATGAAACGCTTTCTGATTTTGGCTATGCTGATGTTGATGCCGGCTACAGCCGGGGCGCAAGTTGCTGTTCTGGGCTTGGAATACGAGCCCGGTGCGGAAGATATGGCCCAGTGGGTGACCAAGGCCCTCCGGCATTGGGTGCAGGCGAGGGGAATCAAGCTCGGCCCTGAACAGGATGCAATGGAAGTGAAACTGGTTTATGGGTGTGAAGAGGTGCCCGAGCGGCCTGCATGCATGGCCAAGATCGCCCGAGCCATGGAGGTAAACAGGCTGGTTTTCGGCCAGGTCCGACGGGTGGGAGAAGTCTACGCAGTTTCCATAAGATCTCTTGATATGCGACGTCCAAAGAATCTGGAAACCATGAGCGAGCGTGTTCTGGTTTCAGGCGCATCGTATGTGGGGGTCAAGAATATCGCCGGTGGGTGGATGGACAGGATTTTGGGCAAGGCGGTGACTGGAACACTTGTGATCACGGGTCCTCCCGGAGCGGTTGTAACGGTGAATGGTCAGCAAGTCGGGCCGTTGCCTGCAACCGGCAGAATGGAACTCAGCCTTCCGAAAGGTCAACATATAGTATCTCTCGCAAAAGAGGGTTTTGAAACAGTTGAACAGATAGTTCAAATGAGGGTGGGGCGCAGCGAAAACCTGAACTTTCAGCTTAAGGAAACTGTAGATACCTCCATAATCCCCACTGTGGACGATCCTCCGGTCGTGACCGATCCGGTTCCGGATCCGATTGTGGGGGTGGAAAAGAAGAAGAGAATAGATCCCAAATTGTGGTGGCAGGTTTCTTTTTACAGTGCAGCCGGTGTTGCGGCCGGACTTTTGGTGGCCAGTATTTTCACAGGCAGGAAAGTCAACGATCTTGAGAGGCAGAAAAGAAGGGAACTGGGTATAATTCAGGATGTGGACCCGGGAGCGCAATGGGTCACCGAGAGCGATGTCTGCAGTGTAAGCCAGAGCGGTCGAATCGATGATATCTGCCGGGACGGCAAGAGATTCGCGAACATGACAAACGCGTTTCTAATCACCGGCGGAG
>SLPX01000253.1 GCA_007131745.1 Myxococcales bacterium
TCTTCGTGAAGCGGATCTTGAAGATATCGAACGGGCAAGCGATTCTCTTTTGGCCGAGGGTGTGCGAAGGGTCAGGGAGGGGTCGGTTTGCGTTGAGCCCGGTTTTGATGGACAGTATGGAAAGGTCCGCCTGTTCTAAAAACCTTTTGGATGATTTGCCGCAGCTTTGGCGCTTTGCATTGGAGGATTCAAATGAAAAGGTTTTGTTGTCTGTTTTTTTTGTTTCTTATGTCTTGTGCGGCCTCGACCGCCGGCCGGGAAAAAGCGGCTCATCAGGGTTCGGGTATTGATGAAAAAACCTGTTCAGAGAAGGTTCCGGAAAGCATGGAACTTGAGAAGCTTTCGTCCTTGGAGTTTTTGGAAGACGTGGGCAACGGGTTTTTCAAGTACAGGGCGAAAAGGCCGGATGGTTCAGAGGCCGTTTTGTATGCGAACCGCGAAAGGCTGGATGAGGGGCCTCGAAAACCGGCGATAATTGTCGCAACCGGTTCGGGATGTGGGTCTGTTTTTCGGCGGCTTGAGAATGGAAAAATCAGCCAAGGGTTGCCGGGGTTCTTTGTACGGGCCGCGGGCGAACGATATACGATCTTGGTGATGGAAAAACGGGGAGTTCAACATCTTGCCGGAGGTGGAGGCGACGCGTTGAAGTGCTCTCAAGAATATCATCGTCATGCAACGCGACCTTTGCGTGTCGCTGAATTGCTTCTGCTGGTTGGAAGCGCCCGCGACTGGGAATCAGTGGATGCAACGCGCGTTGTTCTATTCGGGCATTCGGAAGGAACGGACGTGGTTTCCGGGGCCGCCGCCCGGGCCGGGGACATTATCACCCACGTTGGATTTTTTGCGGGTGGAGGACCGACACAGATGTTCGACTTTGTACTCATGTTTCGCGAAAAGCTCAAAGGACAACCTCCGGAGGTGGTTGAAAAACAGGTGGCCGCGCTCATGGAAATGTTTCGAGACGTGTTTCGCAATCCTACCAGCACTGAAAAGATGTTGTTTGGCCATCCATACAGTCGTTGGGCCGGGTTTTTCAAGTATGCCCCGGTCGAGGATTTGTTGAAGGTGAATGTTCCCTTGTTTGTGGCGCACGGTTCAGAGGATCAATCCGTTCCGATTTCAAGCGCGGATTTCATAGAGGTGGAGTTTATCAGGCACGGAAAGACAAACCTGACTTTTCGCCGCTATCCGGGACTGGATCATGATTTTAGATCCGCGCAGGGTGGAGAGGTGGAAGGCGAAAAAGAGAATGCAAAAGACGGAATGCCCAGGGTGGTGAATGACTTCCTGGAGTGGATTGAGTCGGGGTGACTGCTTGTCGTAAGAACCCGGGGCTCGTCGTTTCGCGCTCACGGTTATTCACCGTGAGCGCGATCATCAGTTGAGTTTGCTGTAAAAGCCGTGAACGCGCGATTTCATGGACGAGGTGATGGTGTCGTATGCCGCGGTCATGGTTTCAGTGGACACCGCGGCTGCAAGCCGGAACAGGTTTGCTTTAGAGCGAAGATCCTTATTGTCGTTGAAGATTCCGGCCAAAATAGTCCTGGGGTTGAGCGCGTTTTCTCCCATGTCTATGTTGATTGCGATTGAAGGATTCGTAGTTTGGCCGTTTATGGCGTCTACGTAGGAGACGTTGCCGGAATCGGTCTTGATCACCCATGAAATAGGTTTTCTGTCGGTTGTGTGGACGGAAATCTGGATTTTCTGATTTCCCAGGATCTTCAGGAAGCGATCCATGTCCAGATACTCGTTGATGGGGTTTCGCCTTGTGAAGTCACCGAGTTCGCTGTTCGGGAGATCCCTTATGAACATGGCCATGTCCAATTCGTCGAATTCAGTGTCCGCGTCTTCGCTTATGAAAGTCAGAAAATCCAACAGGATCTTGAATCTCTTGGCAAAAACGTGAAGCCTCTTTCTTTTGCCGTTGTTTTTCCAACGCTTGTGTTCCTGCATAAGCATTAGGTCATTGTACCATTTGGTGTTGCACCTGATGCAGAGTTCGCGGATTTTGGCCGGCGAGAGTATATCGTGCGCTATCTGGGTTTTGTATAGGCGGTATTTCGTGAAGTCGGTTTGAAGAAGACGGCCGTCGGCTTCCGCGTCCTTGTACAGTTCAGAACCCGGAAGCGATGTCATCACCGCGAAATAACAGTCCGCCAAGTCTAATGACTTGGCATAGTCGACGAGTGAGAGAATGTCTTCTTCAGTTTGCCCGGGGATGCCGATTAAAAAGCAACTCATTGCAGCGATGTTGTTTTTCCTGAGTTCTTGTACGGCCTTTTCCTGGTTGATCTTGCCGCGGCCTCCTTTTTTCAAAGCGATAAGATCTTCTTTGCGGGGGGATTCCATGCCCACGAAAACATAGTCGATTCCCGCGAGCGCCATTTTCCTCACGAATTCGGGGTTGTTGGCAACGGTTTCCGTTCGAACGCTGATAAAGAAATGGAGATCCGAGCTGCAGGATCGCCTGAATTCAATTATGTGGTCCAGCACGCTTTCAGCGATTTCCATGTCGCCGCCGAAGTTTGGATCCGCGATCAGGATCCGAAGACGCTTGCCGGGATGGAGACGGACGATATCGCCAAGTTCAGCGACCACGCTTTCAGGTTTCCGGTAGCGTTGGGTTCCACTCGACATCATCGGTTCGGTGCAGAACTTGCACTTGCCCCAGCAACCGCGGGAAGTGATGATCATGTCGTAAGCGGTATCGGAATCGGCCTCCAGGTCGGTGAAAGAAAGGTTGTACGGGGATCGCCGCCTGGTCCTATCGGGTGGGGGGATCGACTCCAGGTCTTGGATGAGGGGACGATTCTCGTTTTCGACGACAAGACCGTCACTTTCGTAGGTAATGCCGAGAATCTCATCGATCGGCCGGTTTTCTACGAGTTCCAGCATGGTCTGCTCGCCCTCGCCGCGCACCACGACATCAATTCCTTCATGCGCAGCGAACTCCTGCGCACACGCGGTCGCCTGGTACCCGCCGGCTACCACCTTTGCTCCAAAGCGTTTTGCTTTCAACGAAAGATCCAAAACATTTTGATGGACTGAGATGTAGTTCGCTGTAAAACCCACCATGTCGGGCTGATATTTTTCAAGAAAAAATTCCAGATCCCGGTCATCCCTGGTCATGTCCACGATTTCTACGAAAGAGACATGTGGACGGATGTACTCGGCAATGTATTCCAGGCGGATTGGAACATCTTCCATCATGAATTCAGCGCCTACCGGTCTCATGGGCGGGTTGACCAGTAAAACCCGCCGGTACCGACGGTTTTCCCCCGGTGCGCCACCTGGGTGTTCCAAGTGTCCTTCTTCCATTTTTTGTCTCAACATCATTGGCGAATCTCCCGCTAAATAGAAAAACGGAAAAGACACTACGTCTTTTCACCACTGTTAGTCAAGTGAGGAAAAATCCAGCAGCATTTTGACTTGTACACGAATCGATATTGAGTTTGGAATCCGTCCCGATATGCTGAACGAAGGGATGGTTTTCTTGACTCTGGTCTTCTTGTCTGGTTTTATATCCTCAACTAAACGCAACTAAGCGCAAAAAAAATCAACTTAATGCATCGATTCTTAACTTGATGCTACTGAATAGGTTCATGAGTGATGTGCAAAGAAAAAGCCGGGATTTGTGCATGCAACTGAAGAAAGTGACCCGGATGGACAACCTGTAAATGGGAGTCAATAGATGAGAGATGATTCGAATGTTATGAACGCCAGGGAAGCGGCTGCCTTTCTTGGAACTCACGTTGAAACTGTTCGAAGACTTGCCAGGACCGGATGCATTCCCTGCTTCAAAGTCGGAAAGGATTGGCGGTTTCAGAAAGATGCGCTTGAGCACTGGATTCAGAATCAGCGTATTCAATGTGATGGATGCAATGTGCTGGTCATCGACGACGAGGAGAAGTTTTGCGAAGCGATTATCCGGATGCTTGATGACTTGGGGTGTTGTTCACGTTATGCCTTGAGCGGAGCGCTCGGGCTGGAAATGATCGACGGGGAAACTCCGGACCTCGTTTTGTTGGATCTGGTGATGCCTGAAATGAATGGTGCGCAATTTCTCCGGAAGCTTCGAAAGAAACACCCTCATTTGCCGGTGGTTATTCTCACGGTTATCCGGACACTCATCTCATGCACCAGGCATCCCGGCACGCACCGTTGATGATATTGGCAAAACCGATTGAAAAGGAGCAGCTTGAACGCACGCTGTGTTTTGTGAAAGGTTCCAAAAATGCAGCTCTAAGGGAGCCGGGGGGTGTTCATGGATAAGAGCGCCGGGGGATCCGGCATTGAGCACAACGGAGTTGGTCATTCGGAATCCGAAATTCTTCGGATGAGATCTTTTTTGGAAACAGCGCGGAACGTGAGCCGTTTGGCACTTAGAGAACCGAACTTGGAGTTGCTGATTAAGAATACCTGTAAACTTCTTATTCAGGCTCATGGGTGCGAAGGTGCGGTTTTGATTTCAGCGGATGAAAAAGATTATCCGGCCGGGTGGGCTAATGAGGGATTTGGAAAACCGTTCAGTGCTTTTAAAGAACTACTCATGAACGGGAACTGGCCGAGTTGCCGAAAAAAGGTTTCGATTTCCAATCTTTGTTCTTCAGTGCATCCACATGGAGCAGAATGTGCGACATGTCCGCTTTCCCGACATCCGGGTTGCTGTGTTGTTTTTCGACTTATGTATCGGGGCGAAGATAGAGGATTGCTCATCATGGCTTTCGACCGGGATTTTGAACCCCGGCCGGAGGAGTTGAATATAGTGGCGGAGGCGGCGGAAGACGTTGCTCTAGCCCTGGCGTCGATTTGCTCCGAAAAAACACTCGAGCCGGCCGAAGGAGAGAGAGCAATCATTCAAGGTGCTCTCGCACAATCCGAACGGTTGGCAAACATGCTTGCAGCCGGAGTAGCTCACGAAATCAATAATCCTCTTTCGTACATATTGTACAACATTGAAAGCCTTGTCGAGGATCTGCCCGGTTGGCTGAACGGTTCTCAAGGGTTTCCTAAACGCTTCGACCGAACGGGGCGCTTAAGTCCTGACAACACGAAAACCTTCGGTGGCCAGAGGAGTCCTGTTTCCGTCGACGACATAATGTGTCGGTTGAAGGATGCTCTTGAAGGAACTTTGAGAATTCGGGATATCGTCTGTTTTTTGGGCCGGTTTTCAAACGTTGATAAGAACAAACCGATCCCGGTAAACCTCGAAGAGGTTTTGGATTCGGCCCTGTGTATGACGCACAAGGAATTGAGACGCCGCGCCCGACTGTTCAAGGAATACAACGAGGTTCCTCCGGTATGGTGCGCGGAGTCAAGATTGGTGCAGGTTTGTCTTAATCTGGTTGTAAACGCAGCCCGGTCCGTGGGGGAAGCTGACATCGACAGAAACGAGATCCGGGTCAAGACTTGGTTTCAGGATGGTTTTACTTGTATGGAAATTCGGGACAATGGACCCGGAATTCCACCTGAAAACATGGATAAGGTTTTTGAACCCTTTTTCAGCGCAAGTCGAACCGGCAGGGATTCGGGAATCGGTCTGGCCATCGCCAAGAACATCGTCGAAGATTACGGCGGTGTGATTGATGTCGAGAGCGAGGCAGGCAAGGGAGCGAGTTTCACGGTCAGGCTCCCGGCTTGTTCTGAAAAAGATAGTATCCAGGCGGACCGGGGAGCGCGAAGTTCAAGCGATATAGTCCATGGACGTATTTTGATCGTAGATGATGAGGAACGGATTCGGTCCGCGGTGAAACGCATATTGCGAGTCCATGAAGTCTTAGGGGCGGCAGGCGGAGCCGAGGCGATGAATCTTCTTGAACGCGATCGTTCTTTCGATTTGATTTTGTGTGACCTGATAATGCCGGATGTTTCAGGGATGGATTTGCATAAATGGTTGTTGAAGACAGATCCCGGGTTGGCTCGCAGGCTGGTGTTCATAACGGGAGGGGCTTACACACGATACTCTCGCGAATACCTTGAAACCATCGATAACGTTTGTCTTCAAAAACCGCTTGATGCTGCGGAGTTGAGGAGAATCGTGCACGAACGCGTGGTATCGGTTGAAGAAAAAATCTCTTCAGGGACTTCTCCGAAACCTTTCAACGCGTTCGTTCCATCGGAAGTTCCCTGATGTCTTGGAAAGTGTAGGAAATCAAGCCTCCGGATGTTTGGATGTCCAGGTTTATTACATCCACGTCTTTCATTTTCTTCTTGTGAAAAATGGAACTAGCCTCCAGCAGTAGGGTGCCTTCCGTTGAGGGCGGAAGGGCAGGTTCGAATTTCGATCCTTCGGGGGTTGAGTAGCGGAACTGGATGCTGGTCAAGGGGTATTCAAGGCCGTCCACGGTTACACTGCTTTTTTCCTCGTAGAGAACCACATGTTTGTTTGTGGGATTGCGTACATGCACCGATAAAGACACATCCGCACGCTGGTCCGCGAAGCATCCCTGATTGTTTACGTTTTCCCTGACCCATATCGTGTGAGAGTTGTTTTCAGGATCCGCGTCCGGATCGGGTAACTCGAGAGGTGTAGTGTTGATCACCCTCGGATTGACCAGTTTTTTCCCGGACAGCGTTTTTGAAGTAGCGAAAGAAAGCATTCCAGCGATGGTCAACATTGCTATGAGGGCGGGTTTCCGGATTCGTTCCGCAAGAGTATCCATCTTCATGATCCTGCTCCGTTTCTTACATTGATTCAATCCACTTACATACCGGAAGTATAGACGTCTTTACCCGTTCAACCTAACACTCAGCGCCCTCAGCAGGGGGAAATCCCTTCTCCGGAGCTCACGTAAGGGGGGACTTTTACATCAACTTTGCTGATGCCCCAGATGTCTTCAGCGTATTCCCTGATAGTGCGATCCGAGGAAAACCTGCCCATGTTGGCTATGTTGACTAGCGCCATCTTGTTCCATCTCATCGGATCCGAGTAGACTTCATCGACACGATCCTGGCAAACCATGTAAGAGCGGAAGTCGGCAAGCACCCTGTAAGCGTCGTCGTAAAGAAGATGATCCACGATCGGCTTGAACAGGTTGGGATCTTCGGGAGAAAAGAACCCGGATGTCATGAGATCAAGTGTTTCCCGGAGCAGGTCGTCGGTCTCGTAATAATGGCGTGGGAAGTAGCCTCCATGATGGGTCGTCTCCACTTCATCCGCGGTCAAGCCGAAGAGAAAGAAGTTCTTGTCCCCCACTGCATCCCTGATTTCTATGTTGGCGCCGTCCAGCGTTCCGATCGTAAGTGCCCCGTTGAGAGCCAGTTTCATGTTGCCGGTTCCGGAGGCTTCCATTCCGGCCGTAGAGATTTGCTCGGACAGTTCGCACGCGGGTATCATCCGTTCGGCCAAGGATACCCGGTAGTTGGGAACGAATCGCACCGCGAGCCCATGGATTTCATCGTCTTCGTCTAAAACATCGGCAACGCTGTTTATGAGCTTTATGATTCGCTTGGCCATGAAGTAGCCCGGCGCTGCCTTTGCTCCGAACATGTAGACTCTGGGTATGCGGATAGCCGTTGAATAGTCTTTGGCTCGTACATACCTGGCGATCACCCCGAGAATCTTGAGGAGCTGCCTCTTGTATTCGTGTAATCTCTTGATTTGCATGTCGAACATGGAATCGGGGTCGGTATGCATGCCGAGATAGCTTTTCATGTATCCCGCGAGGTCCTCCTTGTTTTTGTGCTTGATCTCTCCGATGCGTGTCAGGATTTCCGAATCATCTTTGTGCTTTTCCAAGTCGCGCAGCCGATCCAGATCACGCTCCCAACCGCTTCCGATTACATCATTCAAAAGACCCGCTAGCCGCGGGTTGCATTGCAGCAACCATCTTCTGGGCGTAATCCCGTTCGTCTTGTTCCGGATTAAGTCGGGTTTCCACCCGTGAAAGTCCTTGAACACTCTTGTCTTGATAATCTCTGTGTGAAGCGCGGCAACCCCGTTTACAGCGTGCGATCCGACGATCGCGAGATGAGACATCCGGACCCGCTTTTCCGGGTGTTCCTGGATGAGCGACATTCTCGCCACCCTTTCATGATCGTGAGGCCATTTTGTTCTGATTTCCCTCAGGAACCGCCGGTTGATTTCGTAGATGATTTCCATGTGCCGCGGGAGCAACCGTCCCAGGAGTTCAACCGGCCAGCTTTCCAACGCTTCGGAGAGCACCGTGTGGTTTGTGTACGAACATACAGCTCTCGTTATCCGCCATGCCTGTTCCCATCCAAAAAGATGCTCATCCACCAGTATTCTCATCATTTCAGCTATTGCAATGGACGGATGGGTATCATTCAATTGCACGGCTGCCTTGTCTCCAAGGTTTTCCAGCGTGGCATGTATTCTCAGGTGACGCTGGATGATATCCACGAGCGCGCATCTCACGAAAAAGTATTGCTGTTTGAGCCGGAGTTCTTTGCCCACAATGGTCTTGTCATTGGGGTACAATACCTTTGATATGACTTCGGATTCGTTTTTTTCTTGCACAGCGCGTTCGTAGTCGCCGTCATTGAAGAGCGAGAAATTGAATTCTTCGCCCGCTGTCGCCTGCCACAGCCTCAGCGTGTTTACAGTATCGGTCTTGAACCCGGCGATCGGCCTGTCATAAGGAACCCCTACAACGGTTTCGGTGTCCACCCAGCGCGCACGCCATCGTCCCTGCTCATCCACGAAATGTTCAGACCTGCCGTAGAACGGGACTTTCACCGCTCGTTCCGGCCGGGAAATCTCCCAGGGAGTTCCGTATTTCAGCCAGTTGTCGGGCTTCTCTATCTGGTAACCGTTTCGGATTTCCTGCTTGAATATGCCGAACTGGTAGCGGATTCCGTGACCGATCGCTGGATAACCAAGTGTTGCCATTGAATCCTGGAAGCAGGCTGCAAGCCGGCCCAAGCCTCCGTTTCCAAGACCCGCGTCATTTTCCTCTTCAAGCAAATCGGCCAGGTTTATGTCCAGTTTTTGCAAAACGTCTTTGCACTTATCGTGTATCCCCAGGCTTATGAGATTGTTCAAAAGAGCCCTTCCGAGCAGAAACTCAGCGGAAAGATAGTAAACCCTCTTTACGTCTTTTTCGTAATAGGTTTTCTGGGTTTCGATCCATCTTTGGACAAGCCGGTCCCTCCCGACATGTGCGAGGCTCAGGAAAAGATCGTGAGTAGTAGCTGTTTTGCGGATTTTTCCCTGCGTATAATGAAGATGATCCAGGAACGCCCTTTTCAAAACCTCCGGCAACATGCCGGTCCTGTCATCTTCCACGAACACCTTGGCGGATTTGTCCGTCTTTGCATCTTTGTTCATTTTTATCTCCTTCACCCCGGAGTTTCTTTCCGGGTGCCAGGTTTAGATTCCCGAAGTTTTCCCCTGTTTTAATTACATCGTTTTAACCTAATTTTTGGATTTTCAATACAATCTTGGAGCGGTAAAGCAAAAAGTGCAATTACTGACAGCACAACACCGCGCCGCAGTCCTGGGTCACGGATTCCTGGCAGAAACCTTCATCGTTGCAACCAGCGATCTGCCCGACTCTTATCCATAATGAGAGAGCATAATCGGAAACGTGCAGGTAAACGTTGCTCATCGCACAATTGCAGGAATTCGAGCCTCCCGTGCAGCTACAACCATTGTTGGACAGGTAAGTGTAAACACTCGTTTGGCAGACCTGTGTTGATGTACAAAGACCCCAACCGGTTCCAAGTCCTGCACAAATATTTTGCGCTTGGGTTTTTGTGTGATTCGCCGTGCTTGCAAGATAGTAGCAGGTTCCTCCGATTTGGACTCCGGGGCAAGCTGATTCGCAATTTGATACGTTGAATTGACACGTGGAGTTGTTGCAAGCAAGCTGGCCGCCCGAATAGCCGAGCGAAACGCAAGTTTCTCCGCCCAGGTTGCCCGAATCGCAATCTTCGCCTGAGTCGATTACGCCGTCGCCGCAGGATGGAAGGGTGCAATCAGTGCGGCATGCATCGGGTTGGGTGTCTGAATTTTGATTTCCGTCGTCGCACTCCTCGCCTGTGTCCACCACGCCGTCGCCGCAGGATGGAAGGGTGCAATCAGTGCGGCATGCATTCGGAACCGTGTCTGAATTTTGATTTCCGTCGTCGCACTCCTCGCCTGTGTCCACCACGCCGTCGCCGCAGGATGGAAAGGTGCAATCAGTTCGGCATGCATCGGGTTGGGTGTCTGAATTTTGATTTCCGTCGTCGCACTCCTCGCCTGTGTCCACCACGCCGTCGCCGCAGGATGGAAGGGTGCAATCAGTTCGGCATGCATCGGGTTCGGTGTCCGAGTTCTGGTCTCCGTCATCGCATTCCTCGCCGGGATCCAAGACGCCGTTTCCACAGGTTTCCGGGACTGAGACGTCTGGTCCGGCTCCGTCAATAATAACAGCTGCATCAACTTCAATATCGGCCCGGTCTGACTCAACCGAGGCGTCATGGTCGGATGTGGAGGGTGATTCGCCTACGGCACAGCCGGGGAGGAGCAGTGTCGAAATGGTCCATGCAATGGCAGTGGTTCGGAAAAACAGAAGCGAGTATTCGATCATGACGGTAAAACAATCATGAAAGCGATTGGAATCGATTTTTTTCATGCTTTTTTCTCTCATAGCAGGGGATATTTATTTATAAAAAAGCCTCAACTAATAAAA
>SLPX01000088.1 GCA_007131745.1 Myxococcales bacterium
ACTCCGGGGCGTAGAAAGCAGTGAGCATTCCCGTATCCTTAAAAGTCACATTATAGAGAAAGGGCAAGAGCCTGTAATGGGTTATCCCGATGGTGGCTGATGCGAGTACCAACTCACCGTCTTTTAACACGATGGTGGGATTTGTCTCTTCAGGCAACCTGGCGCCGGGTCCCGTCATAACCATCCTGCTCTGTTGAAAACCGGCTGAGTCAGGCACGGAAACTCCACCAACAAAGATGCCCGTGTCTCCCCAAGCCGAAGTGTTGATGGTGTGGGTCAACGCGCAGATATTGCCCTCCTTGTCCACCGCCACAACCGAATCGCTGTGCATAAAAGGCGGGGTTTGAGGAGGCGCGACAAACATGAGCTCACCGGCTTCCATCTTTTCCCAAAGGGCCTGGGCGGTGGCTTTCGTGGCCCGAGACTCCGGGGAAAGATCCAGCCCCCCTCCGATCATGTCCAGGGTGGACTCGTCCAGGTGTCCCAACAGATAAAGCCGTGCCGTCTGCAGCATCCAAAAAAGCACCGTTGCGTCCTCGGTGTAGCTGCCCGTAAGGGTATCTCCCGCCGCCTCCAACACGTTCAGCGCTTCTACGGTGTTAACCCCGCCCAACGAGGGTAGCCCGGGCGCATAAACATCATAAACGCCGATAGCGGTGGTCAGAGGGTCAGACCAGATGGGTTCGTAGAGTTCCATATCCGTTGTTGTAATGGTGCCCCCTTCACTTTGCACAGCCGCGACGAAATCCTGTCCCCACGTTCCGGTATACATGTACTCACTGCCCTGTGATGCCCACTCGCGCAGAGTCTGGGCGAGCACAGGCTGGGTAAACCAATCTCCCAGCTTATAGAAATTTCCGTTTTCATCGGTAAAGACAGCCTCGGTCTCAGGCAGACGTCGCAACACATCTTCTTTGTTCTGTAGCATCCAGGCCATCATGTTGTTTATGGCAAAACCATTCTCGGCAAAGTAGATGGCCGGCTGAAACAAAACGTCAAACGGCAGGCGGCCGAACTGTTCATGGAGGGCAGCCACGCCCGCGGGAAAACCCGGCACCAAAGCAGTACGGCCGCTGGGCACCCCAGTACCCTGGGCTGGAATGGTCATGGGATCCGTCTCTTCCAAGGGGGTGTTGTACCCGGCATTGAGGTAGGTGACCTGCTGCATCTCCGCGTCATAGCACACAGCAAACAAAATGCCGGCAAAGCTCACATAGGAACCCGCCACCAGGGTGATCTGGGTCAACGCGGTCACCAGCGCCGCATCCGCCGCGCTGCCGTCTTTGAGAAGCGCTTCATACCCTGCCCGAACCGCCAAAGCCGATGTGGTGCCGGTGATCATCGCGGATGTTCCCTCCACTTCAGGCTGGGTTTCATGGTAGCCGTTGTGGCGCTGGGTGTAGGTGTCCAAGTCCCCTGAAGACCATTGCCCGGGACTGATATCAACAGTGGCATCGGACGACGGATCCACGAAACCGTCCACCTCTCCGTCCACACCGCCGTCAATGAAGCCGGCGTCTTTGTCCGCTACTCCCTGCTTACCGCCATCGCAACACACAACGCTTGGACCCAGCAGAAGGAAAAACGCAAATAACAACAAGCAAACATCCCGATGTTTAACCATCCCAAAAACCTTTCTGCCGATTCTGAATGCTATTGTTCAGTCCCGAGTCAACCCTGCCGTGGTTCATACATTCTCACCGCGTCGCCGAAAGAAACCAAATCATCCAGCCCTTTTCGAATAACGGATTCTATAATAGCGATGTCCAGGTCATGATAGACATGAACGGCAATATTTCTGAATCCCACCATTTTCTTCAGGCGAAGGGCCAGATCTTCGGAAATCACTTTTTTCCGGGCGAGTAAATCAAAACTCTCCCCGCTGCTTGTAGGAATTCCGAATCGCTGTGTTTTGATCACGTAGTTTGCCAAGGCAATTGCCTGTTCACAGGCGCGGGTAATATTCAAGATTGCCGCGTCTTGATGACTGAAATCAGCGGCAAAGTTTTCACCGCCAAGCTTGCGTTCTTCTCTTGCTCTTGCAATGCACCGTTGCATGCTTTGAATCTTATTGATGATGATATCGTTCATAGTTTATACGCTCTGCCGGTTTTTCTGAACTCATCAAGGATCTCCCCACGCTCATCGTTCAGTTTTTGATATAGCGAAATGGTCAGCACTTCAAATTCTTCAGACGAACGCTCATCGCCGGTATAAATGCGTTTTCCCTCCGTAATGATTTCTTTACTGAGAACTGTTGATGCAGTGCGCAGATTAATCAAATCAACGGTTTTCCCGAGTGCATCTTCCAGGTCGAAACGCAAATCACTCATCCCCATGTTGCCTGCCTGCGCAGCTTCTTCCGGAGCCAACAGAATTGCTACATCCACATCACTGCCGGGATGTTCTCCTCCAATAACACTGGAACCGAAAAGATACAAAGCTTGCAAAGCGGGAAAACAACTCAAGACTTTTTCGATGATTACATTCGTATCCATGAGTTCTCCAGCAAACGGCTTTTCGCCCATATCGATATAGGCTTCATGCAATGAATGATATTTCCTTGAAACAAATGGTCAAGACTCACTACGTGAGCACAGACTTAGAGGCGGAAGCCTTGGATGAGATTGAGCATCAAATCCTGGTTGCGAACACAATTCGTCGTTAATATTGGAGCAACTGTTGAGTTTTGTCGAAGTGAGGGTTATGTGTCTCCAGCCAGGTGCAAAATGAAAACTCGAACCAAACTAAAAGAATTCACCATTCGTACAGCGGTTGAATCCGACACTGCTATCATTCTCTCATTTATCCGGGAGCTTGCGGAATACGAGAAGTTGATAGAAGAGGTTGTTGCAACCGAAGAAACCCTGCGTGAAAGTTTGTTCGGCAAAAGAAAAATCGCGGAAGTTGTTATAGGAGAATGGGAAGACAGGCCTGTTGCTTTTGCTTTGTACTTCCATAACTTTTCTACTTTTTTGTCCAGGCCCGGGATTTACATAGAGGATCTTTACGTAAAGCCTGAGATGCGGTCCAAGGGCATCGGAAAAGCAATGCTTTCATACATTGCAAGGATTGCCAAGGAAAGGAAATGCGGGCGGCTTGAATGGTCTGTTCTAGACTGGAATGAACATGCGATTAGGTTCTATCGTTCCATTGGCGCTGTTGCCATGGATGAATGGACGATGCAAAGAATCACCGGCGAACCACTGGAAAACCTTGCCGGGGAATGTAAGCAAAATCAGAAATAGTTTTCTGGGACCCCTTACAAGCGACCCATGAAATTAACTGTTTCATGCACCGTGTTTATTGTGACCGGTTTACCTGGGGCCGGGCTTGGCGGTGTTCAGACCGTTAGTGGGCTTCCTTGGGACCATGTGGCGTACGATGTGGCCCTCTTCCAGGTAGATCACTGTTTCGGCTATGTTCGTGGCCTGGTCGGCCACCCGTTCAAGCCGCCGTGAAAGCCCGATGGTATTGATTATGCTTTCCAAATCATCCGGCCTCTTGCGGATCAAATCCACTGCAGCAATGTAAGTGTTGTGATGAATCTCATCCACTTCGTCGTCAGCCAACCTGACCGTTTGCGCCATTGAAGAACTGTCTTTTACCAGGGCGTCGAGCGCGGTGCGCAGCATATCCCGGACCCGGTTTATCATGTCTTCGAAATCGAACGGGAATTCTATTTGAGGACGCTCTGCAAGAAAAATTGCATGGTCTGCAACAGCGGAAGCAAGATCACCGACACGTTCAAGATCGTTATTGATCTTTATCACGGCCACGATGAAGCGCAGATCAACAGCCACGGGCTGGTGAAGGGCAAGTACTTTCAGGCACTCCTCTTCGAGTTCCACTTCGTGATGATCGATTTCACGGTCCGCTTCTATTACCTCCTTGGCTTTTTCAACGTCCCTTTCCCGCACCGCCTCCGCGGCCCGCCGCAACGCGGTTTCAACCAGACCTCCTATCAGCAGAATGTGCTGTTTCAGTTTTTCGATTTCCCTTGCAAGAATGTTGTTCCTTGTAGCCATTGTTCAGTCTCCGTAATCAACCGAAGCGACCCGTTATGTAGTCTTCCGTGCGCTTGTCCTTGGGATTCGTAAACATATCCGCGGTAGGCGAATACTCGACCAGGATGCCGGCCCTATCGGGTTCCATCATTAAAAAAGCTGACATGTCCGAAACACGAGCAGCCTGCTGCATGTTGTGCGTTACGATTACGATCGTGTAATCCTCGATCAACTCCCGCATCAGGTTTTCGATCTTTAGAGTGGCGACAGGATCCAAAGCACTGCAAGGTTCATCCATCAATATGACATCCGGTTCCACGGCCAAAGCGCGTGCCAGGCAAAGACGCTGCTGCTGTCCGCCGGAGATAGACAATCCCGATTGTTGCAGCTTGTCTTTGACTTCATCCCAAAGGGCCGCCTGTTTCAAGCTCTTTTCGACTATTTCGGCTAGTTTAGAACGTTTCTTCTCGCCGCGCCTGCGCGGGCCGTAAGCCACGTTGTCGAATATCGACATGGGAAACGGATTCGGTTTTTGAAACACCATGCCGATTCGATGCCGCACTTCGACGACATCAATGTCCCGATCATAGATATTGACTCCGTCCAGTTCACAAGCCCCCTCCATTCTGAAGCCGGGTATCAAATCGTTCATGCGGTTGAACAAACGAAGAAATGTTGATTTGCCGCAGCCGGAAGGCCCGATAAACGCGGTAACCGCATTGCACGGAATATCCAGGCTGATGTCGCGAAGCGCCTGGAAACCGCCGTAGTATGAACTCACATTGCGCGCGCTCAGTTTATCCGCACAGTCGCCCTGTGCGAATGTTCTTTCATCGAGGACTTTCTTGTCCAGACTTACCATTATCGACTCCTTAGGGCTGACTCATTTCTTTTTCTTCCTCACCCTGATCCTCATGATTATCGCAGCCACGTTGAATGTCAGAACGACCATCAGCAACACGAGGGCCGTCCCCCATATCGCACCCTTGGGAACCCCTGGGACGTGGACGCTTACGGTGTAGAGGTGGTAGGACAAGGCCATGAATTGGTCAAAAGGCGAACCAGGCAGCCGCGGGAGAAAAAACGCCGCTCCCACGGCCAGTATGGGAGCAGTCTCACCCGCCGCACGGCTCATAGCAAGAACCGTCCCGGTCAAAATTCCCGGCAGGGCGCCCGGGATTGCAATATGCCTGACAGTCTGCCACTTCGACGTTCCAAGAGCCAAGCTCGCTTCCCTGTGCTCTGCCGGAACCGTCAACAGCGCTTCGCGCGACGAGGTGACGACAAGACAAAGCGCCTGGCAAGCAAGCGTCAAACTCGCGGCGATAAGAGACATCCCCATGTCGACTGCCATGACAAAAAAAGCCAGTCCGAAAAGCCCGTATACAATGCTCGGCACACCGGCCAGATTTACGATTGCCAGGTTGATGATCCTGGTCAAGCGATTTTGTTTTGCATACTCGGTAAGGTAAACCGCGGCAAGCGCGCCCACCGGAACGGAGATCATGACGGTGCCTATCATGAGATAAAAGGTGCCGACAATCGCGGGAAAAATTCCTCCCTCACGCCCGGCAAGGCTGGGAGATTGAGTCAAAAACTCCCAGCTAAGCGCGGGCGCCCCGTAATAGATGATGAATCCGAACACGAACACCACCGGAAGCACAACCACTACGGTGCATATCACTAGAAGAGTGATCGCAGTCTTTTGAATCGCTTTCCTTCTATTGAAACCGCTCTCTGAAACAAGGCTGCTCATTTGGAAAACTTCTTTCGCTGATGAGTCATCACCAGGTCGGCCACCACATTGATGATAAAAGTGATCACAAAAAGCACCAGCCCCATGGCGAACAACGCCTGGTATTGAGGCCCGCGGTATACCGCTGCGTTGATTTCAGCAGCAATGGTGGCGGTCATCGGCCGCATCGGTGAAAACGGAGAGAAACTCAGAGCTGTGGAACCGCCGGCGACCATCAACACGGTCATCGTCTCGCCTATGACCATTGCAACACCCAACATTCCGGCGGCTGATATTCCCGAGAGAGCGGCTGGAATACACACATGAACAATCGTCTGCCACTTGTTGGCGCCCAGGGCATAAGAAGCTTCGCGAAATTCTTTAGGCACCGCGGTGAGAGCGTCCTCAGTCATGCTTATGATGATAGGCACTTTCATGAAGGCCAACATGAAGCCTGCCGTCAAGGCGCACAACCCGGTGTTGAGATTGAACATTGCTCTTACATAAGGAGAAAGGAGCATGAGACCGATAACGCCCATTACGACCGACGGAATCCCCGACAGCAGCTCGATCATCGGCTTTACCGTTTCTCTAACCGCGGGCGGAGCTATTTCAGCCAGGTAGATTGCACAACCCAAGCCAATAGGCAGGGAAACAAGAGTTGCAATGCCGGTAACCACAAGAGTGGCCGCAAAAAAGGAAAAAATGTTGAAAACAGGAGGATCGGAAATTGGATACCAATTTGAACCGAAAAGAAATTCAAAGGGCGGAGTGTGGAAAAAAGCCGGCAAGCCTTCCCACAGTAAAAGAAAAAACACGCCGATCAGTACTACAACCGCCAAAACTCCGTTTATGAGCAGAAAAACCTCGATTGCTTTTTCAACGAGCCGCCGCCTGGCCCTCACGGAAAGAGCTTCCCTCGCGGCAGGTCCGGACCTGCATGCGGAAATTCGTTCGGAACCCTTGATGTCTTCATCCATGGCCATAAACCCGCTCTTCAATAAGGTCTAAAACAACACTCAAGGCAACGGAACAAAACCGAGTTTTTCCACCAGCGCTTTGCCTTCCGCTGTCATTCCGTACTCAATAAAGGATTTCGCAAGCCCCTTTGGAGCGCCGTTCGTGTAGTAGAACAAAGGCCGGGCAAGCGTATATGACTTGTCATTGACGGTTTTGATGGATGGCCTCACGGCCGATGCGCCCTCATTCGCCTTGATGCCGACCACCTTGACATCCTTGGTAACATATCCGAGGCCCGCATAAAAAACAGCGGCCGCGTTGTTTGAAACTTCATTGACTCCCGTTGATGTTGAAGGGAGAAACAACGCCTTTTGCGTGAATTCTCCTTTTTCCAAAACAACTTCTCTGAAAAAAACGTGGGTCCCGGAAGCGGTATCCCGGGATACGACGACTATCTCCTGATCATTGCCGCCCACCTCGCTCCAGTTGGTGATTCTACCGAGATAAATGTTCTTCAACTGCTCCATCGTCAACTCGTTGACCGGGTTTTTCCTGTTTACCAAAACAGCGAGTCCGTCCCAGGCGATAATGGTTTCCACCACATCTACCCCGTTTTCCTTGGCTCGCGAGATCTCAGCCTCCCTGATTTTCCGGGAGGCCTGTCCTATATCAGTGTTATTATCGATGACCGCTGCTATCCCCGGGCCGGAACCCGGCCCGCTTACCGAAACATTGACCTTGGGATTCTTTTTCATGAACCCCTCCGCCCATGCCGTGCTGATCGGAGTTACAGTGTTTGAACCGATTATCCTTAAGGTGTTGTCATCACCTCCTCTTTGCGAGCGGCCCCTTCCACAGCCGGTCAAAACCAACATGACGACCCCAACCGCTAAAAACCCAGCATAAAATCTTTTCATTTCTCTCTCCTTTTTTGCAGGTTCGCCGAACAGCAACCCGACCTGCGAGCCGTTGTTTAGCGAAGCTTTGTGTCAAAACTGTGACAAGCAAGTGACGTCATTGTAATGATTAGGGCGGGTTTTCATGCGACCCGCCCGGTACGAATCAGCGATACCAATCCTCAGAAAGCCAACTGGAGCTGTGTACGAACCAGAGCATCCGTCCGGTCGCCGTCCGGATCCTGATGAATCAAAACCCCGCCGTCGGTCTGCCACTTCAAACTGTGGCGGCGAAAGTACACAGAAAACCCTCCCATGATCTCCTGTGAGTTGTTTTCGCTTCCTTTCGGCGCGACCAGAGCGTATCGAAGTGAAAAAGCATAACGCTCTAAAAACAGGTAGCCCGCCTGAACGTGCAATCCCAACCCCGCGTAAGATTGGTTCGAATAACTGTCACTATCCTCATCCTGCTCGGTGCCGAAGTAAACAGCTCCGGTTGTGGAAAAACCGTGAACTTTAAGAGCATAGTCGGCTTGCCCGCTTACAAAAGAATTGTTTTCTTCATCCTGGTTAAACGCGGTCTTGCCGCTCACGCCGATACCGAAGCGCAAGGGTCCGCCTTCCAGGTCGGCTTCACTGTATCCCCTGATTCCTCCGTAGTTGTAACCAACCCTGGCGACGAGCATGGGCCTGAACCTATTGGGTACGTTCGACCAGCCAGCTCTTGTGATAACACCCTCGTCCGTCACGGTCGCCGAAAAAACAGGTCTTTCTCCTACACCGTTGAATACACCGAACGCCCACTCGAACGTGGGTGACCTGGTATAGTCATTGTGCAGCATAATTCCAAGGTCACGGCCCGCGCCATAGGCTCGATCGGTGATAGCGCGGTCCACCAACTCCTGGCTGCCGCTGGAACTGATCTGCTGCCTGGAAAAAGGCCGCTTGTACTGCCCGACCCTCAGATGCAATACACCCGGCAGCAAGCCGGCATCCACGTAATAATCCCTCAGGTAGGTGAACCCTCCCCCGAATTCGACCTGCATGGCGTACTTGATGTTCGGAGAAAAAGCATGGCCGTCCAAGGCCAGCCGCGCCCGCGGTATCGAGAAAGCATACCTGGAATCACGATCGTCCTCATTGCTGTCGATACTTCTGAAGGTAAAACGCGTCTGGACTCGTCCCCTGATCCTGGTTTGAAACTTTGATTCCGCATCGCGGATAAAAAAACCTCCACTGTAGCCGGCAACAACGGGCGTTTCCGCTTTGTCGGCTTTTTCCTGCACAACAGCTTCAGCTTTTTCCGTGCTTGCAACATGTTCCACGACCGGCTCGCGATCCGGTTCGCTATCATCGCTCTTCTGAATTGCTGTCTCGCCATCCTCTTCGGCCGTGCTGCCATCACTCTCATCCACCTCGTTTTCATCCATTTCACCGATCTCTTCATCAGCGGTCCCACCCCATTCCCCCGAGTCGGCTGCAGCCTCCACAGCCGGCAAGCAAAGCAACAACAAAACCCCTGAAAAAACCGTCGCCGTAAACATTGAAATAAGAATCCGTCGTTTCATGGCAAACCTCCCTTTTGAAAAATCCATGCTTTCACATAACGGCGTTTCTTGCGCCGCCGGAAGGATAGCTACAGCGCGTTTGTGACAATTTCGGCACGAGAGCGAGACAAGGATGCAAAATCAACATCCATCAGCTGAAAAAATCCCCCGCACACATTTGTGTTGAACCTTTTTGAACGGCCGCCAACCAATCGACCGATTCAAGCAAACGCCTCGGCCGGACCGTCCTTGCTTTTTTCTTGCCAAAGCGCCTTTGGATTTCCTACGCTTCAAGATAACAAATATTTCTGCAAGACGATTTCAAAAGGAAAGAACCATGAAAAGTGATTTCACCTATGAGATTCGTGTTTTGATGTGCACTCAATGCGGCGGACCGCTGGAAACCGATACAGGCGGCGGTAATTTCAAATGCGATTATTGTGGTGTAATCAACCAGATAATGCCTCGTCAAATCGAAACTCAGGTCGAGAGCGAAACTATCAGCGAAAAGGACCGACTAACAAGGCTGTGGGCACAAGACGGAAAACCGTTGCCTCCTCCCGACTCCATCAAGGGTTTGATTATCAACGGCGAAATACCTGCGTCAAAGGTAGATGAAGCAATCGGCGTCTTCAACAGTACACGAAAGGAAGTTGCATCTTCCTCGGACTATGCAGCCGGCGAACGTTTGACCTACCTCACGTTGGTTCTTTACAATTACTACGTGAAAACAAACGACAAGAAACGACAGAGGGCTATTCTGGAAAGCGCGGTGGAGGCATTCAAGCTTCCGCACCACAAGGGGTTTGTGTTGGGAATCATGAGCCGCAGCGCTGTTAAGGATGGCGATGTGCAGGCAGCCAAAAACTGGCTGAAACAATGCAATCCCCGTTCAGACGACCTGCGCGCGGACACCGCGTACCGCGTGGCCCAGGCTTTGATCGATACCGCGGATGGGAGATTTGACAAGGTACACAATCTACTGGGAGGAGGCCGGGGGGACGTACCCATTGCAGACGGCTATCAACCGTTGACAACCGTGCTGCAGGCCAACGCATGGGAGAAGCGAGGTCATGTGGAGAACGCCCGCGCCCTTATCAATCAATACATTCAGGGAGGTGGACCATACGGTTTGGCGGGAATAAACTTTGTAATCGGGGTTTACCCGCATTTACAGTTGTGTCGGCAAAGCATTCCATAGGAATTTCAAACGATAGACGTACTACCATATTTAGGGCGACTCAAGCAGGAAGCGACACGAAGGGGCGTTGACATCGCGGGTAGAGCCACTGAAACCCTACATCCTGGAAACAAAGCTCCATGTTCGTTCGGTCGGTATTTTTGGAAAGACCGACCGGTTTCATCAGATTCAACCTTCTTGGGAAGATCCATTGCCGGACATGTTGTCGGCAGATTCCAGCTCAACCCGGAAAACAGAACCGCAATCCGGAGCCGGCGTCATGCTTACAGAGCCTCCCATGGCC
>SLPX01000228.1 GCA_007131745.1 Myxococcales bacterium
GGAAATCCGCACGCTCCGTTCGACCGGGCGGGGGCTGGAAACGGAGTCAGGGTGAACCCTAAACGGGCACGAAGCTGGAAACGGCGGATACAGCCAAGGGATCGCCTAAAGCCACCGCGCCGACCCTCGACCCTATCCATCGTCTAGCTGCGTATTCTGTGGCAGGTATTTCAATTCTGACCGTAGAATGCCGAATAACATCTCTTTGCAAGTGGCTGAATTGCTGCAGGAGGTCAAGATGTGCAAAGCCATAGCCCCAACAAGCCGATGATTATCATAGTCCTTGTAACGGCCCTGGCGGCCTCCGTGGCCTTTTCGGGCTGCTGCGGCAGGGCGAGAGTACGTACAAAGCCCTGCCTTGCCATCCGGGGCTGCCCCGCCCCGGAGCCTCTGCCCCGGTGCCGGCGAGAGGTGACCGACGGAGCCCGGACTTTGGCGGACTTACTGGCCGGGGCGCCCAGCCTTGTTGGAGATGAGGTCACAGTTCGGAGTACGCTTCTGCGTTATGGTGGCATATGTACACTTCTTTGGTGTGCGGAAGGGAGCTGTTGTAACCGCTGCACCGCCGGGTATGCCGTCTCAACAGAGGCCAAGGCGGATAGTATTCTTCCCCACACTGTGTCCCTCGTAAACGTTGGGCAGGGACCCCACCCCCACTCTTCCCTTATTTGTGTAGGGGACGAGTCCCTGATTTGTTGCCCCCTGGCTGAAGGTATGGAGGTAGTTGTGACCGGGCGCTTCGCCGTCAAGGGTGAGTCGGCCGTTCACGGCAAGCTCTACTCCATCGAGAGCCCGCAAATCTGCATGCCTTGAAAATACCTTAAAAAGTTTCCTTAGCCCGAGCAGCAGACCTGCGAAATCCGCACTCCTTGGCTTGACTAGAGATTTTTTTGTGGGAGATCAGTAACAATATGGTAATAATAATCTCTTTTTCCGCGTTTTTAGGGCTTGATCTAAAATGCTTTGATTTGAAATCAGTTAGGCGCCTTTTACGGAAGGAGTTTTATTTTGCTTTTGAAAGACATTGATTATGCGGCTCCGGCCGATATTGGGGAGGCTTGTTCGCTTTTTAAGGAGGCCGAGGATGCTTCGTATCTCGCGGGCGGAACGGATTTGCTTCCGCAAATGCGGCTGGGGCGGCGGAGCTGTTCTCTTCTCGTGGATTTGAAAAGGATATCGGGGTTGGGAAAAATCACGCGGGGCGAAGGGAATGACTTGTCCGTGGGGGCAGCGGTTTCCCTGGCGGAAATAGCGAACTGCAAGGAGATAAGAGAACATTATCCGGTCCTGGCCGAATGTTGCCTGACAGTGGGTTCGTATCCCCTGCGAAACAGGGCGACCATGGCGGGCAATATCTGCAACGGTTCTCCTGCAGCGGATACTTCCGCGGCTCTGCTGGCCCTTGATGCGTCGGTCGGAACCACGGGCGCCAAGGGTGAACGTAAGATCGATATTTCGGATTTCTTCAAGGGGCCCGGCATGACCGCTCTTGAAAAAGGAGAGCTGGTGAAAGAAATCTTTTTGCCGAAAAAATCAGCGGGACTCAGTGGAAAGTATCTGAGGTTGTCGAGACGAAAAGGGGTGGATCTTGCAACCGTGGCCTTGCTGGTGGGGCGACATGACGGAGACAACCGCGGCCACAGGGTTTGTTTGATTGCGGTGGCTCCGACTCCCAAAAGGGTTTTGGAAGCAGAGGCGATCCTGGACTCTGAAGGGTACGGGGAAACCGGTAGAAGGCGGGCGGTGGAGGCCGCGTTGGATGCTGCGAGTCCGATTGATGATGTGCGCGCGAGCGCGGGGTACAGAAGAGAGATGGTTTCCGTCCTTGCGGCCGAGGGAATAGATTTCCTCTCTGGAAAGGAGTCATAGGAGATGCATAAGGAAGTAACCATCAACGTAAACGGTGTGGATGAAACACACCTTGTTCCGGTGAAAATGACTCTGCTTCAATATCTGAGGGATGTCCTGGATCTGACCGGCGCAAAGGAAGGATGCAACGAAGGTGAATGCGGCGCATGTGTCGTATTGGTGGAGGGAAGGGCGGTAAACAGTTGCCTTATGCTAGCGGTAGAGGCGGACGGGTTGAAGGTCCGGACCATAGAAGGAGTGAGCGGTGAACGAGGGGAGAAACGGTTGCATCCCTTGCAGGAAGCTTTTTTGAAACATCATGGAGTGCAGTGCGGCTATTGCACTCCCGGAATGATAATGACCGCGCTGGCGTTTTTGAACGAGAACCCGGATCCTGACAGGGAAGAGGTGAGCCGGGCGCTGGCCGGCAACTTGTGCCGCTGCACGGGCTATGTCCAGATCCTGGATGCGGTCATGGACGCTGCCGAGGAGATGAGAAAAGCGCGTGGGTAGGGCGAACACGGCGTTAAACGAAACCGACGGCGGATAATGGATAATTCTTAATGACGGCCGGGTGCTTGAATTTGCCCTGCCGGGAGGCAACGCTTATGAGCGAAACCAGAATATTGGGTAAAGATGTCGAGCGTGTAGATGGGGTGGAAAAGGTGACGGGCGCGGCTCGTTACACAGCGGACTTGAAATTTCCCCGAATGTTGCATGCTCGAGTCATCAGGTCGCCGTATCCGCATGCCGGAGTGCTGAACGTAAATTGTGAAAAAGCGCGCAGGGTGTGCGGGGTCAAGGCCGTGGTTGCGGGCAAGGATTACCCTTTTCACACGGGTTTGTATTTGAAAGACCAGACCATATACGCTGTTGACCGCGTTCGTTACGTGGGGGATCCCGTGGCGGCCGTTGCTGCCGAGAGCCCGGAGTCGGCCGAAGAAGCTGCATCTCTCGTGGAAGTGGAATACGAAGTCTTGGATCCGGTGTTTGACGTGCGGGCCGGGATCGCTGAAGGATCGCCGCTGGTGCATCCGAATTTGGGCGAATACGAGTGTGTCGAGTGGATAACCCCGAAGCCCGGCACCAACATCAATAATCATCTCATGATCCGAAAGGGCGATTACCACGAGGCGCTGAAGAAATGCACCACCGTGGTGGAAAATACGTTTGAAGTGCCGCAGGTGCAACATGTTCCCATGGAACCGCATGTGTCGGTTGCACGCGTGGATCTGGCAGGCAGAGTGGAGGTGGATACATCCGCACAAAGCCCGTTTACTGTAAGGCACCTGCTTTGCGCGTGTTTCGGTTTGTCGCATGGTGATGTGAGGGTTCGTGTGCCTTATGTGGGCGGCGGGTTCGGAGGCAAGGCAGGAATAAACCTTGAACCCATTGCGGTTTCCTTGGCCATGGAAACGGCGGGCCGCCCGGTGCGGGTCATGGCTGATCGAAGCGAGGAGTTTTACGCGGTGGTTGTAAGGCAGGGGTTGACCGCTTCGATGGTCACCGGAGTGGACCGCAACGGCAAGGTGCTGGCTCAGAAGATGCATTATCTCTGGAACTGTGGGGCATATGGTGGCTACGGAGTGAACGTGGTCAGGGCGGCCGGGTACACCTGCGGCGGGGCCTACGAGTTTCCGAACGTGTGGGGCGATTCGATAGGTGTTTACACCAATCTGCCCATAGGGAGCGCGTACCGCGGTTTCGGCATGCAGGAGATTCACTGGGCCTTGGAGCGACAGATGGAAATCACTGCGCATGAGATCGGAATGGATCCATCGGAGTTTCGTTTGTTGAACTGCCTAGGTCCGGGGAAACGCACTGTTACAGGGCAGGTTCTGGACGAGAATGCGGGCCGGGTGGATCTCTGCATAAAAAAGGTTTGGGGAAACAGTAAGCCCCAAGAAAAGAAGACTTTTGATCCCTCGGCACGTTATGTCAAAGGCCGTGGAATGGCTTGCGCGGTGAAGGCGCCCGCAATGCCCAATGACGCTGCTTCTTCGGTCGTGCTCAAATTCGCGGAGGATGGGGTTCTGGAGGTGTTGATTTCCGGCATTGATTACGGGCAGGGTTTGGCCACGGTGTCCGCTCAATTTGCAGCCGAAGCTTTGAATCTGGACGTGGAAAAAGTAAGGGTGAGGCAGCGGCCGGACACTGACCTGTCGCCTTATGATTGGCAGACCGTTGCGTCAAGGCAGACGTGGGCCACGGGAAATGCCATCATGAGGGCCGCGGAGAAAATCAAGGAACAGCTTTTCAGCACTGCATCACAGGTGTTGAAAGTTGATTCTTCTAAACTGATTTTGGAAGGTGGCAAGGTCGTGGATCCGGAAAGCGGTGATTCCGTGGAACTGGTAAGACTTGTTTTGGGTTACCAGTTTCCGGATGGGCACGCTATAGGCGGCCCGGTGGCTGCGCACGCGAGTTACATGCCTGAAGGGCTTTTGTTCCTGGATCCGAAGACAAGCCAGAGTCCCAAGCCCGTCGCAAAGTGGACATTCGGCGCACAGGCTGTGGAGTTGACCGTTGACGTGAAGACCGGGTGCTACAAGATCGACAAGATCACGGCCTGTTATGATGTCGGAAAGGTGGTGCATCCCGGCTTGATTCGCGGCCAGGTGTACGGGGGAATCGTACAGGGCATGGGAACCGGGATGATGGAAGAACTGCTGTTGGATGAAAAGACCGGACGAATCAGGAACGACAGCCTGATGGACTACAAGATACCCACCACCGATGACCTGCCCCGGGAACTCGAAACCCACTTCATCGAAACCCCTCAAAAAGACGGACCATACGGCGCCAGGGGCATCGGCGAGCACACTATGATTCCGACTCCTGCAGCCATCGCCAATGCTTTGCGCGACGGTCTGGGGGTGGAGATCAAGGAGATGCCCATCACGGCTGAAAAGGTTCTTCAGGCCATAAAAGAGCGGGACGGGAAAAAGACGGAAGATAAAAAAAGCGGTTGAGGATGTGGAGTGCATAGAACGTTTTGATCAAAGTTTTTTGACAGTGGATGAGAGATTTGTTTTCAGGGGGACGGTGACAAATGTATTCCGCCATGCAGCCTGGGTTGAATCTTCGGAGTCGCTCCTCACTCTGCTCGACCCGATTTGCGGTCTGGTTCCTTTCGGAATTGTTTTGCCGGGTGCGATGCCTCCACCCGGCGGACTGGTGCATGTCCACTGCAGGGCCGTGACGGTTGTTTGTCCGCCCGACAAAGCGGAAGCGAAGCGACCCTGCTGTGAGCGCACGCGGGTGTATTTACTTGAAGGCCCCGGCACGAACCTGGACAGCAAAAGCTGGGGGAATCCCCCGGATGAAAGGATCATGATAGAACACGTTGAGCGTTTGACCCGATTGCTGCCGGATGAGGGCAAGGACTTTTTATTCCGAAGCAATCGGGTTCGACAATGCAAAGATGGTGGTGGTTTGCTGGATGAACTTGAAGGCCGCGCGGCCGGGAGCCTGACCGCTTTAAGTGAAGTGTTGACGCAAGGAGGTTTTCAGGATGATCGGAAACTGAGGGACGCGTGCAGAGGGTTGCACGGCTTTGGATGTGGCCTCACTCCCACCGGGGATGATTTGTTGGTTGCGGTTGCAGCTTGTTGTCGTCGCCTGGCCGGAAACCGAGTTGAAAAAGATGGAGTTTGGACTGTTGAAATGGATACGGTTTTCAGAAAATGTCTCTCCGAGCTTCCACGTGAAGGGACTACAAAAGCCGGGAGTGAAATGTTAAGTTGGGCTGCTCGTGGGTTTTTCGCCGAACCCTTGGCGGACCTCATGAAGCGTATCGGCGCCGCCCGGCTGCGGCCCGACGAACTGGAACGGCTTGCAGGCCGCTTGCTCAGAACGGGAGGCCGATCGGGCCGTGACATGATGTGCGGATTGATATTATTCTTGCGTGAATTTCTGCGAGTCCGAAAACAATAGCAGTTTCGGATGAAACAGGGTTTATTGGTCTAAAACATGAATGCAGTGATTCGATTCAAAAGGGAACTCCGGTGTGCCGGACAGGAGCACAGTAAATGAAAATAGGATACACGGAACGGGTGTTCGTAAAAAAAAGGACTTATCATGATTCGGCCTTCCTGATGAGACTGGCTCGGGAACTCCAGGACATCGAGGGTATCACGGAAGCAGTGGTCCTCATGGGCACCGAAATGAACCGGGCGCTCGTTTTGCAAGCTGGTTTTGCAGAAGAATTTTTGGCGGACGCGACCCCCGTGGACATGATAGTGGCGCTCAGGGGCGAAGACGAGAATTGCCTCGAGACGGCAGAAGACAGGCTGGAGAAAGCTCTTTCCGGGACAGTGCCATCAGGAAACGAAACCTGCTGTCCTGGTGAAGCAAAACCCGGTTCATTGCGGGAGGCATTGGCGAAGAACCCCAAGGCGAACATTGTTTCAATCGCGGTGCCTGGCCGATATGCAGCTTATCCCGCCATGCAGGCCCTGGAGGCGGGGCTCCATGTTTTCCTGTTTTCCGACAATGTTTCCATAGAGGACGAAAAGGGACTCAAGAAGCGAGGCTTGGAGAAAGGGTTGCTTGTGATGGGTCCGGATTGCGGCACTTCAATCATTTCCGGGGTGGGTTTGGGTTTTTCCAACAGGGTGGAACGCGGTGACATCGGTGTTGCCGGGCCTTCAGGTACCGGAATCCAGGAGATAACATGTGGTATCGCAGGGCGGGGTAAGGGAGTGTCGCATGCTATCGGTACGGGCGGACGGGACCTCTCGGACGAAGCAGGGGGAGCGATGACCATGGCGGCCCTGCGTTTGCTGGAAGATGATCCCGGGACAAAAGTCTGCGTTTTGGTGGCAAAACATCCGCATCCCGAGGTGGCTCGGGTGATGCACGGCTTTTTGATGTCTATGAAAAAGCCGGTGGTGGTGAGATACCTTGGAGACCCGGAGATGGATGAAAGGGACGGTGTCATATACAGCCCCGACCTGGATCACGCGGTGGCCGCGGCGTGTGCTTTGACTGATGGAAGTGCGGTTCCGGATGTAAATGCGGGTTCGGAGATTTCCGGGAACATAGAAGATCTGAAAAAATCGGGCGTGGATCCGGGTTCCCGCTTGCTGGGACTTTTTGGCGGAGGGTCGCTCGCGTCGGAAGCCGCGCTCATCCTGACACGCTCGGGGATCCCCGTGGAAATTCCCGAGCGCTACATTCCGCCCGAAGCTCCTTTTGGGGGCAAGGGAAACCTGGTCATCGATCTCGGAGATGATCATTATACGGCCGGTCGGCCGCATCCTATGATAGATCAGCAGGTTCGCTGCGATATGATTCGCGCTGCGGGAGCGGATCCGGATGTCGGTGTTATACTTTTTGATCTGGTGGTGGGTGACGGCGCGAACAAAGATCCCGCGCCGGAACTCGCGGCTGCATTCCGGGAAGCAACAGCAAACCGTTCGGTCGCAAAACCCCTTGTAGCAATTGCATCGGTAAGTGGAACCGCCATGGATCCACAGGACGCGGATCGACAGCGAAGCGTTCTCGCTAACGCAGGGGTTTTTGTTCAGCCGACTGCAACCCTTGCGGCAAGAACAGCCGCGGATTTTCTTGGATGGTTGGGAAGAAAAGCCGGGCAGCGGTCCGGAACACGAATTGGGCAGGCTGATGAATCGCGTGGAAACGGGCAAGCCGGCCGAAAAGATGCATTCGAGGATAATGATGCATATGCAATGGTCTTTCCGGCTGAGGGCCGGACGCTATTGAGTTCAGGACCCAATGTGGTCCATCTCGGAGTGTTTGAGGTAGCGGCCGGAGTCCGGGCTGCATCGGCCCCCTTGACCGAAGTTTCATTTCAGCCTCCTGCATCCGGCGATGAGAAAAAGATAAGAATGCTGATGCAACTCAACTCCGGATCCTTGGCAAAAACTGTCGCGGATGCGAACCAAAAGGCTCTTAAAGGTTTTTTGGCCTCACAGCCCAACCTTGTGGGCGTGGGAACTGCAAGAGACGTAATTCCCGGCATGGAACCCAACCTCTTTCTTCATGCGGGGCCGCCGATTGAGTGGGAGCGCGCGTCTGGACCGCTCAGGGGGGCAATCATCGGCGGAGCTTTGCTGGAAGGTCTTGCGAAAACCCCTGAAGAAGCGGAAAAAATGGCAGCGTCGGGCGCCATAAGGTTGGAGCCTTGTCATCACCACGACGCGGTGGGTCCCATGGCCGGCTTGATCACTTCTTCCATGCCCGTGTGGATCGTGGAAGATGCGGAGCGGGAAACCTCGCGAACCTTTTGTACACTGAACGAAGGTTTGGGAAAAGTGCTGAGATACGGAGCGTTCAGTCCTGATGTCGTTGAAAAACTTCGATTCATGGAGCGGGTTTTGACTCCGCTCTTGGCTGAGGCTCTTAAGGAGAAGGGGCCGATCGATTTGAAACTCATGATGGCCCAGGCCCTCCAGATGGGAGATGAAGGTCACAACAGGAACCGCGCCGGCACATCGCTCCTGTTCAGAGAACTAGCGCCCGTCATGGCTCGGCTGGATCGTCCGCGAGACGAGATTTCCAGGGCCCTGTCTTTTATTGACGGCAATGACCATTTCTTTTTGAATCTTACAATGCCCATGGCCAAGTGCATGCTCAAGGCGGCTGAGGGAATACCGTTTTCATCCATGGTAACGGTTATGGCACGGAACGGAACAGAATTCGGCATCCGAGTTTCAGGCCTCGGGGATCAATGGTTCGTCGGACCGGCCCAGGTGGTGGACGGCTTGTTTTTCCCGGGGTATTCACAGGATGATGCGAATCCGGACATCGGCGACAGCGCTATCATGGAAACCGCGGGTTTGGGTGGATTCGCAATGGCTGCATCTCCCGCGATAGTGCAGTTTGTGGGCGGAAATGTTGCAGACGCTCTTGCAACCACCCGAAGAATGTACAAAATCACAATGGGAAGAAACGAGATGTGGGCTCTTCCTCCACTGGATTTCGCCGGCGCGCCTGCAGGATTGGACCTGCTATTGATGATCGAATCCGATATTCTGCCCGCGATAAATACCGGGATAGCGCACAAGGAACCAGGTGTGGGCCAGGTGGGCGCAGGGTTGGTCGAGCCGCCTCAGGAATGTTTTGACAAGGCTTTTGAAGCTTTTTTTGAAATGTATGGACACAACAAGAACACTTGAACTTCAAGGAGAAAAACATGCTGCCGATAGAACTATCAGTGCCTTTGGGAATCGGAACACCGGCCTGGCCGACCTATGAACCCCTTCAAATGAAATATTTCAAGAGATTGGCGCCAAACGGCGCCAACGGGCAGCTATTGACCCATTCCAACCACGTGGGCACACACCTGGACGGCGAGATCCACTTCTACACTCCTGGAAAAGACATTGCATCTCTGTCTCTCGATTATCTCATGCACGAGGGAGTGGTAGTGGATCTTTCGGATGCGGCGGGCGATTACGACGTCTACACATCCAAGATGGTGGAAGAAAGGGTTGAGGTAAAAGAGGGAGATATTCTGATCATTCATACCGGGTACCACCATTACGGCTGGGACCAACCCGCGGCGGATGAAATCCGTTACATGGTCAAACATCCCGGTCCCGACCGTGAGTTCGCCGAGTGGGCGAGGAAGAAGAAGCTTCGCTGGATCGGCGTGGACTGCGGCAGCGCGGATCATCCCATGAATACCATTCTTAGAACATTTTGCCCGCGACAGGCCAAGGAGGCCGATGCTCACTTCCGAAAGAAATACGGTAAGCCGCTCGAAGAGTTTTACGATGATTCAAAGTATCAACTCATGCACCTGGAGTTGTTCAATCACGGAATTGTTCACGCGGAGTGCATGGGAGGAGACATGGATCTCTTGTTGAACAGGCGGGCCGTGATAGGCGCATTTCCCTGGCGGCTCGTGGACGGGGAATCATGCATATGCAGGATTCTTGCATTTGTACCCGAAGACGAACACGCGGAACTCATGAAGAAAAAAGCCAAGGCGAAACTTACTCGATTCGGGGATATCGCCGGCTCTGAAAATGGATGGCTGCATGACGACGCCAAGAAATAACACACGTTTTTTCGAGTCAACCCTTAACCGGCCAACCGCTCACGGTATCGAGTGGCGGTTTCTCTCGTCAACAAGCCGTTTTTCACCCAGCGCTCCAAAGCTGTTTCTATGGTTTGCTTGTGCGCGGAAAAAACATTGGGGCCGGTCCTGTCCTCCAAGGTGAAAAACATTTCCAGTGAGGAGATCTGCTCCTCGTTCAGCCCTTCGAATTCTATACCGAAGCCGGTTCCGTTCGGAAGAACGCCTTCGAGCCAACATATTCGTCCCCTGCATGCAATCGGGACGATTTCAAGGTGTGTGGGAACGAAGAAATTCAGATTCACGTATGGGTTCACGATCACCGGGATCTGTAGGTCCACTTCAATGAAAGCTCCCCCCCGGCTCAAATTTCGCGTCTTTCCCTCGTAAGCTTCTCCATCCACCCCCAAGATAACCGTCAACCCCTTGGCGTGGCGGGTTTCTCTTCGACGATTTTGATCCATGTTCGTTTTCCTCGTGTTTCTTTCCCTTGGCCTAGTTGCGCTTGTCGCACACTGACCATCCGAAGAGAGGCATAAAAACCCGGACAAAAAAGACCTGGTTGTGACCTCTCTGAATGGAGGTCAAGAATGAATGGACAATCCAATGAGAGAAAGAAAAGGCAAACCCGCAATTACACAGAAGAGCAAAAACAGGAGGTGATAGAAGACGCTCTTGAAATCGGAAACACCGCTTCATCGAAAATGCACGGGATTCCGGTAAGCACGA
>SLPX01000388.1 GCA_007131745.1 Myxococcales bacterium
AAAAGAGAGCCGGCGCGCATCTTCTCACCGCCATGGCATTTGAAGACGAATACATTTACTACGCGGACCAGGCCACCCAGGAAATCCTCCGCCTAGAAATGGTGTCAGACACTAGCAATTAAGCTTTTATTTGCCACCCAAACCTCTGTAATTGCAGACAAATTAAGATTAACCGCTAATCCTTAGTGTCTGACACCATTTTCCCTATGGACCAGCGGAATCGCAGGCCGGCCATGACAATGTGAGTGTCCACGAAAGTGAAGAAATCCCCGGGATCACTTACGACCTGATGCTTGAAATTGTATTCCAACATCAACGCAAGAATCTCGGTTAAATCAATACTCACTCCGGCGTTGACCACCAACATACCCGTCCCATAACCTTTGCGCTTCGCATAACTCTCGCCTGCCGCCAGGCCGACATCTCGGATTCCAGGCGGTTTTGGTTTTGTAATCCAATAGTTTGAGTATCCTACCCCTGCATATGGCGTGATATCCACAGGCGTATCATAGCTTGCAAGCAGCATCACCGGAACGTTGATTACCGGCCCTCTGTCGAGGTCATGTGCGATCCCCAGCCCGCCGGATACACTCAACGCGAACGGATTCGTCGGAGGCATGAGATTTACTTTCACGTCGGAAGCCAACCCCAGGAGAAAAAACTGGCGCAGTCCTATGTCCAATCTTTCGTTTACCCCGAAACGGGTGTTTACCATGAAGGGAAAGTTTCCAAACCCCACCGCCCCGTCTCTCTCAGGTATAAGCTCATTGTACACGAACCCTTGCCCGATGGTAAAATCCATTTGCCCGGGCGGAGTCGGCCTGGCGGTCTGCAACCGGCCCACGCCGCATCCGGCAAGAAAAAAGCCCACGACAATACATGCCGACAAACACGCAAACCATCCCCTTAGGGCTGACTCAAAAATAACTCCTGGATTCGTACGCCGATCCATCCCGCCCTGCGGCGTTGATGATCCGGAGTTCGACCGTTTACATGAGACTTCTCGTGTTTCTTTTTTTCTTTTTTCCATTTGTTTACAAAGCCTCGAGAGCAGCGATGATATCTTCCACATTGTCGTGGGAATCGCAGATTTCTCTTAATTCATCGCGGGTCGGAGGTTGCCGATTGTCGCGTATGCGCACTTCCTGCATCTCTTCCATGAGCAGAAAATAATTCTTTGACACGATATCGCGGACCTCGCAGTTCGAGTATCCCCCCGGCCTGATTTCCGGTTCAAATCCTTCCACGAACTCGGCTGAAATCTCTATGGCCCTCACTCCGAGAGTGGCCCAATAAATGACCTGGTTGTTCTCCTGGTCTTTTCCAACAGGCACCATCACTCTCGGATCAGCCAGGATGTCTTCGTTGTTTGTCCAGCGGGACAGCCAGCCCTTGACATGCTCGACACACTCCTCCACCGAAAACTCCGCGGTTTCCTCTTCCATCAAATAATCCAGGGGGTCGAGTCCCACCGAACGGGCGGTCACTATGTAAAGCCCGTAGGTCAACCTGATAATGTCATCCATCTCGTCCTGGAGGCTCTTTTCGGACATGGATCCATCCGCATTAACCCGTCCCCGGCCCGAGAGAAACTCGGGTCCCAGCACTCCCTGCAAATAGGTCTTGAGAAACCGATACCCGCGTGCCGTGCGCAAATAAAACGTTGGAAACGGTTCAACCGGGAACTTCGGGTATATGTCGACTTTCTGAGGTGGAGCGGATATTCCCATTGCTGGAAAGTCGAGCTGTTTTGCATGGGTTTCCCGGGTCTGGGTGATAATCGCCTTAAACGTCTCAATCAGCTTTTCCTTGTACGCCTTCGTAAGTAACAGATGATCGCTTTCAGGTCCTCGGTTGGGAAGCAGCAAGGTTTCCAGGGCGTAAAGCTGGTAATCATACCACCCGGAAACTTCAGGATCCGGCGTCAAATCCACAAGCCCGTCCATTATGCCGTTTATCAGCACATTTATGAGGGTAACGTCTTCAGGCGGGGGACTAATGCAAAAAAGGTCGGCAAAGAAATCCGAATCCTTGGACCGGGATGCAGGAAACAAGGCCATGTAAGTCCCTCGGCACACAAAAGGATAATCGTTTTCCGCTAGGAAATCGGATCGAATCCCTTCAACGTCGCTGAGAGACTCCACCCCTTCCACGTAATCGAACAGGTCGGCCGCTGAAAAACTGTTGTACGGATTCGTAAGGCCCGCATAAAGGGCAAGGATCCTCTCATACTGCTCACGGAGATCCGCATCATCCTTGATCACCACGGCGATCGCCGCGAACCGCCCTACTTCCGCTACGGATGGATGAGCACCTTCATCAAGCATGGAAAGCTTGTTTTGAAAAAACCTGTCCTGTTTGAAAACCTGGATCAAAACATCGTCCCATGTGTAAAAGGAAATCGGAGACGAAAACAGAACCTTTTCCTCAAAAGCAGCGGCTAGATTCAGTGCATTTTCTACAATCGAATTGTCCACGCCTGAAAAACTTTCCGAATCCTCCCCCGAAGCCAGCAACCCGCCGATCACATGCGCCAGCCCCTCGCCCAGATGTCCCCGGACCACGCCCGCCGCGTTCTCATGCTCTTCGGCCAACCTGGCCGCGAGGGTCTGCAGAAACTCCCGCTTGCTCTTAAAAACTTCCTCTTCATCCCCCTCAACCCCTTGCTGAACTCCCACTTCGATGGATGCATAAAGCCCATCATTAAAACCCTTGAGCGCTCCGTTTACCACCTCCAGCGAAGGCAGGGGTTCCGCCCCTCGGCGCTTGAAAAGCTCGGCCAGCGCATCGCCCCTTGTTCTGAACAGCCTGGTTTCAAGATCCTCGTTCTCTTCGCTGAACGCGACTACATCCAACATTGTCACCGAACCGCTCTTGTTCAAAAGAAATGTACAACCATCAAACTCTTCTTCCACCCACAGGTCCGATTTGTATTGAGGATTCTTATCCTCGATCTTGTCATCTTCCACCACCGGATCCTTAAAAAGATTCTCCACATCCTTAACCACCTCGTACTGGCCCATAATGTCCAGTATGCCCGTGCATCCCACCAGTGCCCCCGAGGCGAACAACGCAAACAAATAAAACAAAAACCGAACCGGTCCGGCCCCAGCCCTCTCCAACGAAACATAAAGTCTATTGCCTTGTTTTTCAATTTTGTGTTTCACGGGCAAACTCCTTGTTGCTGTTTATCTTCTATCTTTTCCTCTGCATTTTTCTCGTCACGATCCCGAACCACTTCACTTCACACTGACATCAAAGCAACTTCCATGCCCAAAACACCAAAACCGATGACAAGCCCCGTTTTCTCCCTTTCCGCACAACTTCCTCAACCCGAGGATACCCCGCTCAAGCAGATTTTTCAATTCGCCCTCAGCCATCCGATTAAACAGCCACAAGCATCCATCTTTCCTCTCCTCTGTCCCCATTTTTGCATCTTTTGAAAAGCTTAATTGCTAGTGCCTGACACCATTTCCAGCATGCCAAAAGTCCCACTCCCCAGGATCCGTGACATCAATGTCACAGTGTCACACGCTCCTCCACGCGGCTCTGCCTGGGCCTCCATCTCCCATCTTCCCTCTTCCCTCCGTATCTTCTCTTCGTCCCCAATCTCCACTCCGTCGTCCCCATCCCCCACGCTGTTCTTGTCAAGAAAGTGAGGAGCCCCCACGCTCCGTCCCCACCTTTCCTCCGTTCCCGCCTTTCCATCCCCCACGCTGTTCTTGTCAAGAAAGTGAGGAGCCCCCACGCTCCGTCCCCGCCTTTCCTCCGTTCCCATCCCCATCCGATTTTTCCATCTTCAGAAAAGCTTAATTGCTAGTGCCTGACACCATTTCGATTTTTCCATTTTTGTTAAAAGAGGGAGGAGTGTTTGTACAATCGAGCGCCCCTGTCTCGATGTATGAACATCACAACATTCAAATCCGTGATCGGAGCGGGGATATACCCGTGATAAGGTGCCCAATTCGGAGGCATCACCGGCCCCAACCAAGTGTCCGTATCCGGGTCATACTCCCAGATCTGATCTTTTGATTCTGTGTCTCTGCGATGAGTGTACAAATAGTTCCCGCTGATGGGATCGTAAAACATTGTACTAGTGCTGCTGGTTCCGCCTCCCCTGACTTCCTCCGGAATGGTTACCTCCTGAATGTTTGAATTTTCGTCCACCAGCGTCATCTGGTTGCCGGAATCGCCGAACGCCATGCACCACTCTTTGCGAACCCAGTTGTAGTGAGCATGTGCATGACGGCTGGTAACCCCGTCTCGAACCCCGATGTCGCGAGTCGTGTTGTTGTCGGGGTTCCAGGCGCGGATATTCCCGCTCGAATCCATGTAAATAAGTTCGCCAAGCTCTTCGTGCATTGCAATCGCATCGCCCCAAGGAACGGTATACCCTTGGCTTTCCCACTGCTCCGTGGCTATATCAAAGATCCACAGGGTGCCTCCGGGAACGGAACCGCCGTCCGTACCCTGCCTTCGGTAAATCTTCTGTCTGCCCACATCCAGGGCCCAACGCCCGTAGACGTGCGGGGAGCCCCAATTGCCGCCGTCTTCCACGCGGGGAAGCCTGAAGAAAGTGTGCGTACCCGGATCATAAGAAATCAGCGCAACGCATTCCGTGGTCTGCCCGCCGGAGGTTCTGTCTGTTATCCAGTACGCCCTTTTTCCTACCGGGTCCCATGCACCGATGGGCGCCCAAAAATCGCTGGAGTTGTGCGCCGCGTTATCCCAGCTCATCAACCCCCCGACGCTGCTGATAACCTCCGAAGAGTACACTTGCTCGTCCGACAGCCAAGCAAGGTACGAAGCCCCCTCGTGGAAGTCCGTATACCATTCACCCGGGTCAAGACTTGCCGCGGCCTCTTGCAATAACGTGCCGTCCAAATCGGTGGGTTTCTTTATGCAAACGCCGTCTACGCACTCCTCGTCCGCTTGGCAAACCACCACGCATTGCCCGCCAACACACTCTTCGCATTCGTCCGAGTCACACTCCGGATCACACACAAGCGATGACGGGTCCACGCACTCTCCCCCGATGCACTCCTCGCCTTCTTCGCAAACCACCACGCATTCCCCGCCCACACACTCCTCACATGCTTCCATGCTGCAAGGCGGATCACATTCTTCCGTTTTTGAATCATCATCTCCGCAGGAAACAAAAAACACCGTGGCCGTAACAACCACAAAAAAACCCCGTAAAAATTTCATCAAAAAAACCTCCTTATTGTTCCATTGAGAAAAGCTATCACGGTCGAACCCGCGCTGACAGAAAAAAACAAAGCATACCATCCCGCTCCTTTTTTTTATTGCTAATTGCTAGTGTCAGACACCATTTTTTTTCATTTTTCGGCGCTCAATTCACCTGTAATTACCGGCGCTTGGACGACGGATAAAAGCTTAATCCTTAGTGTCTGACACCATTTCGATGCCATTTCAATGATGGGGTGGTTGACAACTTAGTGAGGCATTGCTAATCAACGGGCCGGATAAGAAAAATGATCGTCAAAACACGATCCGAGAAATAGAAACTCAAAGGAAAACAGTAAAAGGCAAAGGCAATATCAGACAATAAGGAAGGAGAAGCCGCCGTGAAAATACTAGTTACAGCCAAACGAGTTCCTGATCCCGAACAAAAGATCAAGATCAAGGATAACGCTTGTGACGTGAGCGGAATGAACTACGTGGTAAACCCCTTCGACGAGTACGGGGTGGAAGCCGCCTTGAGACTTTGCGAAGACGGCGGCAAAAAACAGCAACGCCTCGAAAAAACCGAAGTCGTGGTGCTTTCAATCGGCCCGGAAAAGGAAGCCGTGAAGGAAATCAGGTCCTGCCTGGCCATGGGCGCGGACCGTGCAATCCATATCGTCGCGCAAGACGATGACCTTGACTCAGAAATCGTGGCCCGCATCGTGGCCAAGGTTTACGAAAAGGAAAAACCCGATCTCCTGCTCATGGGAAAGCAGGCCGTCGACGGCGACAGCAACCAGGCCGCTCAACTTGCAGCCGGTTATCTCAATCTTCCGCAGGCATGCTTTTCAGCGGAGTTCGAGACCGAAGCCGATCCCAAGTGGATACAGGTCACCCGTGAAATCGACGGCGGCGTTGAAGTGAAAAAGGTTCCTCTTCCCTGCGTGGTGAGCGTGGACCTTCGCATCGTAAGCCCGAAAGCCGTCAAAAACGGCGTCACCGACGCCGGCTTCGAGTATCCCGAAGGCCCCAGGTACGCATCGCTCAAGGGCATAATGAAGGCCAAGAAAAAACCCGTCGACAAAATGTCTCCAGCCGACCTTGGAGTGGAGATGAACCGCAGAGTCGTGCACCACGCTTTCGAAGCGCCCCCGGAAAGAAAGGGCGGCATCAAGGTGGCCGATGTAGACGAACTGCTGGACAAACTGCAAAACGAAGCCAAGGTCCTGTAAACGGACGGGAAAGGAAAAAAGGAGACGATCCATGGGTAATGTTCTTGTTTTTATGGAAGTTGAAAAAGGCAAAGTGAAAAGCGGATCCTTAAACGGCGTATCCTGCGCCCACGTTCTGGCCGAAAAAGCAGGCGGCGAAGTTTACGGCCTCTGCATCGGCTCGGGAATCGACGAAGCCGCAAAAAACGCTGCAGCCTATGTTAAAAAAGTATACACCGCTGACGCGGACGGACTCAAAACATACATGGCGGAAACCTGGGCCCCAGTCGTAACCAAGGCCGTAGCCGAAAGCGGCTCGGACTTCCTCGTGGGCACAGCCACCAACACCGCAAAAGATCTCTTCCCCCGCGTCACCGCGCTGCTCGACTGCGCAATGGCTTCTGAAATCATCGAAGTGCTTGAAACCAAAAAATACAAACGCCCCACGAACGCGGGCAATGCCATCGCCACGGTGGAAGTCATGACCGATAAGGTCACCATCACGGCCAGGCAGACCGAATTCGATCCGGCCGAACCCGCATCCGCTCCCGGCGAAATCGTCAAGCTCGAACTACCCGAGCTGAACACCCTCGGCGCGGAAGTCGTGGAGATCAAACTCTCCGAAAGCTCCCGCCCCGACCTGGGAGACGCAAAAGTCGTCGTGGCCGGCGGCCGCGGCCTCAAGACGAAAGAAAACTTCGGAAAGCTTGAAGAACTCGCCGACATCCTCGGCGCAGCGGTCGGCGCCACCCGCTCCGCGGTCGACGCGGGCTTCGTGTCAAACGACCTCCAGGTCGGACAAACCGGCCGCGTGGTCGCGCCCGACCTCTACATCGCGGTCGGCATTTCAGGCGCGATCCAGCACATCGCGGGCATGAAGGGCTCCAAGGTCATCGTGGCCGTCAACAAAGACGAAGAAGCCCCAATCTTCGAAGTAGCGGACTACGGCCTCGTCGACACCTGGGAAAAATCCCTGGAACCCATCATGGCCGGAATCCAAAAGATCCAGGCCGGCTGATCGTATGCCGGACATCTTGATCCAGGGTGTTCGGCTCTCTTATCGCAGCCGATCCCCCAGACCCCCAAAATCCCCAACAAAATCAAGCTCAAAATCCTCCTCCGTCCCCACAAAATCCACAAAATCCATTCCAACAAAATCCTCCTCCGTCCCCATTCTGCTCATACACGGCGCCGCCTCATCCGCCCGGATCTGGCTCCACCAGCTTGGCCCCCTCTCAAAACACACCACCGTCATCGCAATCGATCTGCCCAACCACGGAGACTCCCGGGCAAAACCCACAACCCCCTGTAATTCCGCCAAAAACCCCGGCTCCGTCCCCAAAATCCCAAAAAACCCCGGCTCCGTCCCCAAAAATCCCTCCGTCCCCAAATCCCAAAATCTCCTCCCCCTGGAAGAAGTCTCCATTCCCCGGTACGCGTCTTTCGTAACCGACTTAATCCAGGCTCTCCAACTCCCACCTTGCATACTCGTGGGCCATTCCATGGGCGGCGCGGTCGCGATGCAGGCCGCACTCCAATCTCCCCCCCAAATCGCGGGCCTCTTTCTCGCTGCAACCGCCCACCTCCTCCCCGTCTCCCCCAAACTCTTCGAACTCCTCGCTAACGACACCGAATCCCTCTCCGCGTTCTCCTCGTTTGCAGTCCGCCGGGCGTTTTCTCCTTCCACCCCCCGCACCATTGTAGAAAAATGGTTGTCCCAGCCGATCCTCGTAAACCGTCTAACCGCGTACGCTGACTTCAAAGCCTGCAACGAATTCGACATCTCCTCCAAACTCGAAGATCTCGCGGCACTCAACATCCCCACCCGAATCCTCTGGGGCGAAGACGAATCCATGGTCCCCCGCGACCGTGTAGAAACCCTCGCGCTCAAACTCACCCAAGGCAACTTCCACATCCTGCAAAACACCGGTCACATGCTCTTCCAAGAAGCCCCCGAAGAAACCACCACCCTCGTCCTGGATTTCCTGCTCTCTACAGGTTGATCCGCTATAACTTGGTTAACCCGTTCTTTTGTGAACTGATCCGCGACACACGGTAAGATTTCATGTGCTTGTTCCATGTTGCGATATTAAAAACCCCACAACCCGCAACTATTTGTCTTTTCCACACCCTCGGCACCGAGCCGTTACATGGAAGTTTGCGTTTGAGATCGTCGATTCAAATCGCCAACTCTGCTTCCGTAAGCGTATCCATCGCTATCAGGACATAGTAGTAGATCGGTTTTTCCGCCTTACCTGATGCCCACTCATACAGAAAAGAATCCCTGTATTTATACTTGAAATCCTCATCAATATTGCCGGACAGAAATTTCTCTACAAATTCCCTTTCATTTCCTGATTTGCTGTCCGGATTTTGAGGATCTTTGAATTCGATAAAAAAACTTCTGTCTTTAAGTTCAACAATAAAATCAACGGCCTTCATGCAATGGGAGAGTCCGTGACTTGAATCATCAAACTTTCTCGCTTTGACGCCGGGTGGAATCTTAATTTCAAGATCGCCTTCAGAAAGCACGGTCATGCGTTCCCCCTCAAGCTTCTCTTGATTTCACGATCATACAAATCCGTATATGCCTCGGCTATAGCGTTGGGATGAATTCCTTGATAATCGCCGATTGTGTCACAAACAATTTCTCCTGTTCGCTTGTCCCGGTAAAGCGAATGAAACTTGATATTATCATCTTCTTTTTTTCTCAGCTCAAGCTCCTTCAGAACCACATAATCGTGCGTCGCAAGAAAAACCTGAACCCCTGCACGCTGAAGTTCCAGAATGATCTCCATAACCACCCCGAACAGTTTCGGGTTTAGGTTTGTCTCAGGTTCATCCCAAAACAGAACCGAACCGTTCAACAAAGTTCCGTTTTGTATCAACACCCAGAGCAACCCCAGTTTCCGAATGCCTTCAGCGAGCAGCGAGAATTCCAAATTCCCCTGCTTGTTTCTCAAGAAAAACTCTTCTTCTTTGATGGCAACCTTCCCATCAATGGCTTTTTGCAGTGTGGCCAAAAGTTTTTTGCGCACACTGTCGGTCGGCCCGCGCAATGCCGGCCTGTATGCACGATCCAAAATGTCGGAATAGATTTCTTCAAAGTGGATCTCCCTCTGGGAATACAGCGACCGAAATCCCGGCCCGTTCGACAACATCTCCTTGACCGGAATATAAACGCTTTCTATGGGAGATTCGCTCCACTTGGCAACATGGCTAAGGTCGGCGCTTTCGGCCTGTTTATCATGATTCGAAAAAGACGCTCCAATCCTGGTTTTTCCGCGAAATATTTCGACCGTACACCGCGAACTTGTTTTCTTGCGTTTAACCAGCCTCCCCAACGCCCGCCCCGAAGGCAGGAAGTTACGGATCAGTTTCTCTGCAAAGTTGAGTCTTGTCTTGGTGATATCACAGGCCGCGTAGACCACTTTCATCAAATGAGTTTTTCCGGTCGCGTTCGTTCCCACAAACACATTGATACCTGGAGACACATCCAGCACAAGTTGCTCAAAAGCCGTAAATCTCTCCAGTTTTACTTTCGATATAACCATTGTTTTCCTCCAGGAAAAGAAACCCTGCCTTCCCGCACAAGTTTGTCAAGCAGCGACCAGCGACCTTTGCTTACCTATCTCGTGACCCTATCACCCGGCAATCTCCGGCAATCTGATGACCTGAATTCTCAAACATGCACCGTTCTCTTCCACGCTTCGCCGGTCCATGCAGCCGTTTAGCGGACATCTCATGCCAAGGATGCAGTATGCAGTGATTGCTGTTTATTGTCATACGTTTTTTGCGGCAAACGCCATGCCTCCGACACAAACACATTGCCTTGCCCCCCAATCAACCGAAAACTATCCAAAACCAACCAAAACCATCGAAAACCTTTGCCCATTTCCTTACAAGTGCTAAATTTCAATATCGGATCAAATCGGATCCCAATCAAAAAACCGGAGGAGAATTGTCCCATATGGCTTCCATGCCCCGCTATTACAGGATCGCCGGCCGCATCATCCAGGTCAACGCACACGGTGAAAACCTGGGATTTCACGCTCCCGAATGGGATCGCTGGAACCCGTTCCGCATGGAACAACCAAAACCCACAATCCCGGGTATCGACTGCGAACCCGGCGTCGACTGCGGCCCCGGCATCGACTGGGATCAAGACACCGCCCCCCCCCACCCCCCCCCCCCCCCCCCCCCCCCCCCCCCCCCCCCCC
>SLPX01000119.1 GCA_007131745.1 Myxococcales bacterium
CATACCCGAGACGAAGATGTAATATGGCAATAGGCTGTAAATCGATGAGCGGACCGATTTTCAAATATGCCGGATTGAGTTTGAGCGAAGGACCTGCCTTGAAAAAATTATCGCGCATTATCATTGACTCGCTTTCATACAGCATGTGGCTGTACATCAAGCGATTTTGGGTTTCGAGACCTATTGGATGGTACCTGGCTGCTGTCAGGGAAGCGAAATAAAGGCGGCTTTTGGGGAGTTCCTGCTCTGCTGTCTCTTCTACTACAGTCGGTTCACTTTCTTCTTCCTGAGTAAAGCCCGGTTCACTCTCTTCTTCCTGAGCAAAGCCCAAAGAAGGGGCGCAAAAACACCCTATTATCAGGCCTATACAGAACACACGAAGTCTGACCATTTCTCGTTCTCCTTGTTGTTGTCGTTACAATCAGCAGTCCACCCCTTATGCCCTCATCACTAATCATACCATTCAAGCGGCACAAAGAGAAATAACTCTCGAAAACAACTCACAGCTTTTCTTGGAAAGCATCTATTCTTGATTCAGCCCTGGGCCTATAAGCCGCTTACAAAGAGCCAGCGGCCCTTGGACCGTCTCAGCACGAAGCGGGTAGTATTGGACAGTCGTTGGGGACGGCCGGACTTCAGGGTAAACACCGTGCTTACAAATACATCCACGACAGCCTCGTTTTCGCCCTTGAAAACCACCTTGGGATCCTTCATCGCTACACTTATCGATTTTAGACCCCTAAACATCCCTTCGGCCCTCCTGACAAAGTCACTCCTGCCGGTTGCATAATCAGCGGATACTTTTTCCCCTGGCTCGCCGTAATCGGGATGAATCAGAGCGCCGAGCGCTGCTGCATTCCGCTCGTTCATGGCCGTTTTGTACCCATCCAGCACTGCCAAAACAGCAGGAATCCGGGGGTCGGGTTCAGGTTCGGAAGTCTCCCTGCTTGTCTTGTTTTTTTCTCCAACCTTGCAGATGGTTCTTGCGGGGTAACGTTTCACGTCGCGGATCATTGCTTGGGGAAGTTTTACCCCCAGTCTTTCAAAACTCCTTTTCACAAGCCTGTTGTTGAGTTCCGGCGTGTAGGGCCCGAGGGAACCGGTTGTGCCCCCCACCGAACCCAGGAGATCCATCGCGCGCACGGGTACGTTGCAGTTTTGTGCGGAAAGGGTGACAACACTCGACTTTTTGTCACCGGGCCGCCGGAAATGAACACGGCCCAACCGGGGTTCGTAGACGATCTGCCATTTCGAATAATCACCCATTAAAACCGAATCCAGAACAGCGAAAGCCTCGGCTACAAGGTCGGTCTTGGGAGGATACTTACGTGAAGCAGCGTGCGCTGCACGTAAAAAACGCGACAAGGAACCGGTATCCTGCGGGAGACCATCATGATCTCCCCTCTTGGATTTCTTTCTAATTGTTTTCAGCCATTTTGTCCGATGCCGGATCGAATCCGCGTACGTGTTGTTGGTTATTGCCCTCACGGGCAGCCTGTTGCCGGCGTGGATCACGAGTTTGCCGTTCAGATGAGCAACGGTTGCGCACGCACCCCCGCGATCGCACATGAAATAGTGCACGTCGCCGTAGACCTTTGAAATCTGGATCCTCCGAATCTCACGGATGGCTTCTTTCAGGTTGGCTGTCCGATCCAGCAGGTACTGTATGAATTGCAACTCGTTTATGGTGTCCCGGTTGGGCTTGAGGGGAGGGTGGAGTGTTTCGTTCAACCACAGGATTTCAATCACCAGCCCCTTTTCGTTCATGCCGCCGAGCGGAAACTCGCGACCGTACTGGTTGAATGTCAGTGAAGCGTACCGGGATTCCCATCGAAGGGGTTTTCCTTCACCCGGGATCGCGGCTTCTTTGATGACTCCCCGCCGGTTTTCCACGAGCAATCCGTGGCCGACATGGAAGTCATAACTCTTTGCCACGACGATTTGTTTTTTGTTCGAGATGCAAAGCGCGGTACAAGCAAGCGCTCGCCCGGTCTCCAGAATGACTACAACTACACTGAGTAAGACGAAAAAGCGTCGCATGAAATCACCTTTAACACTCGAAAACGGGTACGTAAAAACGGAAAAAAGGTAGGATGCTTCAGTCGGAAAACTTTGGGACTTTTACTCTTCCGGAACCTCTTGTTCCCCATTACATGCATCCAGATCTTCGTCCGCTCCGGCCGTTTGTGCGGCCCAGCAGAGATCCGCGCAACACGCGGGGTCTGCGAACTGTCCGGTGATGATGTTCCGGCAGATGCCGTGACGATCAAGTTCCGCGTCGATGCAGCGTTCATAGCAGCACAAAAGAGGCAGCACATCCTGCGTTACTTCGTTGCGGCACACCCATGCATCGTCTTCCACGTAGAGATTCGGGTTGGGGCAGGTGGGAGCGCAACAAGCGGCCAGAGCGAACTGTCCGGTGATGGTGTTGCGGCATATCCCGGCTTCGTCCACCGCTGTGTTTGCGCATTCGTCGTCTACTTCACACGCTACTATTGTGTCGTTTCCAAGTCCGCCGCAATGCGCGACCTTGTCCGCGCAACAGTCTCCGAACTCGTAGCAGAGTTCGTCGCACCAGCAGTGTTGGTTCACCGAGTGCGAACCGCATGCCCCGGCACAAGAGAGGTGTTCGGGGGGAGGGGGATCCGCTATGTCCGGACAAGCATCAGCAAAGTCCGTGCAGCAATCTCCGAAACCGATGCATTCTGCGTCGCACCAGCAATCGCCCGAGAGGCTCTGTTGGCCGCAGGATTCTTCGCACGAACCCGGGGGAACGTCATCGGGTACCGGGAGTTGGAGATCAAAGCACTGGTCCGCGCAGCAAGCAGCGAGCGCGAACCTGCCGGTGTCTTCATACCTGCAATAACGATTGATGATCTTAGCGCCTTCGCAAAGCTCGTCACAGCAAGCTTTCGGGACGAAACGTCCTGTTTCCTGGTCGCGGCACTGCCCTTGAGCGTCGATCGTCGCGTTTTCGCAAACGTTTGTAGTAGCACAGCAAAGCGCAGGAGCGAAACGACCGTTCGGCAGCCTGCATACGCCGTTTGCATCCAGGGCCGCGCCGTCGCATCCTTCCGAATCAGGACCATCGGCCTTGCCCAGCTGCGCCGGCCGTTCGTATTTTTCTTCAGCTTCCGTTTCTTCGCTGCCGCAGCCTGCTAGTAGTGTAAATGATAGTGCCAGTGATAAAGTTAAACAAACATACCGCATTTTTTCCTCCTGCTATTTTCTTCTTCGGCGAAATGGCCCGAGGGCCGTTATTCCCATCGGCCGGCGTATGGCTTCCGGCCGATTCGAAAGGTTTTAAATGCTTTTTCCTATCCTCCTATTTTTACATTTCAGGAACTTGCCCTGTCAAGAACCCTGAAAGCCGATTCCAACGAAGTCGGATTTGCGCAGCAGCGAACGGATAAGGGCTGACTCAAAAATGGTATAATTCTCGGTGTCATCTACGAATTTGCTGCAATTAGTTATCAAATCTGATATACAAGTGCTATGAAATTCACTGAGTTGCTGAGCTTTGTTGCTGCTGAGCCGGTTTTTTCTTCCAGTCTGTTGTTGTCGGGGAAGGTGGATAAACGACAAGTGCGTCTACAGTTGTCGCGCTGGATGAAGTCCGGGAAATTGATTCAGCTTCGCCGTGGGCTGTATGCCCTTGCTCACCCGTGGCGTAAAGTGGATCCCCATCCCTTTCTTATCGCGAACCGTCTACGCCCGGGAAGCTACGTGAGTTTGCAATCCGCTCTGTCATGGCACGGAGCTATTCCCGAGCAGGTGCCCGTCGTGACCAGCGTGGGACCGGGGCGGCCTGAAACCGCGGATACGCCGCTTGGTAAATTTCAGTTTCAATACCTCGCACCGGCTCTGCGATTCGGCTTTTCAAGAGTCGAGGTTGCACCCCGCCAATCCGCGTTTGTGGCCGCGCCCGAAAAGGCATTGCTGGATCTGGTTCATCTCACGCCCGGCGGAGATTCCGATCCATTCCTCCGGGAACTTCGCTTGCAAAACCCCCTGGTATTCAACCGTGCAACTTTGGATCATCTGGCCCGACACAGTGGCAAACCAAAGCTCTTGCGAGCATCCAAGGTTATCGGCTCATTGATCGAAGAAATCGAAGAAGAGGAAGGCGAGTTTCTATGAAAGAATATCTTCGACAACTGACCGAGAGCGGCGCGAATACGATTGACCGGAATGGTTTGGCACGAGAATACCTTCAAGCCCGTGTGCTGGAAACACTCCAGGATGAGGGGGCGTTCATGCGTTGGGCTTTTGTCGGCGGCACCGCGCTACGTTTTCTTTTTTCCATTCCACGCTTCTCTGAAGACCTCGATTTCTCCCTCATCGTCCCGGCGAAAGAAGCTGGTTTCCGTTCAGCCATGTCCAAGGTCAAGCGGGCGTTTGTGCGCGAGGGATATCGGATCGACATCACCGTAAACGACCGGAAGACCTTAGCTGCAGCCTGGGTTAAGTTTCCGGGCCTCCCACACGAAATCGGTCTTTCCCCGCACCCGACCCAAGCGCTTTCCATTAAGCTGGAACTCGACACATGCCCCCCGCCGGGGGCGAAAGTAGAAACTTCCATTGTGCGCCGCCATGTTACGCTCAACCTTTGTCACTACGACAAAGCCTCGCTCTTGGCCGGTAAGCTGCACGCTGTTTTGAGTCGGCAATGGACTAAAGGCCGCGACCTCTATGACCTGGCTTGGTACCTCGCCGACCGCGATTGGCCCGCGCCGAATTTTGGCCAGCTAAATGCCGCCCTCTCGCAAACCGCATGGCAAGGCCCATGCATGACCCGCGACAACTGGCGCTGCGAACTGCTCAGGCGCCTTGAAACTCTGGATTGGGAACGCGCCCGCGCTGATGTGCGGCCTTTTCTCGAACGTCGTCGGGATGTCGATCTTGTGTCTTTCCCAACCCTTAAGAAACTTTTAGAGTCTGTATAGCAAACATCGCTTTGTCGGATTTGTCGGAGCCCGAATCGATTCCGTAAACCTAACCTTGACTTTTCCCGGCCTTTCGGCCGGTCCGGTGGAAGTTTCGGTGAATGTAAATTCCGAAGGCGCACCTGAAGGAACCATCACGCTGAACGGAGAAGTTTTGGCCGAATACGATTTATCGGGCTTAGCCTGGGCCGGAAAGTGCGGTCCTTGATTCTTCTTTCCACCTCACTACCTCGCCATGCGAACCAGAAAAATCTCCTGGGCTAACCCTCCCTGATTTCAGTATACTGCCCATGCATGCGTGATCCATGTTCCTGCCACAGGAGGTGCCGAGTGAAAAAAATATTGGTTTTGTTCTTTGCGACTTGTTTGCCTGCACTTTTCTCCTGTGGGCCGCCGCGGTCCGTGGATCCTCCGCCCGCCGCGGACCCGCCGCCCAGAGACTCTACAGCCGACTCCCCCGCTGACTCCCTCGCTGACTCCCTCGCTGACTCCCCCGCGGACTCTCCCGGTGAAGCTCCCAAAGATCCGGCCAAGTGCAACCCAAAGGAGCATTCCTTCCCGGGGCAAAAGTCAGGTTTCCTGGATGTCCCGCTCTCCTACGAGGATCCGGAAGGAACAGACAAGGTGCAGCTCTACTGGGAGAAGTTTCCAGCCACTGAAACTCCCCGCCGCGGGGCTGTATTCTTCCTTGCCGGAGGGCCAATTGCTCACTGGATGTTCCATGGCCCCAAGAGCCCCCACTTTCTGACCGGGGTCTTTGAGAGCTACGATTTTTTCATGTTCGACTACCGGGGCATTAACTGTTCTTCCCGGGTACAGGAGATGGCCACCCTGCGGAGCCGGCTCCAGAAGGCGCCTGAGGCCTACAGCCTACCGACCATGGCAAAGGACGTGCGGTCGCTACGGGATCATCTCGTTGGAAAGGGGAAAAAGATCATTCTGTTCGGAGGATCCTACGGCTTTTTTCTGGGCCTCCAGATTCTCATGGACCACCCTGAGATCGTGGAGTCGGCGATCCTTTTTCACGGCGACAGCGACGCTGCCTTCTGGCACGAGGGGATGCTCCGCCTGGACAGCCTCATCACCGGATCTCTCGCGGAGCGTAACCCCAAGTTCATTGCTCAGCTCGAAGCTTTGAAAAAGAAGTTCGATGACGGGAAGATTATTCTGTTTTCCGGTACGGACAAGGAGCTGAAGCTGACCTGGGCCGACTTCCAGGTGCACCTCTGGATAAACTTCGCCCAGAATGTCGCGGCCCAGGAGCGTTTGCCTCTCATTATTGAACTTATCTTGAAGGGCGGCGAGACCGCGGCCAAGATCCTTGAGAGTTTCCATCAGACATCCGAGGGACTCGCCCAAAGACACCTGGAAGATGACCCACAGCCGCCGCCCAACGCTGATTCCCTGATCACCGGATATGCCAGGTGTAACGTGCTGTTCGACAAGGGCGTGCGGGCGGACCTGGCAAAGCGCCCACGAAGGGGAAAGTTCCTCGGAACCGAGGCCCTCGTGTCCTACTTCAACAGGGTCTGCAGAAATCTGGACTCCTTGCCGGCCAGGCGCTACGACTTGACCAGGAAGCTCCGCCCCGTGGCCGGTCAGGTCCTTATTGTCTACACCGGCCGGGACATGGCCGACCCGGATCGAGCGGCCGCCAACCTCGCCAAGCTGGGCCCGTCGGCGAAGCTGGTTTACGAGCCGGAATGGTCACACGACTTCGGCCAGGACCACGAAGCAGGCCTCAAGCGCTTCGCCAAGATCTTGCGTGAGTTCCTGGGCATGGACCCGTCGCCGTCCCCCTCACCGTCGCCGTCACCGTCGCCGTCGAACTAGCATTCTACCCAACCCTCAAGAAGCTGCTGTAGGCCAAATCCCCAGGCGCTTGAGCATCTCTCGGAAATCATCGGGTTCCATGATGTAGCTTGGCGGTTTTCGAAGAGCTCCTTTTTCCGGTAAAAGACCCTCCGCCAGATCGGGTTCCAGGGTCCCGATCAGCACGGATTTGGAAGAGTCGGCAATCCGAATCATGGGGCCCATGGTGATGGTAGGCCCGGCCTGCGGACTTCTTTCCCATCGGAGAAACTCCTTGTCGGCCGTGTCCAAATCCACCTCAATAGCCCGGCGCATGAACGGCTTCACTCTCAACCTGCCGCCTGCTACCTCCACGTGCCCCTGGGGTGCGGAAAACAGAACGATGCATCCGATCACACCGAGTACGATCAATACCGCGTTTGTGATGACGACTGTATTGTGGGGTACGCCTGGCAGCCGGGCCACCAACCCTCCCAGTATCCCGATAATAATGATGTAGACCAGGAATGCTACCGGGACCAGGAACAGGGCCCGTGCTTGCCTCGTGATACCCCATCGAGGTTTTTCTACTTCTTTCGGTTTCTTCTGGTCCAAGTGCGTGGGCATGTCATTGCTTCCTGTTTTTACCCTTTTTGTATTTACGTAATTGGATTTTATTCCCGTCGTTTCCTTGTCGATTCATTCTTAACCACAATTCATATCGAATTACCAGTGTGCGACAAGTGAAAGCATTAGACATCGGGTTCCCACCTCGGGTTTCACCACGATATCCCCCTCAGCTTGAAGTGTACGTCATCCCGCCCGGCCCAGCGTCAGCAACTCGGTCGCAAGCTCCTGCAAGCCTATCGCTTCCACGCCTTGCGCAAGCGGGTACCGATCGTTGCCGGGGTAGACGACATAGCAACGGTCGGGGTTCAGGTCCTGGCGAGCTTGGTAAAATCCCTTTTGCGGCTTGGGCGCGGGCCTGCGCTTTATTTCCACAGCCCACCGCTCCCGCCCCGGCAGATCCAAAACCAGGTCCATTTCAGCGCCCGCTGCAGTTCGATAGAAGCCTGGAATTATGCGTTTGGGAGCCGCGGAGAGCAGGTTCTCTATCACGAAACCTTCCCAGCTCGGACCAACCACTGGATGACCGAACAGATCATCCCGAGTCACAATGCCCAGCAAAGCATGAACCAGTCCGCTGTCTCTGACGATGATCCGCGGCGACTTGACCAGCCTTTTCCCAACGTTTGGCAGCACCGGCGCCAGTCTGCGAACAAGGAGCAGATCCACGAGGAGGTCTGTATAGCGAGCTATTGTCTGACCGCTTACACCCAAGCCGGAAGCGAGCTTCGAGGCGTTTAAGAGACCCACTTGCTGATGAGCCAGCATAGTCCAAAAGCGCCGCAGTGTCTCTGCCGGGACACGCGGTCCCAGCATCGGAATGTCTCGTTCAAGATAAGTCCTGATGAAGTCTTCCCGCCAGGCGAAGCTGTCATCGTCGCTCACAGCGAGAAAGCTTTCAGGAAAACCTCCTCGAAGCCAAAGCTTCTCGGTTCCATTAGCGTCACCCGATGGTTCGGTGATGTCCACCGGTCCAAGCTCGATCATGGCAACGCGTCCGGCGAGTGTTTCCGACGCCTGGCGCAACAGATCTATAGATGCTGAACCAAGCATGAGGAAGCGCCCGGTCTTTCGGCCGCGTCGACGACCGCGGTCGATCAGTCCGCGCAGAACCGGGAAAAGGTCGGGGTAGCGCTGAATTTCGTCAATTATGACGAGGTTGTCTTCGTGACCGGAAAGGAAGGTCTCAGGATCTGATAGCTTTGCCAAATCCGACGGCGCCTCCAAATCCAGATAGGTAGACGGCCTCTTTTCGGCGAGCGCCAAGGCGAGGGTCGTTTTCCCTACCTGTCGCGGACCAATGAGAACAACGGCCGCCTGGCGGTTCAAAGAGTTTTCGAGTTCTATGAGTGCGTGTCGTTCTATCATCTTCCTTGCAAATCTACCATATCGTGGAAGATTTGCAAGGAGGTGCTGATCCGGGTAGCCGCCCACAAACCACTCTTTGTTCCAAGACGGAGATGGTTACAAGGATATTACCACCGCCTATCGTCTACACTGAGATCATAGAATCAGAAACCGATGTTTTGCGAAAGCTCGGTGCATTTGAAGCCTCGTTGATTGGTGCATTTACAAGAGCCGGGAGCGGTACAATAAAGCTCATCGCGGAAACTCGATTCTAAGGTCGAAAGCTCAATGCTGATGGACGCATGCGTCTTGGGTCGAGAGTTGTTTGTCTACATAGAAAACAGAAATGCGGGGATGGAACGTTCGTAATATTTCCTTGATCTTTTAAATTTACAATAAGAAGGCATGGCAAAATGCACCTAACAAAATCAAACCGCCCAAGGCTATGTGAATGAACATATTCCTTTTCATCTGCGGCCACACCTTCCACTGTCCGTTCTGATCCGGGATTATGGACCCTGCAAAAGAGCACACCGACGCATGCACCTCAGGTTTGTCAGGAAGCAACAAATAAACTCCATCTCTATAATCCAGCCCCTTGGTTTTGAACTCCGCGCTCTTCCCAGTGGGCCCCCAAAGCCGGAGCTTGTTGGTGTGCCCCGGACCGGTGTAGTTTACCCTGGTCCGCTGCCAACCCTCACACGCAGTCATTGTAGAGTTCTGATAACTCCAGGAAGAGGTCCTGCACAGCAAGAGTTCGGCCTTCGCAGCGACACCGTTCAGCAGAAGATTGTAGCGCTGGTAGCCCTTCCATAAAACGAACATTAAAGCGCAGAACCCTATCAACGCAAAAACGAGCTGGTAGCTCTTTGCCGAAAAATCAAAGCCGATGATTGTCATGAATCGTCTTACAGCCTGCGCCAACTTCATTCCCATCGTTTCTACACAAAACGCCAGCACAATAAGCACCAGCGCCGGCCGAAACGCCATGATCCCCAAAACACCAGGTACTGCCCGGGGCGGTGGAGCGAGTGACTTATCTACAAGCATGGGATACTTGTTTACCGGGGGACCCGCTTCTACCGGCTCTTCGACATATCCTGCCCTGAGCCTGGCGGCACAGCTTCTGCAAATCTCACTGTGAATTGAATTCACGGCCCCGCATTGCGGACACTGAGTGTTATCTCCATTCATGGAACCTCCCATCATGCCATTTAGAATGGCTCAACTTGATGCTGTGAAAACCCCAACCCCGATCAGCATCAGATGATCAACGACCATCAATCGTTAATGCTACCATACCAAGGGTGAACGCAACAAGCTGCTCACCCCTAAGGAATCTGGATGAACCTCATTCAACCAGTACTTTAAAAAAACTCATTTCGCAGACTTTGCATGCCCGGATATAGTCGCCGTTATGAAAATTGGATATCCTTGCATCAATCGGAGCCTTTCCTGTCGAGCGAGTCGAACGTTTCGTTTGCGTTCCTATTCAGAAGGGCGTTTCATCGAAACTGTTGAAAAGAATATCACCTGTATGTTGGATATCTTGAATTACAATATAGCGCACGGAATGCTTTTTTTGCTCGTCACTTCGGATTTGATTCCATTTGCTTCTCACCCGGTGTGTACCTTTCCATGGCAAAAGCATTTTGCTACCGCCCTGCGCGATCTTGGAAAGAAGATAAACGGTTTTTCATGCTCCGTCCCCCACTTAGCACGTCATATATCCCGTCATATATCCCGTTGACATATCCCGCATGTGCTATTAGCATATATTTGTTAGCTAATCCGCCCAAATGCTGTCAACGGAGCATCGTACCATGACAAATGTCAAAACCAGGATATTTAAAAACAATCGCAGCCAAGCGGTTCGCCTCCCGAA
>SLPX01000256.1 GCA_007131745.1 Myxococcales bacterium
CCTGGGTGCAAGAGTTTTTGTCCTGAAGGCTCGCCGGGACACCCGCAACTTTGAATTTCCCGGAGAAATGTCGGAGATTATATGTGATGTATGTCCTCATCTTAAAACCAGGAGAGAACAAGGGATTACCCTGTCGGTTTGTGGGAAGCACAAGGGCAGGATGGTGGTTACAGGGAAAATGCTGGACCTCTGGTGTCTGAGAAACGCCCCCGAGTGTCCTCATCGCAGAATCGTGATTGAAGATGGTTGAGCGTTTAGTATCAATAAAAAAATCTATTGTTTCAAGCACGCCCGAAGGAATGCTTGTAGGTGGTTTTGCGTCATTGATAGGAATCGGCACCTTGATGCTTCTGCTTCCGTGGGCGCACAACGGAGGTGTTGGGTTTCTTGAAGCCCTTTTTACATCCACTTCCGCGGTATGCGTCACCGGCCTGATAGTCGTTGACACCGGCTCCGAATACACTGTTTTCGGCCAAATCGTCATTTTGTTGCTGATTCAAACGGGCGGCATAGGTGTGATGTCCTTTGCAGGGCTCGTCTTCCAGTTGTTCGGTCGAAGAATGTCTTTGCGCGCCCAGGCGGCGTTGTCGAATTCAATGCTCCAGCGCGAAGTCGCGGATGAATTCAAGGGCGTCTTTGTGCGCATACTATATTTTGTGTTGATAGCGGAAATCATAGGTGCGGTGTTGCTGTTTATCGCCATGTTCCCCCGCAAGGGCGTCTCCCATGCAGCGTATTCAGCGGTGTTTCATTCCATTTCAGCGTTTTGCAATGCAGGTTTTTCGATTTATTCGGACAGCATGACGGGATGGCGGGGAAACCATGTAGTCGTGTCGGTAGTTATGCTTCTCATCATTTTGGGAGGCATCGGTCATCCCGTCGCGGTTGATATCCAGCGCAGAATAATGAACCGTAAAAACGATAAAAATGTTAAAAATAAAACTCTGCTAAGGCTCAGCTTGACATCCAAAGTCGTGCTTTATACCAGCGGGGTACTCATTGTTTCGGGTATGTTACTTCTTCTTTTCTTCGGTCTTACACCCGGCGAGAGTTCCTTATGGGAGAAAATATCCGGCTCCTTGTTTCAGTCGGTAACGGCAAGAACGGCGGGCTTCAACACCGTGGATATCGGCAAACTCCCCCTGACTTCCATTTTCTTGCTGGTTATATGGATGTTTATCGGCGGTTCGCCCGGGTCATGTGCAGGCGGCATAAAGACCACCACTTTCACTCTCTGGCTTGCAAAGCTCCCGTGTCTATTGCGTGGTGAGAAATCCCCGCGCCTTTTTGATCGTCATATTCCGGGAGAGGTTATGAGACGCGTCTCAATGATAATAGGATTGGCCTTGCTCTGGAACCTTGCAGGCGTTTTACTGCTTCTTGTAACAGAGACCGCCGGGGCCGGAGCGAGCGCCGGGGCCGGAGGGCCGGGGATGCATGATGTCTTGTTTGAGCAAGTTTCCGCTTTCGGTACTGTGGGGCTTTCCACGGGGTTGACTCCACAACTCAGTACCGCGGGGCGGGTGTGGATAATCGCCACCATGTTTGTAGGCAGGCTGGGGCCCTTAACGATTGCATCATGGGCGTTTACTCGAAAGAGGCCGGGTATCCGTTATCCGGAAGGAAGGATAATGATTGGATGAAAAACGACGACACACAAATTTGCGTGGTGGGGCTCGGGTTTTTCGGCGCCGGGTTGGCTCAATCATTGGCAAAACACTGTGAAGTTCTGGCGATCGACACCGATATCAATCGTGTAAATACGGTTTCCGAATATGTTCAGCGGGCGCTTTGTCTGGATGCACGGGATTTCGAAGCGCTCTCATCCGTTGTTTCGGCTGACTTCGATGAAGCCATTGTGAGTATCGGCGAGAGCCTGGAGGCGAGCATCTTGTGCACTCTTCACATAAAGCGAATCGGCGTGCCGGTGATCCGGGCAAAGGCCAGCAGCGCGGACCATGCGCATATCCTGAAGTCTCTGGGAGCAAACCACATCATTTTTCCGGAGCTCGAGACCGCCGAACGTCTTGCCATGAGAATAGTGAACCCGAACCTGCTGGATTTCGTACCGCTGGCCAAAGAATATAGAGTAACGGATATTGTCGCCCCGGTTTCATTTTTGGGGAAATCCTTGATAGAACTTCAGATTCGAAGGCGTTTCAATCTGTTTGTGATCGCCATCAAAAGACACGGCGGAGCAACCTTTGTATTCCTGCCCGGTCCTAACCACATCATAGAGGAAGATGATATACTCGTGATGATCGGCAAAGAAGAGGACATCTTGAAAATGAGCGAGGTGACCGATAAAGAAGATAATAAGGCGATATTGTATGCAAAGGACAGCAGTTCCGTTCACGAATCTGCGTTCTTTGAAAAGAAATTACATGCTGCGAAGTCATCCGGTGTATATCAAGAAACCATTCCGAATCCCCCCGACACCATCTCCAACGACCCCTCATCTACCTCCGCCAACTCAACCGACGCCATCTCCAACGCCCCGACATCTACCTCCGCCAACTCAACCGACGCCATCTCCAACGACCCCTCATCCACCGCCGCCGTATCAACCGACCCCGAATCCGCCTCCGCAAGAAATGAAGCCACAACAGATACATCCGAATCCTCTTCCACCGGAAAAAGCAAACGTGAACAAACCAAATC